>JAYSVR010000251.1:0-19427 GCA_043718445.1 Acidobacteriota bacterium | reverse complement strand
GAAGGCTGGCAATTCGGCTTGATCGCTTCGTGGCGTTCGGCCAATCCGTTCACGGTGGATAGCACCTTCGATTTCAGCAACATCGGACGCGCCAGTTCCAATCGCCCTGACCTCGCGGGCGACCCGAACGCCGGGCCGAAAACGGCAGATCGCTGGTTCAATACGACGGCGTTCGTGAATCCGGTGCGTGGCGTGTTCGGCAACGCCGGACGCAACATCATCAACGGCGACACTTTCACCACGATTGATTTCTCGCTGTTGAAAGACACGACGCTCACCGAAAAAGTGAAGCTGCAATTTCGCGCCGAGCTTTTTAACGTCGGCAATCACACCAACTTCGGTTCGCCCAACCGCACTTATGCGCCGGTAGCGGCGGGTTACACGGCAGGCGTCAGCGCGAATGCGAACCCTGATTTCGGGCGTATGTTCGGCGCGGCTGACCCGCGCGTCGCCCAACTCGCACTGAAGCTGATGTTCTAACTTCGCTTTCAGACTGTAGTGCAGGTTCTCAACCTGCACTACAGGCAAACACGCAACGTAGTTCAGGTTGAGAACCTGCACTACAAGCCAAACCCATGAACACTCGCTCCCTCTTTCGCAACCTGCATCTCATCTTCGGCCTGATCGTGGGTCTCGTCGCATCTGCGGTAGGAATCTCAGGCAGCATCCTCACTTTCCGTGAAGAGATCGAACACGCGCTCTATCAACCGACAATTGAGGTAGCCAATCAATCGGCAAACACACAAACCAGTTATGCAAAGGCGTTGGCGATGAGCGAAGCAGAAAAGCGCCGCATTGCCGTGATCGTCTTGCCTACCAGTCAAACGGCTCCTATTGAGTTCGTCACCAGTTTGCGCGGCGCACGCACTTTGAAAGAAGCCGACCAAACCAGTCTTTATGCGAACCCTGCCAATGGTGAAATCATCGGGCAACGTCATCGTAACGCGAGTTTCATTGCGTGGTTGCGCGACCTGCATTTCGCCTTGTTTGCGGGTACGACGGGGCTAAAAGTGAACGGCTGGTTCGCACTCGGATTGATTTTTATCTCGCTCACCGGCCTCGTGCTGTGGCTGCAAACTTATGTGAAGGGCAAAGCCTTCAAGATGAATTTGAAAGCCTCGTGGAAGCGACAGCTTTGGGACTGGCATCGGTTGTTGGGCATAGTGACGTTGCTTTTCTTGCTGTTGGTTGCGGCAACCGGAGCTTATTACTCGTTCCGCGAAACCGTACAAAAATGGTTTGTCAGCGCAGGCACCGTGTTGCCGCTGCGCGGTACGCCGCCCATCACCGCACCGCCCAACGCCAAGCCGCTCACACTGGATGAGATCATCGCCCAAGCACGACCGGCTTTGCCCGACGCAACGCTGGCTGTAGTGCGTCCACCCGCGACACCTGCACAATCGTGGGCGGCTACCTTTCATCGGCGCTTCGACAGCGGCGAAAGCACTGACAGCGGCCCGACGGCTTATCTTGATCCATACACTGGCGCAGTGATTCGCATTGACGACACGCGCACGATGCCGTTCGGTACGCGGCTGCTCAAAAACATGGAGCCATTGCATTTCGGCAAGTACGCCGGATTACCAAACAAGCTGCTGTGGGTCTTGCTCGGACTCACACCTGCTTTCTTTTTCATTTCGGGGTTGATGATGTGGTGGAACCGTACGCGCGGCTCGCGCAAACGAACCACTTGAATCAACAATCACTGAAACCTCTTGGCCTGCACTTCCGTCATTGTTCTCGGTCAGCAAACCACTGTATGCTGCGCTCGCATCACCACGAGTCATCCTGAATCCGTTTAGAATCTGTAATGAGCAAGAAAACTTTCATGCGTCTGTGTCTCGTTGTCGCCGCCTTGAGCGCAGCGACTTTCGCGTTGCGCCAAGCCCCGCAAGCCCAGTCCAACTTTGAATTCGCCCGCGCTCTCAAACCCTTTCTCGCCACGCATTGCACCGCTTGCCATAACGCCACGACGCAATCGGGCAGCCTGAATCTCGCCAAATACGACAACGCCCAACAACTCGCCGCTGACCGCGAACAGTGGGAAACCGTCTTGCAAAAGTTACAAACCGGAGAGATGCCGCCCAAAGGCCTGCCGCGTCCGCCCGCCGCTGAACTCAAAGCTGTCATCGAATGGTTGAAACTCGCTTTTGAAAAAGCCGATGCCGAAATCAAACCCGACCCCGGTCGCGTGACGGCGCGGCGGTTGAATCGCGCTGAATACAACAACACAGTGCGCGATTTGTTGGGCGGGACGTTTCGTCCGGCGGATGATTTTCCGCAAGACGATTCGGGTTACGGCTTCGACAACATCGGCGACGTACTTTCGCTCTCGCCCGTGTTGATGGAAAAGTATTTGAACGCCGCCGAACAAATCGCACGCACGGCGGTGTTTGGTGCGCCACCGATGAAGCCAACCAATGTGCGTTTGCGCACGACGCGGGCTGAGTTCAAAGACAACTTCTCGCCGCTGACTGATTACGACGTGACGGGCTTAAGCCTGTCCAACGCCTGGCACGGCAAGCACGTGTTTCCCGTCGAAGCCGATTACAAATTTCATGTCTTTTTTGGCGGTGTCAGACCGAACGGTTCTGACCCGGTCAACGTCGCACTCTGGATAGATAATCAACAGGTCAGTGTCATCAATTTCGATCCGACGAAATACGCTACGTTTGAAGACGACCGACAGGGCTTCGGCGGGACAACCACCGATTTCACCCATCGCCTCAAGGCGGGCGAACATTCCATCGCGGTTTCGTTTTTGAAAATGTATGAGGGCTTGCCCTCGAATTATGAAGGCCCCAATCCTTCGAGCCGTCCCGCGCCGCCGCCGCCGCCGTTTCGCCCACCGCGTAAAGACCCTACGCCCGAACGCATCGCAGCGGCGCGCGCAGCTTATGAAGCCAAATTGAAACAGCGTGTTCCCGTCAATCGAGCGACGATCAGCAATCTCGAAATCATCGGCCCTGCGAATCAGGCCAAAGGCGCGTCGGCGGCTTCATTAAGCAAGTGGCAGGTTTGCCAAACGCAATCCAACGAATGCGCCAAACAGATCATCGCGCAACTGGCGCGGCGCGCTTATCGCCGCCCGCTGGCGAATGAAGAAGCGGGAAGGTTATTCAAGCTGTTTGCACAAGTAAGGCAACGTGGCGATTCGTTTGAAGAAGCGCTCGTCCAAAGTTTTCAAGCTGTACTCGTCTCGCCGCATTTTCTGTTTCGCATCGAACCTGACACGCAAACCGCCCAGCGCCAACTGAACGATCACGAACTCGCCGCGCGCCTTTCCTATTTTTTGTGGAGCAGCATGCCCGACGCAGAACTTTTCGCCGTGGCGGAAAAAGGAAAGCTGCATCAACCTGAATTACTGAAACAACAAGTCGCTCGCATGTTGCGCGACCCAAAGTCAGAAGCCCTCGTAGAAAATTTCGGCGGCCAATGGCTCGAATTGCGCAAACTCGAATCGGCTAAACCCGACAAAGATCGCTTCCCGTTTTTTGACGAATACCTGCGCGTTTCTATGCAGCGCGAAACTGAGCTTTTCTTTTCATACCTGTTGCGCGAAGACCGCAATATCGTTGAATTCCTAACGGCGGATTACAGCTTCCTCAATGAAAAGCTCGCGCGCTTTTATCAAGTGCCGAACGTGAGCGGCCCTGAGTTTCGCCGCGTGACCTTGCCTGCCGATTCGCAACGCGGCGGCATTCTGACGCAAGCCAGCGTGCTGACGGTTTCGTCATACGCCAATCGCACTTCGCCCGTCTTGCGCGGCAAATGGATTCTCGAAAACATCCTGAACGCCCCGCCGCCACCTGCTCCGCCGGGCGTCCCTAATCTCGAAGACAACAAGCTCGGCGCGACTGCTTCGTTGCGCCAGCAACTCGAAGCGCATCGGCAAAACGCTACTTGTGCGGCCTGTCATTCGCGGATGGATCCGCTGGGTTTCGGGCTTGAGAATTTTGACGCCGTAGGCCAATGGCGCACGCGCGACGGCAAGTTTGAGATTGATTCGTCAGGCACGCTGCCTGACGGCCGCACGTTCAAAGGCGCACAGGAATTGACGCGCATCCTGCAAACCGACCGCGACGCATTCGCTACGGGATTAAGTGAAAAACTTTTGACTTACGCATTAGGTCGCGGACTCGAACGTGCCGACAAACCAGTCGTACGCAAAATCGCAAAAAACGTAGCGGCCAATGATTACCGCTTTTCCAGTCTGGTGATGGAAATCGTCACCAGTCTTCCGTTTCAGTATCGCAGAGGGATTTGATTATGTTTATCACGCGAAAACACTTATCACGACGCACTTTTCTCAAAGGCACCAGCACGGCCATCGCGCTGCCTTTGCTCGAAGCGATGACGCCCGCACTGGCACAAACCAAAAAGTCACCTGTGCGCTTGGCCTTTGTTTACGTACCTAACGGCATCGTGATGGGCGATTGGACACCGACGATCACGGGCAGCGATTACGCCATGACGCGCATTCTCAAACCGCTCGAATCGCTCAAGCAAGACATGTTCGTCTTGACCGGTTTAGACGATAACAACGGCAACGCGCTGGGCGATGGGCCGGGCGATCACGGACGCGCGGGAGCCAGTTATCTGTCGGGCGTTCATTGCAAAAAGACTGCGGGCGCAGACATTCGCGCGGGTGTGAGCGCCGATCAATTCGCGGCGGCGGCGCTGGGCAAACAGACGCGCTTCGCTTCGCTCGAACTCGGTTGCGAAGACTCGCGCACCGTTGGCAATTGCGATTCGGGTTATAGCTGCGCTTATACGAACAGCATTTCGTGGCGCACGCCGACGACACCCAATCCGCCCGAAGTCAATCCGCGTAGCGTGTTTGAAAGGTTATTCGGCACGACTGATTTGAGCCTGGATGCGGCAACGCGCGTGCGGCGCAAAGAGTATCGGCAAAGCATCCTTGATCTGGTACGCGAAGATACACAACGCCTCAACGCTTCGTTAGGCGCGAACGACAAACGCAAGCTCGACGAATATCTGTTTGCCGTCCGCGAGATCGAAACTCGCATCGCGCGCGCTGAAAAAGATATGCAAGGTATTGACCCGAAAATCGAAAAGCCCAACGGCATTCCGGCGGACTTTCGTGATTACGCGAGCTTGATGTTCGACCTGTTGGCAATCGCCTTTCAGACCGATATGACGCGCGTCTCAACGATGATCGTCGGGCGCGAAGGCAGCATGCGCGTTTATCCCGAACTCAATATTCCCGACCCACATCATCCGCTCACGCATCACCGCGACAATCCCGACTGGATCGAAAAAGTAAAACAGATCAACGTATTTCATACGACGCTGTTTGCTGCGTTTTTGAATAAGCTGAAGGCTACGCCGGATGGTGACGGCACGCTGCTTGATCATTCGATGATTGTTTATGGCGGCGGCCTGGCCGACGGCAATCGGCATCAGCACGAGAGCTTGCCTACACTATTGTTGGGACGCGGCGACGGTTCGCTCAAACCCGGACGGCATCTTGAATTTCAAAGCAAGCCGATGACGAATCTTTATCTGACCCTGTTAGAGAAGATGGGCGTTTCGCCTGAGAAGATTGGCGACAGTACTGGCAAGCTGCCGCAACTGTGTGAATTGGTTTAGCTCGGTCTGTTATCTGAAAGCAGTAGCGCAGGTTTCAAACCTGCGCTACTGCTTCCCGTCACGTTTCTTTTCAACTTGCACACGCACGCCTTCACGAAACGCATCTGTCGGATTGGTAATCACCGTTTCCTCTCCCGCCAAACCATTCACGACTTCGATTTCTTTTCCTAAATCACGACCGAGTTCGACCTTGACGACGTGTACCGTTTGATCGCTGCGCACGATCAGCACCTGTGTGCCTTCGGCGTTGGCGACAAGGGAGCTAGCGGGTATCAGCAACGCGCGTTTGGTGGCTGATAAGCTGAATTTCACTTCGGCATACATCCCCGGCAGCAGTTGTTCGTCGCGGTTGGGGAAGCGCACCTCGACCATCATCGTGCGCGAAGCCGGATCAATGATGTGCGCCGTACCGAATACCGAACCGTTGAAAACTTTATCGGGCAATTCTTTGACGTGCATGGTGACAGGCAGTCCGGCTCGCATCGCCGGAGCATTCGTTTGCGGCACAGCGATGAATACGCGAATCACGTCTTGCTTGGTGATGCGATACAAACCCAAGCCCGTGCCCGTAGCGCCATTCTCAAGAATGCGCGCGCCGACTTCGATATTGCGCGCCGTGATGATGCCGTCGAAAGGCGCAGTCACTCTTCCGAAGCCTTGCCGTTCGGCGAGACGACCCACATTGGCTTCGCGCGCTTTGCGAGCGGACTGGCGCAAGTCAATTTCAGATTGTTGCGATTTCAGTTCGGCTTGCCTGACGCGCACGGTGGCTTGCGCGGCTTCGACATCGGCTTGCCGCGCATCGAACAGTGCCAGCTTGTCGTCGGCCTCTTGCCGCGAGACGACGCCTTGCGCAACCAGCGTATCGGCACGTTCACGATTGAGCTTGGCGAGTTGCAAATTGGTGCGCGCCTGTTTCAACGCGGCTTCGGCTTGTTCGACTGCGGCTTGCACTTGCGCCAAACCAGAACCGGCTTGCGTGATGCTCTCTTCGGCTTCGGTGGCTTGCAGTCGCGCTTCGTTCAACTCTTGCCCGACATAAGCGATGTCGAGCTCAAGCAGCAACTGCCCCGCTTTGACGTGCTGACCGAGTCCCGCGTACCACTTGCGCACCGTGCCGCCGGTCTTCGCATAAATGATCGTATCCTGAATCGCCTGAGTCGTAGCGGGCAGCGTCAACTCGTTCGTCGCTTCGCCTTCACGCGGCTGGGCGACGATGGCAATTAACGTGGCTTGTTGCTGTTCGTTGGCGACGGCGGCGAGTTCACTATTGCGTTTGAGGCGCGGCAGAATTCCTACGACCAGCAAGACGGCGAATAGCAATGACGTTGCGATGAGCGCGGTGCGCGGTGAACGGCCTGATTTTACGTTGCGTTGTGACTCCAACTTGAATGCCTCTGGCTCGAATTATGATTGAAAGAAACGAATAACTTTTTTGGCGAAGGCCAACCGAAAAATCAATGTCGCCAAAACTATGTGAACCCAAGCCATTCCGATGAGACCCCCGGTTCGTTGGGCTTCATTGTTGAATTTATAGGCGTTAGGAGAAGGATAAAGTTGTGAGTAGAAAGCATATCCCCAAAGCAAAAGCAGAAGGAGGATTGCTAACCATCTGCCCCAATGCTTTCTCTTCATCAATCCCCAAAATGCAGCGGTAGGCAGACCTGCGAGTAGACTCATCGCTAATAACCCGAAAACCGCCCGAACTAATCCGATAGATTCATTGGGTAATCCCAAGACGATGCGAACCAGCAAGAAAAGCCACGATAACGCAAAAGCGCCACACACAGCTTGGGTAATCCAAACCGCTGGTGGCCTGCCGATAGTTTCGGTTGGATTAGTTTGAGTTGGACTTTCAGTCATAAGCATTCACCAGTTCCCCGTTTATGTTTTCTTCTGATTGCCGCACCGCCTTCCGCCGCAACACGCTATAAACCACCGGCACGAAAAACAGCGTCGCAAACGTAGCCACCAACAATCCGCCAATCACTGCGCGACCGAGCGGAGCGTTCTGCTCGCCGCCTTCGCCCCAGCCCAATGACATCGGCAGCATCCCGATAATCATTGCCAGCGCCGTCATCAACACTGGACGCAAGCGCGTAACGCCCGCCGACAGCGCCGCCGTCATCGCATCGGCTCCCGCCAAGCGTTGATCGTTGGCGAACGTGACTAACAAAATACTGTTCGCGGTCGCCACGCCTACGCACATAATCGCGCCCATCAGACTCGGCACGCTGATCGTAGTTTGCGTGACAAACAACATCCAACAAATGCCCGCGAGCGCGCCGGGCAAGGCCATCAGGATGATGAACGGATCGAGCCACGATTGAAAATTGACGACCATCAAAAAGTAAACCAGCAAGATCGCAAACAGTAACCCAAAGGATAATCCGACAAACGAAGACCGCATGCTTTCGATTTGTCCGCGCATCACGATGGTCGAACCGCGTGGCAGCTTCGGCGTGAATTCGGCAATGACGCGATCAATGTCGCGCGCCAAGCCGCCGAGGTCGCGGCCTTGCACGTTGGCGTAAACATCATACGTCAGTTGCACGTTGTAATGATTGACCACCGCCAGCGCGTTGCTGTGTTCGATCTCAGCGAGATTGCCCAGCAGTTGCGGCGTCACGTTACCGGTATTATTTAACGGCGTCACCGGCGTATTTTGCAGCGCCGCGACCGAATCCATTTTGTATTGCGGCATCTGCACCGCGACGATGTAATTCACGCCGTTCTCAGGGTTCAGCCAATAGTTCGGCGCAGTTTGCGAACTCGAACTCAAGCTGGTGAGAACCGTCGCGGCTACGTCGCGTTGCGTGATGCCGACTTGTTCAGCGCGCGTACGGTCAACGTTGACGCGCAATTCGGGTTGGTTGACGACTTGATGCAAATGCACGTCGGCTGCGCCCGCGATGCGGCTGACGCGCTGTTCGATCTGCCGCGCGATTTCGTAATTGCCTTTCTGATCGCGGCCTACGATTTGAATGTCAATCGGCGCGGGCAAGCCGAAATTCAAAATCTGGCTCACGATGTCAGCCGGTTGAAAGAAAAACGTGAGCGCCGGGAATTGTTGCGGCAACTCGCGGCGCAAGCGTTTGACATAGTCAGGCGTAGGCCGATGTTTCTTTTTGTTCAACGCCACCAGAATCTCGCCATCTGACAAACCAATCGTCGCGCTGTCTGAATAAGCCAGATTCAAGCCAATCGAAGGCAGGCCGATGTTGTCTAGAATCAATTCAAGTTCTTCTTTCGGCACGATGCGGCGGATGGCGTCTTCGACTTCGCCGAACAATCGCTCGGTCTCTTCGAGTCGCGTACCCGCAGGCGCGCGTACGTGCAAGCGGAACTGCCCCGCGTCTACGCTGGGGAAAAAGTCTTCACCGATGAAAGGCAGAAAGAGAAACGAACCCAAACAGAAAGCCAGAAAGCCGAACGTCACCGCGCGGCGATGCGCGAGCGCCCATTCGAGCGTCGCCTGATAACGTTCGCGCAACCGTTCAAAGCGATGATTGAAACCGTTGTGAATGCGCCCAATGAAACCACTGACCAGTCCGTGCGATTCATCAATGAATTCGCCGTCGGCGTGATAGAGCCGCGCTTCTTTGCGCAACAGATATAACACCATCGTCGGAACCAGCGTGCGCGACAACAGATAAGAGGCCATCATCGCAAACACCACCGCCATCGCCAGCGGCGTGAACAGCGATTTCGCCGCGCCGGTCAAAAAGATGACGGGAACGAATACGATGCAAATCGCTAACGTTGAAACAAACGCAGGCACGGCGATCTGTTGCGCGCCGTCCAGAATCGCCTGTCTGAGTGCTGTGCCTTGCCCCAAGTTGCGATGGATGTTTTCGATCTCAACCGTAGCGTCGTCAACCAAAATGCCTACGGCGAGCGCCAAGCCGCCGAGCGTCATCACGTTCAGCGTTTGCCCCAACAAATTCAGCACGATGATCGAACACAAGATCGAAAGCGGAATCGAAATCGTCACGATCAACGTCGAACGCCAACTGCCCAAAAACAGCAAGATCATCGCGGCGGTCAGGCACGCGGCAATCAGGGCTTCGACGATGACGCCGTTGATGGCGGCGCGCACGAATACCGATTGATCGAACAGCAGATTGACCCGCAACTCTTTCGGCACCGTCGCCATCACGCGCGGCAACGCCTCTTTGACGCGCCGCACAATATCCAGCGTCGAAGCTCCGCCGCTTTTCAGCACGGTCAGCAAGGCCGAACGCCGTCCGTCAGCGCGTACGATATTGGTTTGCACTTGCGAACCGTCGCGCACATGGGCGACCTCCTTCAAAAATATCGTAGCGTTGCCGACCTGCTTGACCGGCAAGTCGTTCAAGGCGGCGACGGTTTCGGTGCTGCTGTTGAGCCGCACGTTGACTTCACGATTGCCCAGCTTCGCCGTACCGCCAGGCAAGATCAGGTTTTGCGCATTCAACGCCGCGCTCACATCGGCGGCTGACAAGCCTTTGGCATAAAGCGCCTGCGGATCAAGATCCACCATAATCTGGCGCGGCTTGCCGCCATAAGGAATCGGCAACGACGCCCCTTGCACCGTCGCCAACTGCGTGCGGATGAAATTCTGGCTGTAATCGTAAAGCTGCTGTTCGTTGAGCGCGTCGCTGCTCACGCTCGCTTGCAGGATGGGTACGTTCGACACGTTGTAACGCACGATGAACGGCGCAGTCGTGCCCGGCGGCAGAATGCGCAAGATCGAAGAACACATCGCATTGATCTGGGCTACAGCGGCTTCGATTTTCGCGCCCGGATGAAAGAAGACCTTGATGACGGCGATGCCGTTGAGCGATTGCGATTCGATGTGTTCGATGTCGTTGACCGTCGTCGTCAATCCGCGCTCATTGGGCGTAACGATGCGCGACGACATCTCTTCCGCCGAGATGCCGTTATACGTCCAGATGACGGCGACTACGGGCTGGTCAATTTCGGGGAAGATGTCGGTCGCCATCCGCACAATCGTCACCCCGCCCAGCAAGGCGATAAGTAAGGCTCCGACCACAAAAGTGTAGGGCCTCCGCAAGGCCAGTTGAACGATCCACATAGTATTGATGCAGCGTGTCCGTAGCCCGACCGTAAGCGAGGGCTGCATTCACGATGCGCTCTTTGATGCCGAAGGACGCAACGCCGAGGCAGCCCTCGCTTACGGTCGGGCTACGGACACGGTTTGGATTTGAGAGAGGCGACAGTATGCCGCCTGTGACGAAAGACGCCAAAGCGTGAGCGGGTGTTACGCGAAAAGAATCGTTTATGAGGACATTGGCGAAACTGCACGGCTGGCATTGGCGAATGAGAGGGTTGGCGGTATGCTGCGCGCGCGATCGAACTCCATGTCTTGTTATGCCCCTGCTCGCTAGGGTGTTGGCCTCAAAAGTAATGCTAAATTTAGATTCAAAGGAGAACAACATGATATTGAACTGTGTTTTATGCGGAAACGAAGTGGAGCGTGGCGGATATTCCTCCAAGGTCAATGCCATTTTGCTTCAACCTTTGTGTGAGTCCTGTAATCATATCTGTTTTTCCAATCCGGGTATCATTGTAAGAGGCTACCCCTGGCTATTTAACCCAAACATCCCAAAATCAACGCCACTTGTTACTGCTGCGGTTAATGAGGTAGGCCTAGCAATGACACCACAGTTCAGCGATCCCATCCCTCATGCGCGCGAATTGCTCACCAGATATAAAGATGCTTACTTGGTTGCTAAAGCAACCGTGGGATTCGGTGGGTTGATTAAAGGTATCGGCGTGGTATTAGCGATCCTTATTGCGCTAGCAGCAATAACTATGGCTATCCAAACAAATGGTGAGATCGCTTTCATACCGTTATTAATGGGTGCTGGAACCGCAAGTTTCGTAGGGGTATTAATCTATCTTCTTGGCATACTGGTTTCTGCCCAAGGGCAAATTCTCAAAGCCTCACTTGACAGCGCAGTAAACACTTCGCCATTTCTCTCAAATGCACAGAGGGCAAATATAATGTCTTTGCCAGATAGCGACCGATGAATTATCGAGATTTCATTACCATCGAACCAGGAAAGCGCGGAGGCAAACCTTGCATTCGAGGGATGCGCATCACCGTGTCTGACGTGCTTGGGTATTTAGCGGCTGGCATGACAGAGCAGGAAATTCTGTCTGACTTTCCTTATCTCACGTCAAACGATATTCAAGCCTGCCTAAGTTATGCTGCTCTCAATCAAGACAAAGATGATTGGTATATGGGCGATGACACCGAAGACTTAACCGAACACGTTATCAATCACGCTTGGGAGGACGACGAATCAGCGTACGACCTTGATTACAGCAAAGCACATCCCAATCGTTTTGCTGGCAACATCAGCGAAGACCGCCGTGTCGTTTTGCCTCCCGAAAGTGAAGACGTGGACGAGCGCGAATGGCTGCAAGCGGCTGCGAAAAACGAAGCGTTCGATTTTCTGAACGACCCTGACGAAGACATTTACACTCTGGCAGACGGTAAGCCGTTGACCTCGTGAAATACCAAATCGTTTTGGTGCCGTTTCCGTTCGACGAGTTGGCGGCTACCAATCGGTCGTTCTCAGCCCGTGAGAACGGGCTTTCCCGCAGGGCGATTAGGCCAGTCGTTCACGACTGGTTAGGCAGCGGGAAAAATCTTTCAGCGCGCTTCAGCGTGCTTCCCCAATAGGCTTTAGCCAAGAAGCATTGCGGCTCAAGCTCACCGAGCAAGGACGTTAAAACGCCCTTGCGATTATTCGTCCGCACTCGTACCAGTCGTGAACGACTGGCCTACTTGCCGCTTCGCGGGAAGCCCGTTGCACGGGCTATGTTTGGAAAATTCGAAAGCAATTGCCGTGAATAAACCGATTAAATACCCAGTAGTAATTTATCCCGCCGAAGAAGGCGGTTATGTGGCCGAAGCTCCCGCACTGAAAGGCTGTTTGGCTCAAGGTGAGACAATGCTGGAATGTTTGGAAGAACTCGAACTGGTCACCAAGCTCTGGATTGAAAGTGCGCGCTTCCCAACCAGAAAGGAACGTAAGAAATATGAAGAAAACGCCGAGTTCTAATACCTTAAAAACCGAGTCTGAAGAAATGCTGCCGGAATATGACTTTGATTACAGCAAAGCCCGTCCCAACCGTTTCGCAGGCAACATCAGCAAAGACCGCGTGGTCGTATTGCTCGACCCAGAGGTTTCGCAGGTTTTCACTACGCCGGAATCAGTGAACAAGGCATTGCGCGCTTTGATTTCGGCAATGCCGCAACCAGTCGTGCCGCAAGTTATTCGAAAGCAACGACGTGCCTGACATCCGTCTAATCAAGAAGTTCTTTGATCTTGGTTTCAAAACCATCGGTCGCTTCAGCCCGTGACAACGGGCTTTCCCGCAGGGCAATTAGGCCAGTCGTTCACGACTGGTGAGGCAGCGGGAAAATCGTTCAGCGCGCTTCAGCGTGCTTCCCCAATCGGCTTTAGCCACGAAGCATTGCGGCTTAAGCTCACCGAGCAAGGACGTTAAAACGCCCTTGCGACATTCGTTCGCGTTCGTACCAGCCGTGAACGACTGGCCTAATCGCCGCTGCGCGGGAAGCCTGTTGCACGGGCTGAGGAGTTCACGAAATTATTTCCGGATTTTTACGAACGTAGATATTGTTGTCAGATTAGCTCCGTTAGGAGCGGCATGTTTATAGCTTGAGGCGAAAAAAGCTGATTAGCTCCGTTAGGAGCGGCATCTGCGGCACATATCGCTCCTAACGGAGCTTGGGGAATTGGTCGCTCGCATTCTATAAACATGCCGCTCCCAACGGAGCTAAGGCCGATAGCTCGAATTTTAAACCGACAATGGAGAACCGATATGAAGTTGTTAGAACGAATTACGGCTCTCCACCAAGACAAAGATGATTGGTGTATGGGCGATGACACCGAAGACTTAACCGAACACGTTATCAATCACGCTTGGGAGGACGACGAATCCGCGTATGACCTTGATTACAGCAAGGCCCGTCCCAATCGTTTTGCTGGCAACATCAGCGAAGACCGCCGTGTCGTTTTGCCTCCCGAAAGCCCCGACAGTGACGATTTGAACGAGCGCGAATGGCTGCAAGCGGCAGCGAGGCGCGACTGGTGAACGGCGCGCTTTACACTTTGCCCGCCTCATCGCAACAAACAATGTTGACGCTCGAAAAATGGCTCGCCGATGAACGCACCTGCATCTCAGACATGATGCAACACGGCGAAGCGTTGCTGAGTACGACAGGCTTGTATGCTTCATCCATCGTGAAAGACGTAGAGTCGAAAAAGCTGCTCTGCGACGAAGCCGAACGCTGGCAAGCCGATGTGATCTTCGTGGGCGGACGCGGCATGGGACGTTTCGAACGCATGATGATCGGCAGCGTTTCAGCAGGTGTTGCCGCACGCGCTGGATGTTCTGTCGAAGTCGTGCGCGGCTGACGAAGGCTTTTTTGGGAGTACGGAACAGACGGAAATAACGGAGCAGAAGGAAAAGGAAAAAATAGAGCAACTTCCGGTTGTTCCGTTATTTCGGCGTTGTCTTCTGCCTTCAGGAGTCGCTTTCAGCAGGGTGGTTAGCTTTTTCAATCGGGCTGAGTTTATGCGCCCGCGCCCAATAGCTGGTGTGGATTTGTTTCGCCCAACTCCAAAAACGGCCTTGTCGAATCGTCCCCCGCCCACCATCCCAAAGTTCCTTGTGAAAGAAAAGTGAATCCTCGCCTTCTTCGTTGATGATGAGCGTGAGTTCGTGTTCGTAGCGCGCTTCGGGTTCGCGTCCACTGAGTTCGGCGATGAGGTTGGCGGCGACGACGTCGGCTTGCAGCACGGCGAGGTGGCCCATCTTCGGCCCGATCAAACTCACGCAATCTCCGGCGGCGTATACGTTGCGCGCGCCGCGCACGCGCATCTGTCGGTCTACGCGGACGAAGCCGGTTTCGTCGGTCAAGCCGCGATAAGCAACTTCATCCGGCCCAGCGAAGGGCGGAATCAACATCAACAAATCGTAAGGCATTCGCCGATTGTCGCGCGCCCAGATCTCACTTTCGCCGATCAGGTCAACAGGGAACTCAGTCGTAACGTTGATGTCGTGTTTCGCCAGCGCCTTTTGCAAAGCGGGCAGCAATTCCTCACCGCCTAAAAATTCGCCGAGCTTGCCCGGACTAACGATGTTGATTTGCGTAGCCGCGCGTTCGCCGCGCTCGCGCAATACGCGATCCAGCGCGAAGGCCGTTTCAAACACGGGTACGACCAGTCGTGCTTCGGGGCAATACCCAATGACGGCGCGGCCTGCGTGAAAATGTTTGACGGCTTCGCCCAAGCGCAATGCCGCACCCACTGACAACAGATGATGCGCGTGCGCGTCGAAACCTTTGATTTCGCTGGTCGCCAAACGACGCCCCAACGCCATCACCAAATAATCATAGGGCACAGCGCGTTCGTGTTCGCCTGTGCGAATGACGACACTTTCTTTGAGCGGGTCGGGATAGAGAATCTCGGCCTGGATGAACTTGATGCGTTGCGAAAGCAACGAGCCTTCGAGGTCGAAGAAAACGTCTTCGACATGACATTGATCGAAGGCCAGCCGCACCAGCGCCGGATAAAACGTGAATTCGCGTTGCCGCGCAATCAGCGTGATTTCGTGTTCGCTGCCCAGTTGTTGCGCGAGGGCTTCGGCGGTGACGACACCGGCGAAGCCTCCGCCTAGAATAACAATGCGTGCCATCGCAGCCCTCGCTTTGCACTTACTTTTTCACCCGCACGATTTCGACCGAACACGGCGCATGCGTAGCGACCGCTTGCGAAATCGAGCCGAGCAAAAAGCGTTGCAAGCCTTTGTATCCATGCGAACCCAACACCACCAAATCAGCGCCCCACTTTTCGGCTTCATCGAGAATGACCGATTTGGCGAAGCCCGTCTTGATGTCGGTCGTCACGGTTAAACCGGTGGTCGTACGTTGTTGGATAACCTCCCAAGCCGCTTTGATGGCGGCCTGCGCCAGCGTATGCGCTGCGTCCGCCGCGCTGTCGTAATAGCTCGGCGGCAACATGCCAAACTCCTGCGTAGGAATAATGTGCAACTCGGCCACCGCCAGAATTTTGATTTCGCTGCCCGTCGGCCACGGACGCGCCGCGACCGAAGCCACTGCGGCTTGACTGCTTGCTGAACCATCTACGGCCAAAAGAATTTTCATAACTCACCTCCGACACTGCTGAGTGCAAGCGCAATGCCAGCGTAAAGCTGCGTCATATTGCGCAATGGTAAGCGTGGCTTGCGCGAAATCACGCAGCCACACTCACGGCTTGACGTTTGCACACACGATGTATGGAGGAAGCCTATGAATGATTGTGTCTCGCCCGTCGCTATGAAACGTGCGCGGTTCGGCTGGTATTTTTACGATTGGGCGAATTCGGCCTTTTATACCAGCGTGGTGACGGTGTTTTACGGCCCGTGGCTGACTGTCATCACGAAGGCCGCTGCCGATTCCGATGGATATGTGCATCCGTTGGGCTTGAGCATTCGCGCGGGCGCTTACTTTCCTTACCTCATCGCGCTTTCTGTCGCCTTACAAGTTTTAGTGTTACCCGTCGTAGGTGCGCTGGCCGATACGACCAATCGCAAACGCGAATTGCTCGGCGTGTGCGCCTTCGTAGGATCAGGCGCGACGATGGCGATGTACTGGTTGCAAGGTACGCATTACCTCGCAGGCGGCGCGCTCTTTCTGTTGGCTACGTTTGCCTATCATCCGTCCATCGTTTTTTACAACGCCTTCTTGCCCGAAATCGCCGCGCCTGAAGAATGCGACCGCGTATCTTCAATCGGCTGGGCACTCGGTTATCTAGGCGGCGGAGTGTTGTTGGCGTTGAACCTGTTGCTGGTCACGCAAGCCGAAAGTTGGGGGCTAACGACCGAACGCGCCGTGCGGTTGAGCCTCGCTTCGGCGGGCGTCTGGTGGGCGGTGTTCACGTTGATTCCGCTCGCCACTTTGCGCAATCGTCCTTCAACGCCAGCGCAACTAACCGCAACGAATTATCTCTCCGCTGGATTCACTCGCTTGCGTAGCACGTTCAGCAAGATTCGCCGCGCGCCGCATACGCTGCGATTTTTGCTCGCCTATTTGTTGTTCAACGACGGCATACAAACGGTCATCACGCTGTCTTCGCAATTCGGACAAGAAGAATTGGGGCTGTCTATCGCTACGCTGACGCAGGTGATTTTGCTCGTGCAATTCGTAGCCTTCGCGGGCAGCCTGCTTTTCAACGCCTTGGCGAAAGCGATGGGAGCCAAACGCGCTGTGATGTTGAGCCTGCTGATTTGGATCGGCGCGTTGTTTTATCTTTACGGTTATTTGCACACCGCCGCGCAATTCTATTGGCTGGGCGCAGTCATCGCCGTGGTGTTGGGCGGCAGTCAGGCGTTGAGCCGTTCGCTGTTTGCGCAAATGATTCCTGCGGGACACGAAGCCGAGTATTTCAGTTTTTACGAAATTACCGACAAGGGAGCGAGCTGGCTGGGGCCGTTGCTCTTCGGTCTGGCTTATCAATTCACCGGACAATATCGGCTGGCGATTCTTTCGTTGCTGGTGCTGTTCGTCGGCGGGTTGTGGTTGTTGAGCGGCGTCAATTTGTCGCAAGCGCAAATCGAGGCGCAACGCCGTTAAACATGTCGGCTAATAAGCGTGTCGGTGATAGGCGAAGAAAACGATGATGCCGAACAAAACGGCGAGGGCGATCATCCACCAATGCGCGTGTTCTCGTTTGATGAAGTTGTTTCTCATACGCATTCCTTTTGGCGTCGCGTTACGGCCCAACTCGCTAACGCGCCCAACGCGAAACCAGCGCCGAACGTACAAGCCACGGCGCGGAACGGATCGTGCTTGATGCGATAGGCGGTGTCTTCGGTCAAGTCTTCTGCCGCGCGGCGCGTGCGTTTGATCGCGCGCTGGGCTTCGGCCTTCACGTCTTCTTTCAAGTCTTCGACCGCGTGCGTAAGTTGGTCTTTGACACGTTCGGTTTGGATTACGGCTTGGGCGACTCGTTCGCCTACGTGCAAGCTCTTTTCCAAAATTCCAGTTGATTCTTTAGTTGGGGCGGTAGCGGTCATGATGTTCACTCCTTTAGTGATAAACGAAATTCGCTGCTAATCAGCGCTTCACCAGTTGAGCAGTGCAATCGTGATGCCGCGTGCATTGTGAGTGAATCGCCGCTTTGAACTGCGCAGCCTTACCGAATTTAGCGCAAATTGACGCGCGGTTTGGGCGAGATTCCTCAAACGCAGGCTGATTTTTGTTGGTGTGATATTTGCAGCAAGCAAGACGGACGCGACATCGGAGCGCAAACCAGAAAGAGACATTTCTTTCGCATCATTACGACCTCGTTAGAGGCCTTCCGGTGCGCGTCCAAAACATAAAGGAGGTATGGTTATGAAAAGCTTTTCTAAATTTCTGATGTCAGTTGCGTTGCTTAGCGCATTCGGAGTTGCGACGGCTGCTTTCGCCAACCCGGTGATCGAAGAGAAACAGCAAGTCATCGTGCGTTTTGAACGTACAGTGGCTTTGCATGGAGCCTTGTTAAGTGGTGATTACCTGATCGTTCACGATGGCGCGTTGATGGAACAGGGCAAGCCCTGCTTCTTCGTTTACACCTACGATAAAGGCGTACGCGGCAAACTCGTGACGACCTTTCATTGCGAACCAGTCGCCCGCGACAAAGCGGCTGCGTTTAAGATCACCTATCACGGCGCTGGGTTTGGTATCGCGACGCCGGTCGTGAGAGAGATTCAATTTGCCGGTGACACCGAAGGCCACCGCATCAGTACGAAGAAGCATCATCATTGAGCGCTGTCTCTCTCAGCTTGACCTGCATTCTGGCAGTGTCCACCAAGACCCAATTGACGACCGTTTCGCGCTTGTCAGTTGGGTCTTTCCTGCCAACCAATGCCTTGAGTCAGCCTGTAGTAAACAAACCCGAAGGCCAACCCGAAAGGACGGAACCAATGTTGCCAAATTTAATTGATCGCATCCTGCCGAATTTTGACGCCACGACAATCAGGCGCATTCGCATCGCGGCTGAACCGCACGAAGTTTATGCCGCCCTGCTTCAATTGGATTTCACCGCGATTGAGGCCAAGTCATATGTGCTGTGCGCGTTCGTCGGTTTGCGCGAATTGCCACAACGGCTGCGCCGCTTGCCCAATCGCTGTTACCGGTGGCTGCGTGGCCGCCAGCCATTGCCACCAGAAAGCAGCAGCTATCGGCTGTCAGACCTGAGCGAACAGGGCGCTTGGGTCAAGCTCGCTGAACAATCTGATGAAGAGTTCGTGTTCGGGTTGATCGGCAAATTCTGGCAAATGCATTACGGCGCGTTGCCGATCCATGCGCGGGAGTTCGCCGCGTTCGACGTACCCGGTTATGCCAAGACCGCGTGCAGCTTCGTCGTGCGTCCAGATGGCGCAGGGCATTCGCTCGTGACGTATGAAGTGCGCACTGCGACGACCGACGCCAGCGCGCGCCGCTGGTTTCGTTGGTATTGGCGCTCGATTGCGCCTTGCGTGGTTTATTTGATGCATCGTGCGTTGCAAGCCATCAAAGCCGAAGCGGAGGGCAGCGCGATTCAGCACGCGCAATCGTCAGCGCCCACGATGCTGGGGCGAACCGCCTGAATCGAAAGGCCGGGCGATTAGCTCAGACGAAAGCAAGAATTGAGCAATAGTTATGCTGTACGAATTCAAACGCTGGTTGTATCGCGGGCAACGCCCCGGCTGGATTGCCAGCATCCTGAATCGAATGTCAGCCGCTGTCG
>JAYSVR010000026.1:0-67112 GCA_043718445.1 Acidobacteriota bacterium | reverse complement strand
CAGAGGCAAGATGTCTTAAAACTCTTTGCCTTTCACTCACTCGTCAACTTGAAATCAGGGAACTCGTCTCCCACGATCAGCATTTGAGCTTTTTCCCTGTTAGAAATTATCTGTTTTTAGATTTCGTCTAAATTGTTACTACAAGAAAAACGCAACCGCTCCGGCAGTTGCGTTCAGACTGCAAATGAATTGCGCTACTTCGATTTTTGGCAAGCGGCGCAAAGCCCACGCAGCGTCACTTCCATCGTCTCGACTTTTTGAAGATCGGGCAACGTACACAGCTTAATTTCGTTGATCGCCGAACAATCTACGTCTTCGACTTTGCCGCACTTGTTGCAAACAAAGTGATGATGCGCGGCGGTGTGCGGGTCGAAATGGACTACGCCGCCCTCGAACACTTCCTTGACCATCCCGTTTTCTTTCAGCCAGTTTAACGTGTTGTAAACCGTCGCCCGCGAAGTCATAGGGAACTTGCGGTTGACCGCCGTCATCACTTCATCAGCCGTCGGATGGGTCTTCGCCGTTTGCAGGTATTCGACAATCGCACGGCGTTGCGGCGTCATTTTCAGACCCTGCGTTTGCACCAGCGACATCACTTTGTGGCTTGCCAATCTCGTCATTTCGTTGTTTAGACTATTTCTAAGTTGAGATTTCGTCAACCCGGAATTTCGTCAGGCCAAAATTTTGTCTACGACCACACCGTGTACGTCGGTCAGGCGGAAGTCGCGGCCTTGAAAGCGATAAGTCAGTTTTTCGTGATCGAAGCCCAACAAGTGCAAGATCGTCGCGTGCAAATCATGCACGTGTACGCGGTCTTCGACGACGTTAAAACCCAAGTCGTCGGTCTTGCCAATCGTCAGCCCGCGTTTCATTCCGCCGCCTGCCAGCCACATCGTGAACGCATTCGGATGATGATCGCGTCCGTCATCGCCGCCTTGCACCATTGGCGTACGTCCGAACTCGCCGCCGAAAATCACCAGCGTATCGTCAAGCATTCCGCGTTGTTTCAAATCCTTCACCAATGCCGCGCAAGCCTGATCGGTGTCTAAACAATTTTGCTTGATGTCTTTGACCAGCGAGCCGTGTTGATCCCACGACTCGTGGTGCAACTGAACAAACCGCACGCCGCGTTCGACCAAGCGCCGCGCCAGCAGCGCATTATTCGCAAACGAAGACTTGCCCGGTTCTGCGCCGTACATTTCCAGAATATGTTTAGGCTCTTTGGTGATGTCCATCGCTTCGGGCGCAGCCTTTTGCATACGAAACGCCATCTCGTAAGAATTGATGCGCGTGGCAATTTCAGGATCGCCCGTTGCGTCCAATCGCAACTCGTTCAATTTGCGCAACGTGGTCAGCGAATCTTTTTGCAGCGCCTCGTCTACGCCGCGCGGGTTCGAGAGATACAACACCGGGTCGCCGCTCGAACGGAACTGCACGCCCTGATAAACCGTAGGCAAAAAGCCTGTGCCCCAACAACTGTTGCCCGCGCTTGGCCCTTTCTTGCCGGTGGTGAATACGACAAAGGCGGGCAAGTCCTTTGACTCGCTGCCCAATCCGTAAGTCGCCCACGAACCGAAACTCGGACGCCCAAAAATCATCGAGCCGGTATACATCATCAACTGCGCGGGCGCGTGATTGAAGGCATCGGTCACCATTGATTTGATGATCGTGATGTCATCCACAATCGTCGAAGTATGCGGCAACAATTCAGAAAGCTCCGCGCCACTCTCGCCATACTTGGCGAACTTGAACTTCGGCCCCAACAGCGTCGAGTTCGGATTGATGAACGCCGCGCGATAACCCTTCAGCAATTCCGGCGGCGGCAACGTGCCGTTAAACTTGGCGAGTTCGGGCTTGTAATCAAACATCTCTAAATGGCTGGGCGCACCGCCCATAAACAGATAGATGATGTTTTTTGCTTTCGGCGCGAAATGCGGTTTCTTCGGCGCGAGCGGATTATTCGTTTCCTGACTGGTTGCGTAACCGCCCTGCGCGAGCAACGCATTCATCGCAATCGCGCCCATGCCAACGCCGCATTCTTGCATAAACCAGCGACGCGAAATGTCATTAAGTGATTGTTGTTCAGTGGTCAGAGAAAACTTTTTCATCGTGATTCTTTCCCTTTCAATGACGCTAGTTCAGCACGTAAGCGTTCGATTTCTGCGTTAGCTTTCTGCATAAATTCTTGCCTGGTTGGCAAAAATTGTCCCGTAATTGGATTGCGCAATCGCAAAGTCTTTCCGGTATCAACCAATTCCAGTCCCAACGATTTGCTCGTCACTACGCCGCCCAATGCTTTCAACTGTTTGTATTCGCCATTCACCAACCGATAAGCATTCAACGCGGGCTCTAAATAATCGTATTCCGGGTCGAAGATGAAGTATTCGCGGATGCCCATTTGCGCATAACGCTGCCATTTGGTTTGCAAGTCTTCGCCCCAAGTCCCGCGCGACGAGATTTCAAAAACTACGTCGGGGGCGCGGCCTTCCTCCCATAGTTTGTAAACGCGGCGTTGATGCTTGGTTACGCCTCGCACGACGAATACATCAGGTGCCAGCCGTTTCTTCACGTTACCCTTTTCGTAATAGAGCAACATGTTCCCCGACACGTAAACCAGCGGATCATCCTGAAAATGAGTTTTGAGTTGTTCAATCAACTCAATCATCAGATCACGATGTAAATCGGTTTCAGCCATCGGGTTGCCATCCGTCTCAGGATAATCAAGTTCAACCGCAACTGCTTGACGTAATGCGCTCATCGCTTTTTCGCTCCTCACCAGCATTTTAGCGCGAAAGCCTTTTTAGTCGAATGAGTTATTGCTTGCCCGCCAAAATCTTTTCGCGTCCGGTGAGATAGAGCAACACTATCAGCACGACAAACGGCAATAGCGAAAACAGGTTCGCATTAGCTCCGCTAAAAAACGGATTGCTCGTGTTGGCCCATTGTTCGATCTTGACGTTGGTGTCGGTCAGCACGCCTGCAAGAAAAGCGATGACGATGCCCGCGATGGCTCCGCCCGCGATGTAACCCGACGCCATCAATACGCCGGGACTCTTATCGGTTTCGGCAACGAATTCTTCTTCAGTCATTTTGCGAGTGGCGTATTTCTTCCGCAGCCAAACATCAACCAGCCAGCGAATCATTCCGCCGATAAAGATCGGTGATGAAGTCGAGAGCGGCAGATAAACGCCCACAGCAAACGCGAGCGAAGGCACGGCGGCGCATTCGAGCGTGAGCGTAATCATCACGCCAATCAACACCAAAGCCCACGGCAGTTTGTGATTCAAAATGCCTTTGATGATGTATGACACCAGCACCGCTTTCGGTGCGTCGAATTTCGGCACCGACGAACCGTCAGGCCGTTTGTCGGCGGTGCCGTTGATGCCGGGGTCTACGAGATAAACCGGCACGCCTTGTTCGTTGACGAGGTATTTTTTCGCTTCGCCGTTTTCATCGGTGTGCTGCCAGACGAGATAGCTATTTGCATCGGTGCGCGCTTGCGGGCCGGTGAGTGCAGCGCGTTCGCGCAAGTTTGAAACTTCTGCGCGCAAGGTGGTCGTTGGCTGCGGAACATAAACCGTGCCGGTGTCATTCAAGCGCAACAGAATCGGCCCCAACACCAAAGCCGACGCCAGCGAACCAATCAAAATTGCCAACTGCTGATGCCGTGGCGTAGCGCCTACGAGAAAGCCGGTTTTCAAATCCTGCGAAGTCGTGCCGCCATTCGAAGCCGCGATGCAAACAATCGCGCCGACCGACAACGCCGTCACGTAATAAGCCGGAGCCGTCCAGCCTACGACCAGAAAGATCAAACAGGTCAGCAACAGCGTCGCGTAAGTCATCCCCGAAATCGGATTGGATGACGAACCGACTTCGCCCGTGAGGCGCGATGAAACGGTGACGAAGAGAAAGCCGAACAACACGATCAACAGCGCGCCGAGAAAATTCATGTGCAAGCTGCGAAAAGCCATGATCATCACCATCAACGCGGCGATGCCGATGATGACCCACTTGATCGGTACGTCTTGTTCAGTACGCGGCAGGTTTTCGGCGGAGCCGGTTTGTGCGCCGCGCAAATCGCTCAGGCCGCTTTTGAGGCTGCTCAAAATCACCGGCAACGAACGAATCACGCTGATGATGCCAGCGGCGGCGACTGAGCCAGCGCCGATATACAAAACATAAGCACTGCGCACTTCGTCGGGCGACATTTCGCTGATCAACGTAGCGGCGGGCGCGAGCGGTTCTTTCAACGCATCGCCGAAAAACTTGATAGCGGGAATGAGTACTAGATAAGCCAGCACGCCGCCGCCGACCATCAGGCCCGAAATATACGGCCCAATGATGTAACCCACGCCCAACAACTCCGGCGAAATTTCAGCCGAGATCGAACCGCCTTTGAACGGTGCGCCGAACACACGCTCAGGCACTTCCTTCCACAGCTTGAACGCAGACATCAGCGATTTATAAACCAGCCCGATGCCGAAGCCTGTGAAGATCGTGCGCGCGCCGATTTTGGTTTCGCTGATGCTGGCCGTGCCGTTGGCTTCGGCTTCGGCGAGCGAAGCCTCATCCGCGCCTGCCTTCAACACTTCGGCGCAAGCCGTGCCTTCGGGGTATTTGAGTATGCCGTGTTGTTGCACGATCAACGCGCGGCGCAACGGAATCATCATCAAGATGCCGAGCAAGCCGCCCAATACGCCGACCAACATCACGTTCATCAATTCAAGGTTGAAGCCCAAAATCATGATCGCGGGCATCGTCGCGCCAAACCCGAACGCGATAGATTCACCCGCCGAACCAGCGGTTTGCACGATGTTGTTTTCGAGAATCGAGGCGTTGCGCAAACCGAATTTCGACAGCAAGCGAAACAGCGTAATCGAAATCACCGCAACCGGAATCGAGGCACTGACCGTCAAGCCGGTTTTCAGCACGAGATACAACGACGACGCGCCGAATACGATGCCCAACAACGTACCCGCAATGAGCGGCAAGATGGTTAGCTCAGGCAAGTTGGTTTTATCAGCGATGAAAGGGCGAAACGTCGTCTCAGTGCGAACAGGTTCTTTTATCTGGGGCATTCGGAGTCTCCTTGAAGTGCGGCAAATTCTATCGAGTGCGCAGAAGATAGGGCGCACGGGCTGATTTACGCAATACTGCGGGGCTTTTTATTCAGGCGGACGGAGACGCCAACACGCTGAGAGTTGACCTTACGTTGAAAGGATGTCTTTCACGAGTGCAGGCGCGATGTGACTCAGACGGTTGTCATTCGTCCAGAACTCATCACAGCCATAATGTAATGCCGTAGCCAGATGAATGGCATCGGGAGTTTTCAGCCCGGCAAAATCTGCGCGTAACTGAGCCGCTCGGCGGAACACCTCAAGTTCAACCGACAACACTTCGACCTTGTCGAACCAACGGCGGAATTTGTCGAGCAGCGGTTGATTCCGCTTTCTGAGCGGCATCACCAAACATTCCATCTCGGTCAATTCTGAAACCTGAATTACCGCTTCTGGGGTCTGCGCCAGTCGCGCCTCAATTAGCGGCCCGAACGTTGGATGTTCTTCGATCAGGTAAATGGCGACACAGGCATCGAAATAAACCCGCAATGGATTCACGCCCATGACTCGCGCGCCTCCAAAATTTGGGCTTCGATCTCGTCTGTTGTAGGCAGGGCGCTTTCAGGCAAACGGTTTTCTTCGAGAAATTGCAACATCGTCTGGGCGTTGCCTTTTTGGGGTTTGGCGTAACCGTTCTCAGTGTTCAACAAAGTCACAATGGCAGGACTGGTTTGGGTGACGTGCAGCGGTTCAAGCAGATGCACTTGCCCGTCAATACTCACTTCGGCTCTCGCTGTCTGTATCATAGTTGTAATGCTCCATTTGGTAAGGCAAATGTTAAAGCCCTTGTTTGGCTTGTGTCCATTCAATTGCCTGTCCTGCGTCAGCGTCTTTGATGCCCTGACGCAGCGCCGTTAATTGTTCTGAGTCGCCTAAAATCTCCAAAGTTTCAACGATGGATTCGTAAAGCTCCCACGACAAGATTGCCAGCACGGGCTTGCCGCGCCGCGTCACTTCAAGCGCGCCCGGCGCACTCGCCAGCGTTTCGGGCAAGCTCGTCAGCTTGTCGCGTACCTTGATGATGGGCATTGATGAAACCCCTGATAAAACCATAAATGTGACCTCCGTTTCGATGCGCGAGCATCATACGCCAGCCGCTGTTGCACTGGCTATCAAGACTTGGCTGGCGGGATACGACAACAGCCGGACACGCGTGTCCGGCTGTTGCTTTTGTATGCGCCCGACGGTGTTTGGCTTTATTCAGCTTGGCCGTGCGGACGGGACTCGACTGCGCCTTCTTTCAGTTCTTCGCTGCGGCTGGCAAAGCTTACTCGGCCAGCAATGCTGGAAGCCTCGCTTCTTGATAAACAAAAAGGACGACTCGCACTGAAGCCCGTGCCTCAGGCCCTTGAAGAGGGACGAAAGGAGTGGGACGCGCCACCAACAGCCGAAAACCCGTATTGTTGTTACGGTTGCCCGGCGAGTTGTTGTTACGATTGACGGCACGCATCATGACGAACCTGCGGGGCGGCAGTCAGCTCACTGTGTCAAAAAGCAAAAAAATTTTCGGCTGCGCCCAAAGCGGCGCAGCGGGCTGGCGCATACGCGCCTGCGCTTCGCGCACCGCCCAGGAACAGTGATCAGAGCAGAACAGAAGGGGGACGAAACAACACCACCCGAAAACCGAGATCGTCGTTACGGAAGCCCGGCGGATTGAGGTTACGAAAGACGGCGCGCGCGTCGTCCCGATCGTAGTTCCACGCGCCGCCCCGCAGGACACGATTATTATCCGTGCCCAATTTCTCTTTGCGTGCGTCTTTTTGCGGCTTGTCGTAATCGCTCAAGCACCACTCCCACACGTTGCCGCTCATTTCTTCAACGCCATAAGGCGACGCACCGTTGGGGAAAATTCCCACGGCGCTAGTCTTGCCAATACCAGTTTTATCCACGTTGCTCTTGGTCGGGTCGAATTCGCCCTCGTATGGATAGAGCCGCCCGTCAGTCCCGCGCGCCGCTTTCTCCCATTCAAACTCGGTGGGCAGCCGCACCTTCCAGTCGTCAATCTTGCGCAAGTCATAGCCACCGCCCCAACGCCACGACAGCCAGCGGCAAAAGGCGACGGCTTCGTACCAATTCACCGTGTCGCGGGGATGATTGTCGAATTTGAAAGACGGTTCGACGGGTTGGCGGCTGTCTTCGTTCGCTGCCAAGCCTTCCCACCAACGCGAGTCGCCGTGCCCTTCGGCGTCATCCAGAAAGCAGCGGAATTGCGCGTGCGTGACCGGATAGCGGCTGATCCAGAAAGTAGCTAAATCTGGCTGGCTCGGTTTCGCGGCCCAGTCGTCATTGGCTAATCCGTATTGAAACTTACCGCCGGGAATTTCGATCCAGCTTTCGTCGCGCTTGAGGTCAGGCAAGCTAATCCCCTGACGATTATCCAAGCCGATAATTTGCCCTAACGCGCGCCCAAGCGCGGCGCGGGCTTGCGGTTCAGGTTCGAGATTTAGATCAGCCAGACGCGGCAACCATTGGTCACGCAACCGTGCGCTCGTGGCGTCAGGCGTATGCGCGCCGCTGCGCACGATGCATTGCGCGGCGACTTCGGGGTTGGCGGCGGCGATCCATTCGACGACCTCTGAGCAATCAGCGGTTTTCAAGCCTGCCCATAACACTGCGGCCTCTTCCCAGTTCGTGCGCACCCACCAGTTGGTGCGCGGCCACAGCTTTTCGGCTTGCAAGTCTCCGGCGCGGAAGCGGATGTCCATGAATTGCGCAGCGAAATATTCCTGCAAGAGTTGATGCGAAAAGCGCACCGGTTCATTAAGGCTGAGGATGCTGGCGTTGCCCGCCAGATAAAATTGCGGCTCGGTCAAAATGTCGAGCGCGGCGGCTTTGGGCAGCGCCGTCCAGGCATCGCTTTCTGTGCCTTCATTCCGGCGAACCTGCATGGCGAAAGCGAGTTCCGCAAGTTTCTGCTTTAAGGTTTCGTGCTCGCCGCGCAAGGCCGTTTGTTGTGCCTCATCGGTCAACGACTCACATTCGCGTTGCAGCAAGCGTTTGACAAAGGCCCGAAACAAATCGCCGCGATTGTCCGGCAGTTTGCGCGCCTCCGCGAATTCTGAAACCAGCATCGAAAGCAGGTAAGGGTTACGCGCCATCAGCATCAGGCTCGAGGGCTGGTCGCGCCGCTTCAGCCAGTTTTCCCAATAGCTGTTGTCAGGCTTCTCGTCTTTTTCGTCGCGATAACGCCAACCCCAATACACGCCCGACGGCAAGCGGCCTGCGTTCCAGAAAGTCTGTTCCGGCTCTTTCAATTGGCTGGCGACCTCCTGCCTAAAGCGTTGATAGGTTTGTTGCGTATCCTTACCCGCCAACTCGTCCCAAAACATTTTCTCGCCCAGTTCGTCATCACCCAAATCGCGTTGCACAAACTCAAGCATCCGCAGCGGGTCGAGCGGCTTGATGTTGATGACATCAAAGCCCAGCTTAAGCTCATTATCTTTGTCTTCGTAATCGAGCTGGCGGCACGAAACGACCGCCAGCAACTGCGGATATTGCTTAATGAGTTTTTGCACTTGCGGATATTTGCTTTTGCGCTGGCTGACGGGCAATTCATTCAAGCCATCTAACAACAACGCCGCGCGTTTTTCTTGGAGGAGCGTTTCGAGATGCGCGCCGAGTTCCCCCAATTGCGCAGCCATAAACGCCGGCAGCGTTTGTTCGGCTTCGGTCCAGCGCCCCAAACGAATCAACAATGGCAGCGGCGCTGCTGAATTTTGGCGTGCCGTTGCGAGCAAGTTGACGGCCAGCAACCAAAGCGTAGTGGTTTTGCCGGCCCCGGGTTCGCCGAGCAACGCGGCTTGTCGCAGCGTGAGAATTGTTTCAACGACGTTCTCAACCGGCTCGGGCGCTTGCGGCTCGCCCTCGCGCGCCGAGCGGCGTTCGTATGCCGCGCAGACTTTAGGACGAAGCTTTTGCGCCTGCCCGCCGAGTTGCGTGTAACGCCGCGTTTGCCGGTTTTGATCGAGTTCTTCTTCTGCCTGCAAGCGGTTCAGATAGGCTAGCTCCACGGCGCGCCGGTCAAGCAAGGGCGGAGCAGGCGGGCGGCAGGCTTCAAGCAACTTGGCATACTCTTGCTCGCGCGCTTCCGGCAGCCAGTTGATATAGAAGAATTGCGCCAGCGAAGCCTTGATCTCTGCCGCATCGAGTCGCAGCGAAACGAAGCGCCGCCCTTTATTCAGCGGGTCGCGGAACCGGAACGTATAACTTTCCAACTGCGCCCAGTCAGAGCCGAACGCCTGCGCGGACATGCACAGCACCAGCACGCGCGACTGCTCCAAGCCTTCGTCAATCTTCGCCGGAACGCTGTCGCCGGGCTTCAATATCCATTCATCCAACCACACGCGCAGCCCGTCTGCCCGCAAGCGTTCGGCGACGGCGCGCACGATGTCTTTGTCGTGGCTGCTGTGGCTCAGGAATACGTCGTAGTTGAATTGGTCTGCCATACCTTGCTGTTCCTCAAGTCAGTGAAACTCTGCTTGCCGTCAGTGAAGCTAAATTGATGTCGTGCCGATAATGCCGGGCTAAGTACGTTCGGGGCGGCGCGCAGTATAGGCGACTTCGCGCGGCTGGCTCAATGCCGTAGCCAGTGCGCCGTGTGGTTTGGAAGAGTGCGGAACACGAAGCCAACGGTTGCTTCGCACCAGCGTAAAGCGTCGCTAAGTGGCTGAGTGCTTAGGCTATTGGCAACTGGTATGTCAGAGTTGAACTATAAAGAAAACGCTCAAGCGAGCTACGATTTGCGGCTGCGGGTAAAAACGGTTTGTGCCGTTTGGCGTATCAGAAAGTAAGACTCCAAACGGCCCAGCGTATTTTTCAGCGCATTTTGCACGTGTTTGCGCATCGCCTCCGCCGCGACTTTCGGGCTTTCGTTGCACAACGTAGCGGCTAAGTCCTGATGGCGGCGCGACGGTTCGTTCGTCGCTTTCGCGCGCGGCACACACAGCCAGGTCGAGGCCAACACTTGGTTTTTTTCGATGGCGTCGCATAACGGTTGGCAATGCGCTCCTTCGGCAATGCGGCGATGCAATTTTTCGTGGTGTGACAGATAGAGAAACCGATCTTTGCCCGCCTTGGTAGAAAGCGCGTCAACGCGCGCTGCGAGCTTTTGTAATTCAGTCCGTTCTGAAGCGGTGGCGACTTCGGCAAAAAGTTTGGCGGCTTGCACTTCTAACGCTTCGCGCACGACATAATGGCCGCGCACTTCGTCTTCGGTCGGAATCTTGACACGCGTACCGGCGCGCGGGCGACTTTCGAGCAGGCCTTCCAGTTCCAGCCGCTGCAAGGCTTCTGACACGGGCAGCATGCTCATACCGAGTTCGACGGCGACTTTGCGGCGCGAGACGACTTGGCCGATGGGCAATTCGCCGCGCAAAATCTTTTCGCGCAAAATTAGATAGGCTTCAGCCGATAAACTGGCGGTGGCAGACGTTTCTTTCATAAAGGTTCCCCCGGTTGCGTTAATTTGGTTGCGTTAAATCAAGTCTCAGGCAAGTGCGCCGGAGTATGCTGACCGGGCTGGGCAGTGTCAAGAATTGGTCGGTGCGAAAATCAATCTGTCATATCAGAATCTCGCCGTGAGGCTTGACCGCACGAAAGTGCAACAGCATACTGCCGCCCGAAGTATCCAAAACATTCCACTATCACCATCAATTCTGAGGGAGCAAGATGAGCGAACATAACGACGTAGTTACGCCAGTGACCGACGCAGCGTGGGAAGCCTTGCAAGGCGCGTATGACTTACAAATTCACGTGGCGCCCGATGTGATCGAACGCCGCATTGACGACGTAGACCTCGCGCACGATTTTCTGGCGCGCGGTATGAAAGGCTTCGTGTTGAAATCGCATTACATCCCGACCGCCGAGCGTGCGCAAGTTGTGACCAAATGCGTGCCGGGCATTGAGGCTTACGGAGCCATCGCGCTCAATCATAGCGTAGGCGGCTTGAATCCCGTCGCGGTCGAAATCGCCGGACGTTCAGGCAACAAGATCGTCTGGTTCCCTACGGTAGACGCCGCGAACGAAACCGCCGGACGGCTCGACGGCCCGAATGTGAAACTGCCGTTCTGGGCAAAGATTCAACGCGAGATCGCGGCGGCGGGCATTACGCGACCGCCGATGACGGTGTTGAATGAAGCGGGTGCGATCAACGAAGACGCGCGTCAGTGCCTTGAACTCATTGCCAAGCACGACATGATTTTGGCGACCGGACATTTAGGTCGTCACGAAATCTTTCCACTGGTGAAAGCTGCGCGCGAAAGCGGCGTCAAGCGCGTCATCGTCACACACGCTGAGTTTCCTTCGCAAAACCTGACTGGTGAAGAGCAAGCCGCACTCGCCGACCTCGGCGCGATTATTGAGCATTGCTTCACGACCTATCACACCAACAAAGCTACGTGGGACTCGGTCTTTGCGAACATTCGCACAACGGGCGTTGAACGTTCGATGCTGGCGACCGACTTGGGGCAGAAAACCAATCCGCCGGTGGCCGAAGGCTTTGCGATGTTTGCGCAACGCTTTCTCGATGCGGGCTATTCAGTTGCCGAAGTTAAACAGATGGCAGTGACGATTCCGTCGGGGCTGATTCACTAAGAGCTTGTTTGGAAATTTAAATTCTACCTTTAACTTGAGTGGGAATTCGCCGCAAAAAAGCACAAGAGCCACAAAATTTTTCTTTTCTTTTGTGGTTTATGTGCTTCTTTGTGGCGAATTCCCACTCAAACCAAAGCGAGTATTCAATTTCCTAAGAAAACTGACATTTCAGATTTGAGACTTGAGAGAGGATAGCAATGAGTTGGGAGAATGAACGTTTGTTGGTTGTCAGCGCGCATGCGGCTGATTTCGTCTGGCGCGCGGGCGGAGCCATTGCGCTTTATGCGGCGCGCGGCGCGCGGGTGCGGGTGCTGTGTTTGTCTTATGGCGAACGCGGCGAGTCGCAAGGGCTGTGGAAGAAAGAAGGCATGACTATCGAAAAGGTTAAAGAGATTCGCCACGCCGAAGCCGTCAAGGCCGCTGAAACATTGGGTGCAGAGATTCGCTGCTTTAATGCGGGCGATTATCCGTTGGGCGTGACGCCGCAACTGACCGAAGAACTCGTGCAGGAATTTCGCAGTTATCAACCAACGTGCGTGATGACGCATACGCCGATTGACCCTTACAACGGCGATCACGTCGAGACTTCTAAACTCACGATGAATGCGCGCATTTATGCTCAAGCAATGGGTTATCCCAGCGAACACAAACATCTGGGCGCTCCGCCCGTGTTTTATTTCGAGCCGCATCAAACCGAGATGTGCGAGTTCAAGCCGGATGTGATTTTGGACATCACGCTGGTGTTTGAAACGAAGGTCAAAGCGATGCATTGCATGGATGCGCAAACGCATCTCTGGAATTACTACACCGACGTTGCCAAACGGCGCGGCACGCAGGGCGGACGCAATTCGGGCAATCCCGCGATTGTTTACGCCGAAGCCTTTCAACGCGTTTATCCGCAAGTCACGATGGAGCCGATTTCATGAAAAACGTAGTCGTCAGAAACATTCAGCGCGCCGATGCTGAACTTATCAAGGCGCTGGGCGCGCAAGGTTCCGCCACGGTCTCAGAGGCGCAAAATCGCACGGGCTTGCTGCAACCTTATATGCGTCCGATCTATCCGACGGCGCGGCTGGCTGGTTCTGCCATAACAGTTTTATGCCACCCCGGCGACAACATGATGATTCACGCCGCGATTGAAGTTTGTCAGCCGGGCGACGTGTTAATCGTGGCAACGACTTCACCTTCGACCTGCGGCATGTTCGGCGAACTGATGGGGACTTCGTGTCAGACTCACGGCATACGCGGCTTGATCTTGGATGCAGGCATACGCGATGTAGCCGATCTCACGACGATGAATTTTCCCGTGTGGGCCAAAGCAATTTCAGCGCAAGGGCCGCTGAAAGTGGTGCCCGGTTCGGTGAACGTGCCCATCGTTTGCGCAGGCGCGCAGGTGAACCCCGGTGATGTCGTTGTCGGTGACGTAGACGGTGTCGTCATCGTCCCACGCGCGCACGCCGCCGAAGTCGCACGGCTGGGGCAAGAACGAGTTGAGAAAGAAGAGCAAGTTCGCGCGCGCTTAAAGGCCGGTGAATATAGTGTCAACATTCAAGGCTTGCGTGCAAAGCTGGCTGAGTTAGGCGTCGAATACGTCGAATATACCGAGGGGGGAGACAATCAGAATGGGTGAGATCGTAGCCGCTTTTGCCACCTGCCACGCACCGCAACTTTTCACTTATCCGCCGGACGAAGACCCAGCGCAACTCGATGCCAGCATCGCGGGCATGCGCGAACTCGGCAAGATTCTGGATGAGACCAAACCCGATGTGATTCTGTTTCTCGGCAGTGATCACCTCGAAACGTTTTCGATTGGTTGCGTGCCTACGTTTGCGATTGTCGCGGGCAATCGCGCGACGGCGGAATTCGCCGGACGCAAATTCGATCTGCCGATTCATCGTGAATACGCCGAAGACTTGCTGAATCAACTGGTGCGCAACGATTTTGATCTGGCTTATTCAGAAGACGCGGTGTTGGGGCATACGTTTGCCGTGCCGTTCGAGTTTGTTATTGGTGGACGTGAGATTCCGGTCGTGCCGATTCATGCGAATGTCTATATGCCGCCGCTGCCTACGCCCAAGCGTTGTGCGGCGTTCGGACGCGCGTTGGCTGAGGTCGTCGCGTCGCGCAAAGAAAGAGTTTGTATCATTGCCAGCGGCGGCATGTCGCACTATCCGGGCACTTGGAAGTATCCGCAGCCGGAATTCGATTTCGACAAATGGATGATTGCCGAACTCGAACACGGACGCATCGAGACGCTGTTGGCTTTGACTTCAGAACAACTTGACGAAGTTGGCAACACTGAACTTTTGCCGTGGGCCGTGATGTTCGGTGCGATTGGCGCAGTGCCGGGCGAGCTTATCCAATACACGCCGACGTGGCATCACGGACACGCGATGATACGCTTTTTGCCGCAACGCGAACGCGCTGTGCCACCCGAAGTCGCGCCGCCCGCTTATGTTTTCAAAGACCAAGGCGGCTTTGCATTTTATGCACACCCGCCCGCTGAGGCTTATCACTTGAACAAGCTGCTGTTCGATATGAGGCACGACAGCGCGCTGCGTCGCCGCTTGTTGACCGACTTCGATGGCGTAACTCTGGAATATCAGTTACGCGCAGATTGCCACGACGCGGCGCGCGCGTTGGCTGAAGTCGGCACGACAGCCAAGATCAGCGACAACGCCGGACGCATCGTGGCGGCGGGTGCGCATCCGTTGCACGCGCTAATGACCTTGCACGCCGTACACGGTGAAATGAAACGTTTGCAACGCGAACTGACAGAGAAATAAACCATGAAAGCCTTTCGCAAAATATTATTCTGGTGCCACTTAATCGCTGGCGTAACCGCTGGCCTGATTGTCTTGCTGTTGTCAGTGACGGGCGTCTTGCTGACCTATGAAAAGCAAATGATCGCCCGCGCCGACAAGAGCCTTTATAACGTCGCCGTTGGTTCGACTAATGCCGCGCCGCTCGCGCCCGCCGCGTTGCTCGCCAAAGTCAGTGAAGCCGGTGCGACGCCCGCGAGCCTGACGTTGCGCGCCGATGCGGCGGCTCCGGCTTCGGTCAGTTTTCCTAACGCGAATGGACGCGGCGAGCGTACGGTGTTCGTCAATCCTTATACCGGCGCGTTGCTGGGCGAAGGCGCACAAGGCACGCGGAATTTCTTTCACGTCATGACTGACTGGCATCGCTGGCTGGGCCGCGAAGGCGAAGGACGAGCCGTCGGCAAAGCCATCACGGGCGTATCAAATTTGCTGTTCCTGTTTATCGTTATGAGCGGCTTATACCTTTGGTTTCCGCGTTCGCTCACGTGGACACAAATCAAGCAGGTGCTTTGGTTCCGGCGCGGCTTGCCGAGCAAAGCGCGCGATTTCAACTGGCATAACGTGATTGGCTTTTGGTGTTGCGTACCGCTTTTTGTCGTAGTGCTGGGCGGAGTCATCATTTCGTTTCCGTGGGCTAGCAATCTCGTCTTTCGCGCTGCTGGCGAAGCGCCTCCGTCAGGGCCGCCGCGTCCGCCCGGGCCGCCACCCAATGCGCCTGCTGCTGCTCCTGCCGCCGCGCCTGTTTCGTTTGGCACACTCAATGACTTGATGCCACGCGCCAAACAACACCGCAGCGATTGGCAAACGATCAATGTACGTTTGCCGAAAGACGCGACGGCTCCGCTGGCCTTTGTGATTGATACCGGCATGGGCGGCGAACCGCACAAGCGCGAAACCCTCACGCTGAATCGCAGCGGACAAGTCACCAAACTCGAACGATTTGCTGACGGAACCAAAGGCCGTCAATGGCGCACCATTATGCGTTTTGCTCACACCGGCGAAGTGCTGGGCGGATTCGGGCAAACGCTGGCGGGCATTGCTTCGTTAGGCGCGTGCTTTTTGGTTTACACCGGCTTGGCTTTGTCGTGGCGTCGGTTCTGGGCATGGCGTGGACGACGCGCCAGAACGAGTGAGCCGAATCTTACTAGTTCACCGATGAGGGCTGACTGAAAGATTAAGTTGAAGGTAATGACGACTTCAGTCGTTCCGATACCACGAATGCACGGAACAACTGAAGTCGTCACTACCTGTTGTTTTAGAGACGATTCAATCCCACCACACCACCACCTCAAATAGCTTGCTTTGGGAAGAAAGAGCGCCTGAATCGTTAGGCGTATTTATCGCAACGCGCGTTGGCGACGTTGTTAATTGCTCACGCGGCTCCTGCTTTCTCTTCACAGGCAAGCCCAAACTCCTAGGAGGTACTATGAATAGATTTTTTGTCATACAAAAAGGCAAGACTTGCCTGACGCTGTTGGCGTTGCTACTTGGCTTGGCCTTGATGTGACCGCACCGCGCGTGACGACGATTGGCTATTTCACGACCGGCGGCACTGCCACTTACCACGCGTTGCAACTGAGCTTTAATCGCCGCTTTGGCAAAGGACTCAGCCTGACTTCGGGCTATAACTTCGGCAACAGCAAAGACAATGTCACCGGTCTGGGAACCAGCACGGGCGGGTATGGCAACTTCATCGGGCCGTTTGCGGGCGCGATTGAGAACGTCAAGAAATACGATTGGGCGACCAGTGATTTCAACATTCGCCATCGCTTCTCGTTCGGCGCGAACTATGAACTGCCTTCGGCAAATCACTCACAGGCGCAGCGGGCGCGGCGCTCGGCGGTTGGCAAACCAATGGCAGCCTGACGCGGCAAACCGGTTTGCCGTTCACCGTCACCGATCAACAAGCCGTCAGCGGCATCATCGGCGGCGGCGTTGAGCGTCCAAATCTGGTGAACTCCAACATTCGCGTGTCGAACCCAACCGTAGGCACAGGCGGACAATCCCTCGACGTGAAAGCCTTCGCTTTGCCGACGGCTTTCACGTTGGGTAATGCACCGCGCAACGTAGGCACCGGCCCGCGCCAGAGCATCATCAATGCGTCGTTGTTCAAGACCTTCAAGTTATATGAAGGCTGGAACCTGCAATTCCGCACCGAGATGTTTAACGTGCCGAATCATCCGGTTTTCGGGCAACCGAATACGGCCTTTGGCAACGCAGCCTTCGGCAAAATCACGACGACGGCGGGCGTATATGCGCCGCGCCAGATTCAGTTCGCGCTGAAGCTGTTATTCTAACTGCGCGCCGAGAAACCGTAGGGCAGTCGGCACATAATAACGATTGTCCTACGGCTGACTTCTAACCACTCCTAACCATCAGCCAAGCCATTTATCCTGAGGGATGAAACGTTTTACCATTTTTTGCCATACGTCATTGAGTAACTCATAAGTGAAACCGTGCGAGGCTGACTAATTTCAGCATCAGTATCTCGCCGGTGAATTTCATGAATGAGCTTGCCACGGGGTTTCGAGGCAGGCTTGTTCCGGTCGTTGATTAATCAGCACAGAAAGGAACCAACAGCAATGGCAATTGATCTGACAAAACCAATCTCCTGGAAACTGGCGAATCAGGAGGAGCAGGAAATGCTGCAAACGCTGCAAGGCAATATCCTGAAAGGTCACGGACGCCCTCTGACTATCAATATTTTTTTTAAGATTAACCCGGCCCAGGCTTCCGCAATGAAAAAGTCATTGCGCAAAATTGCCAACTTTCACCTGACCAGCGCCATGCGGCAGTTGCAGGAAACTCAGGAGTATCACCAGTACGGCAAAGTAGGTGACACGTTTGCGTCCTTGTTTCTTTCCTCCACTGGATATGTTGCGCTGGGGTTGCCGACGGCGCGCCCGACGAATCTGATCTTTGTGAACGGCATGCAGGCGGCGTCGAGCTTGACGGCGCTCAATGATCCCCCGGTGGCTTCCTGGGAAACGCCTTTTCAAGGTCAGATTGACGGCATGCTGTTGTTGGGCGACAGCAACGTGAATCGGTTGCGCGTCAAACGTGATGAGATGATCAACCTGTTGACCAAAGGGGGCGGCACGATCATTCACCAGCAAAAAGGCGAAGCCTTGAACAATCAGGCAGGCGAAGGCATCGAACATTTCGGTTACGTAGACGGACGCAGCCAACCTTTGTTGCTCAAAGAAGACATTGAGAAGGAGTCTGCCGAAGCAGGCATCAGTGACTGGAACCCGGCTTTCCCGCTGGAGACGGCTTTGATTCCAGACCCCGGCGCGCCCACTGGATTAGGAGCCATCAGTTTCGGCAGCTATTTCGTCTTCCGCAAATTGGAACAGGATGTCAAAGGCTTCAAGCTGCGGGAACAGCAACTGGCCGATGCGTTGGGGTTCACTGGCGAAACCCGCGAACTGGCTGGTGCCTTAGCCGTTGGACGGTTTGAAGACGGCACGCCCGTCACACTTGCTGACGAGGCATTGGGACTGACGCCTCCGAATAATTTCGGTTACAAAGGCGACCCGGGTGCGCGCTGTCCCTTCCACGCACATATTCGCAAAGTGAATCCGCGCGGCACCGGCGGCGCAGAGCCAGAACCCGCCGAGCGCAAACATTTAATGCCGCGCCGCGGCATTCCATATGAAGACGTGGCGCGCAAGACGCATCCTTCCACGTTGCCTGAAGTCGGGTCGCTGGCTGAGTTCAACGCGAAGGTGGCTCCCTTGTTGCCAACCGGCGGCGTGGGCCTGTTGTTTATGGCTTACAACGGCAAGATCGAACAACAATTTCAATTCACCCAACAAACGTGGGCCAATAATCCGAGTTTTCCGCTGGGCGTACCACCGCCACCGCCCGGCCTTGACCCAGTCATCGGCGTCGGGCCGGTCAGCAATCAGAACTGGCCCAGAAACTGGGGTAGCGCGACGCCCGCAACGGCTTTTTCCCTGCAAGGGTTCGTGAAGATGCGCGGCGGCGAGTATTTCTTCGCTCCTAGTCTGGCTTTCCTCAAAGCTCTGTAACCCCGCAGGTCTGAAGCGCCTTGGTAAAATGGACTGTATTCCACAAGGCGCTTCATCCTCTAGCCTCACACAGGTGGCTCCCCCTTCCCAGGAATTCTAACCCCAGAGACTCTCAGCCAACTTTCCTCAGCAAGTCCACCTATTCCCCGTCAAGCGTTTCCTTTTCGCTGCAATGTGAATAGAATCCTGCTCACCACCAGTCGCTAGACATTCGCTTTACGAATACAACAAAAACAAACCATCCTTTGTGGAGTAGCTTAATTTAGCAACTACATATCGCCATCTCATAGGTTGTTTTGCCTTGAAATCGCTAGGCTGGTGGGCAGCAGTAATAACAATTTTGGGTTACGTATGGGATCTGCAATCAATCCAGTGAATTCGAGCGCGGCTTCTGAATCACAACCGCAATCACAGTCGTAAAATTGCTGTATTCATTCGTCGGCGCGCAGTAACCACTCAAAGTTTATGCAAGATCTTACGTTTAACGCGCGACTCGCCGAATGTCATGCCGCGCCTTTGTGGGAATCACTGGCTCGGCTCGTTTCGCCTGAACCGATGACGCCGGTGCAGCCCGCGCATTGGTCTTATCACGCGATGCGTCCTTTGCTGCTCGAAGCAGGCGAACGCATCACTGCCGAACAAGCCGAACGCCGCGTGTTGGTTTTAGAAAACCCTGGCTTGCGTGGCGCGTCGCAAATTACACAAACGCTTTATGCAGGGTTGCAATTGGTGCTGCCCGGTGAGGTTGCGCGCAGCCATCGCCATCAGGCTTCGGCGTTGCGCTTCGTGCTGGAATCACATGCCCCTGAGTATGGTTACACGGCGGTCGAAGGCGAACGAGTCACAATGAACGCTGGCGATTTTATTCTCACACCTGCGTGGACGTGGCACGATCACGGCAACCCTGCTGAAAGTGATGCGCCGATGGCGGATTCATCGCGGCGTGGCTAATTCCGCATTACGGCTGGCGTTCGGTGTTTTACGTAGGCGGTACGATTCCGTTGATGATTGCGTTGGTGATGTATTTCTGGCTGCCTGAGTCGTTGCAATTTCTGAGCGTGAAGGGCAAAGCCAAATCACAAATCGCTCGCGTGTTAAGCCGCATCAATCCCGCGCAAAGCTATGCGGCGGCAACAGAGTTTTTCGTACCGGAGCAAACGCAAGCAGGTGTTCCGCTTTTGCAGTTGTTTCAGCAAGGACGCGCGCGTTGTTTTTAGCTGCTGCCGTTCCAGCTTTGATTTCAGCACTCGTGATGTTCACGATGCGGTGGGTGGCGAAGTAAGTTGGGAAGAAAATGATGAATCAAATAAACAAATTGTTTTTGGGTTTTATGCTGTGTGGATGCGTCATCGCATCGTGCGCACAAGAGAGCCGCGTTGTCGAAGGGTTGACGATCAAGAGCCAAACCCTGAAAAAAGAAATGAAGTATTCGGTTTATTTGCCCGGCGGATATGACACGTCGCAGCGGCGCTATCCGGTGTTGTACCTGCTACACGGTGGCGGAGGCGATCACAGCGACTGGATTCAACTCGGCAATATGCAGTCCATCGTTGATGCCAGCATTAATACAAGCGGGCGCGCGGGACAAGCCGATCCGATGATCGTTGTCATGCCTGACGCCGAGATGACGTTTTATCTCAATCACCTGCGCGGCGAATATCAGTACGAAGATTACTTCATCAAGGAACTCATTCCGCACGTCGAGAAAACCTATCGCACGCGCGCCGAAAAACGCTTTCGTTCGATTGCCGGATTGTCTATGGGCGGTTTCGGCAGCTTGCTTTATTCGTTGCATCATCCAGAACTCTTTCAAACTTGTTACGCGATGAGCGCGGCGGTGCGCACCGACGAAGAAGTCAACAAGCTGACGCTGCCTGAATTCCAGCGCCGCTATAAAGCCGCGTTGGGCGAGAGCAAAGAAGGCGACCCGCGTAGCAATAAAGAGTTTTGGGATTTCTGGCGTAAGAACAGCATTCTCGACTTGATGAAAAATTTGCCGGATAAGCAAAAGCACGCCGTCCGGTTTTATCTGGATTGCGGCGACGATGACGGCGCGTTGTATACGGGCAATTCACTGTTGCACGTGTTGATGCGCGACCGCGCCATTCCGCACGAATACCGAGTGCGGGACGGTGGGCATACGTGGGAGTATTGGCGCACCGGCTTGCCCGAGGCGTTACGGTTTATTTCAGTAGGAATGCGCTAAAGGCGATAGTCTTTTAGCAAATAGAAAAATTCGGGCAGAAAAATGAGGAGTGAAAGTTGATGAAGAGTTTGAGATTTTTGTTTGTTGTGATGTTGGTTGGACTGTCGTCACTTGCGATTGGACATTCAGCGCCCGCCGCCAAAGTCGCACTGCCGCGCAGTACGCCCGAAGTGCAAGGCGTAGATTCCGCCGTCATTCGCGCTTTCGTCGAAGCCGCCGATAAGCAGGTCAATTCGATGCACAGCTTTATGTTGATACGGCACGGTCACGTTGTCGCAGAGGGTTGGTGGAAGCCCGAAGCCGCTGAGAAACCACACGTGATGCATTCGTTGAGCAAGAGTTTTACTTCGACGGCGATTGGTTTGGCCGTCGCGGAAGGCAAGTTGAACGTAGACGATCCGGTCTTGAAATTTTTCCCCGAACAAGCGCCCGCCGAACCGTCAGACAAACTCAAACAGATGCGTGTGCGCGACCTGTTGACGATGACGACCGGCCATAACGAAGAAACCAAGTTGCTGACCTCGACTGCACCGTGGGTGAAAACATTTTTGGCGCATCCGGTAGCGCACAAACCCGGCACGCACTTTCAATACAACACGCCGGGCAGCTTTATGTTGTCGGCGATTGTGAGCAAAGTGACTGGTCAAAACGTACTCGAATATCTGAAGCCGCGTTTGTTTGAACCGTTAGGCATCGAGAATCCTGAGTGGCCCGTGAATCCGCAGGGCGAAACTTTTGGCGGCTGGGGCTTGAAAGTTCGCACTGAAGACATCGCCAAATTCGGCCAGCTTTATTTGCAAAAGGGCAAATGGAACGGCAAGCAATTGGTTCCGACGGCGTGGGTCGAACAGGCTACGGCAAAGCAGGTTTCTAACGGCAGCGATCCGGCGCGCGATTGGGATCAAGGTTACGGCTTTCAATTCTGGCGCTGCCGCCACAATGCCTATCGCGGCGACGGAGCCAACGGACAATTTTGCATCATCCTGCCCGAACTCGACGCCGTGATTGCGATCACGGCGAACACCAAAGATATGCAAGCCGAACTCAACGTCGTGTGGGATAAATTGCTTCCGGCTTTTCACGCCAAAAAATTGCCCGCCAATCAGGCCGAACAAGCGAAACTAAAAGATACGCTGGCAAACCTGAACGCTCGTCAGTAATACGGAATAAATCCTATGAATGAAAAAGTAGCAGTCGTCACCGGTGCGGCTCGCGGCATTGGCTTGGCGATTGTGCAAAAGTTTCTGGCAACCGGTTATCGCGTAGCGTTGCTTGATTACGACGCGGCGACGCTGGCGCAAACAGCGGAGGCTTTGCGCGATCAAACTACGCTGGCGACGCTGACGGTTGAATGCGACGTATCGAATTCACAACAAGTGCAAACGGCCATTGATCTAATCGCCGCGCACTTCGGTCGCATTGACTCATTGGTCAACAACGCGGGCGTAGCTGTTTTCAAACCTGCGCTCGAAACTACGTTTGATGATTGGTCGCACGTTATGGCGACGAATTTGAACGGCCCGTTTTTGTGTACGCAAGCCTGCGTGCCGGTGATGTTGCGATCCGGCGGTGGCAGCGTTGTGAACATCGCTTCGATTTCGGGATTGCGTGCGAGTACGTTGCGCATCGCTTATGGCACGAGCAAAGCGGCGTTGATGCATCTGACCAAACAGCAGGCGGTCGAATACGGCAACGTCGGCATTCGTGTGAACGCGGTCGCGCCCGGCCCGGTCGAAACGGCGATGGCGGCGCAAGTGCATTCGGCAGACATTCGCACCAGTTACCGCGATGCGATTCCGTTAGCGCGTTACGGCACAGTGGATGAGATCGCCCACGCCGTCGTATTTTTATGCAGCGACGCTGCCAGTTTTATCAACGGACAAATACTCGCAGTAGACGGCGGCTTCGATGCGGCAGGCGTAGGCTTGCCGAGCTTGCGGAATCCGCAACTCTAATTTTATTCAAGCAAAGGCAAGCAAAGGAAAATCACATGACTCGTTTAGCAAATCGTGTCGCAGTCGTCTCAGGCGCGGCAGTCGGTATTGGCAAGGCTGCGGCAATTCGGTTGGCGGCAGATGGTGCTGCCGTCGAAATTCTCGACATCAATGATGCCGCCGAAACCGTGAATGAAATTCGCGCGGCGGGCGGACAAGCGCACGCTGAAATCTGTGATGTCACAAGCGAAGCGCAAATCGCGCAAGCCGTCGCCGCCATCGCGTCGCGGCACGAGCGCGTAGACATTCTGGTCAACAACGCGGGCATCCTCTCTGGCAAGACGCCCTGGCACGAGTTGTCGTATGAAGAAGTGAATCGTTTTATTCAGGTCAATTATCTCGGCTACTTCCTCGTGTCGAAAGCGATTTATCCGTTGCTGAAAAAAAGCGAATACGGGCGGCTGATCAACGTGGCGTCACGCACTTATTTTTTGGCAAATCCGGGGCAGATGGCTTATGTCGCCGCCAAAGGCGCAGTGATGGGAATGACGCGCGTGATGGCAAAAGAGATGGGCGACGACAATATCTGTGTGAACGCCGTCGCGCCGGGCATGATCGCTACCGAAGGGACAATGGCGCATTCAGACGAAGCCGCCTTCAACCGCGTGATGGGCAATCAGGCTATCAAGAAACGCGGCAAGCCCGAACACCTCGCCGGACTCATCGCTTTTCTGGCGAGCGATGACGCCGAATTGATTACGGGGCAAATGATCTTGTGCGATGGCGGCGGTTATTTGCACTAGATCGGTTTGCAATTGCGTTTACGGGTGTAGGGTAGGTTCTTAACCTGCCCTACATCGCGTTTAAGGTTTTCCCGTAAACCTAACTGAAAACCGATCTAAAGGTCATTTGCCCTAAGCTGACATATCAGAAGGGTTCAAAGATGAAACCTGAATTAGTTCAATCGGCGGCACTGTTATACCTGCTAGAGTTCTAATTACTGTCAGGCTGGAAACTGGCTGTTATTTCGAAAACCGTTTCGAGAGGGAATTATGAATAAGTTAAAAGTCGCGGTCATTGCAACGCTGTTAACCACTGTCATATCAGAACGTCACTCAACGGTCAGCAGCCAATCCAAAAAGTCTGGCAACGTCACCGTCGCACGAATTATTGCTGAAACTAAAAACGATCAGGGCAACTGGCTGGCGCACGGGCGCACCTTTGACGAACAACGATTCTCGCCGCTCAAACAGATCAACGAACAGAACGTGAAACAGCTTGGCCTCGCGTGGCATTACAAGCTCGACATAGATCGTGGCGTAGAGGCTTCGCCCATCGTCGTGGACGGCGTGATGTATACGACTGGAGCCTTCAGCATTGTTTATGCGTTCGACGCCGCTGCGGGCAAGTTGCTGTGGAAGTATGACCCGCAAGTGAATCGTGAAGTCTCAGCCAATGCCTGCTGCGACGTAGTCAATCGCGGCGTCGCAGTGCTGGAAGGCAAAGTTTATGTTGCGACGCTGGATGGTTATCTGGATGCGCTGAATGCCGCGACGGGCAAGCGCGCGTGGCGGGTTGATACGATCACTGATCGCGCGCGGCCTTATACGATTACTGGAGCGCCGCGCATCGCGGGCAAAAATATCGTGATTGGCAATGCGGGCGGCGAGTTCGGCGTCAGAGGTTACGCGACGGCTTATGACGCGAAATCAGGCAAGCAGGCGTGGCGCTTTTTCACCGTGCCCGGCGATCCGAAAAAACCTTATGAATCGAAGGCGCTTGAGATGGCGGCGAAAACCTGGAAGGGCGACAAGTACTGGGAATACGGCGGCGGCGGTACGGTGTGGGATTCGATGGCTTATGACCCCGAACTTAATTTGCTTTACCTCGGCGTAGGCAACGGCTCGCCGTGGAGTTCTTACGCGCGCAGTCCCGGTGGCGGCGACAATCTGTTTCTTTCTTCTATCGTCGCGGTCAAGGCCGACACGGGCGAATACGTGTGGCATTACCAGACGACGCCGGGCGATAAATATGATTTCACCGCGACGCAGCACATGATTTTGGCGGAACTCAAACTAGGCGACCCTTCAGGAACGACGCCGCGCAAGGTCATTATGCAAGCGCCGAAAAACGGATTCTTTTATGTGCTTGATCGTCAGACGGGCGAGTTCATCTCAGCCGAAAAATACGTCAACGTCACGTGGGCTTCGCACGTAGACTCGAAGACCGGGCGTCCGGCAGAAGACGCTGCCGCGACGGATTATTCCAAAGAAATAAAACTGATTATGCCAAGCCCGATTGGCGGACATAACTGGCATCCGATGTCTTATTCGCCGCTGACAGGCTTGGTTTATTTGCCTACGCAAGACATGGCGTTTCCTTACAGCAACGATCCCAATTACAAACCTGGCAAGCGCGGCTTTAACGTAGCGCAACTGCCGATTCCGAATCCTGAAGACGAAGCCACCATCAAACAAATGGTCGCCGGCAGCGTCGGATATTTGTTGGCTTGGAACCCCGTCACGCAAAAGCCTGCGTGGCCTGCGGGGAAAGTCACGTATAAACATCCGCTCAACGGCGGCGTGCTTTCGACCGCTGGCAATTTGGTTTTTATCGGTACGACTGACGGGCGCGTCGTTGCTTACTCCGCCGATAAAGGTGAACAACTATGGGAAGTCGCGGCGCAAACCGGCATCATCGCGCCGCCGGTTACTTATACAGTTAAGGGCGAGCAATACGTGACGGTGATGGCGGGATGGGGCGGTGTGTTGGGCGTGATCGGCGGCGACATCGCGGCGGCGGCCAAAGTGAAATCAATCGCGCGCGTACTCACTTTCAAACTCGGTGGCAAAGCTGTCTTACCGCCGTTGCCACCAGATTCGCCAATTCCCGCGCCTCCGCCGTTGGTGGCTTCTGAGCAAGTCATACAAGGCGGACGGATGCTTTACACGGCCTATTGCTCAACCTGCCACGGCGGAGCAGCCGTCGGGGGCGGAGTGATTGCCGACCTACGCCGCTTGAATCAAAACCAGCACGAAGCCTTTGTCAGCATTGTGCAAAACGGCATTGCCAGCAAAGGCATGCCGAGTTACGCGGGCGTATTGAAAGAAGATGAGATCAGGGCGATTCAGGCTTATGTCATCAAACGCGCGCACGATGCGAAGGGAAAATAATGATCTCACCATGCTTTGCAATCGGGCGTTGAACAGTTGGCGATTTATGACACCGATGATTTTTTCCGGCGGGGTTATTTATGAGTAGCGAACTCAAAATTGGTTTCGTCGGTTTTGGCGAAGCCGGCTCTCGTCTCGCCAGCGGCTTGAGCGGCGCAGGTGTCACGCAACTCGCGGCGTATGACTTGCACACACATACACCTGGACGCGGCGAACGCATTCAAGCACGCGCGGCTGAAACCGAAGTGGTCTTATGCGCTTCGCCTGAAGCCTTAGCCGCGCGTTGCGACGTGATGCTTTCGGTTGTCACGGCGAATTCCGCCGCTGAAGCCGCCGCCCAGTTTGCGCCTTATTTGCAAGCTCATCAGCTTTACGCCGATCTCAATTCGGTTTCGCCTGAAACCAAACGCACGATTGACCAGACGGTCACTGCCGCAGGCGCGCGCTTTGTCGAAGCGGCTGTGATGGCTCCGGTGCCGTTGCGGCAAGGCCATCAGGTTCCGATGTTGTTGGGCGGCGTGCATGCGGTTGCCTTTGTTGAATTGCTCGCGCCTTACGGCATGAAACTCGAAATCGTTTCTGACGAAATCGGCGCGGCGGTCGCGGTCAAAATGTGCCGCAGCATCATGGTCAAAGGGATCGAAGCCTTGCTGTTTGAATGCGTGCTGGGCGCGACCAAATACGGCGTGGACGAGCGCGTGTTCGCTTCGCTCGAAGCGTCGTGGCCGGGCATGAATTGGAGCAAGCTGGCGGGCTATTGCATGAGCCGCGTTATCGAACACGGCGAACGTCGCGCGCGCGAGTTAGAAGAAGTCGCCGCGACCTTGCGCGCCGCCGGTATCGAACCGCTGATGGCCGAAGCCATCGTCAAACGGCAAGAGTGGGGCGCACAACTTGGATTGAAAGAACATTTCAGCGGCGACGTGCCGGAAGATTACCGCACGTTGGCGCAAGCGATTAACACCTAACACGTAGCGCAGACTTCAGTCTGTGACCCGTATCGCGGACTTTAGTCTGCGCATGACTGGCGGACTAAAGTCCGCGATACGGGTCACAGACTGAAGTCTGCGCTACGTCTGACAAGGAGAAACTGTGTATCGAAGCGATGTAGTAGGAAGCCTGTTGCGACCAGCTTATTTGAAAGACGCGCGCGTCAAGCATGAAGCGGGCGAGTTGTCAGACACGCTGTTCAAACAAATCGAAGACCGCGCCGTTAGCGAAGCCGTTGAGTTGCAGGAACGTGCCGACATCGAAGTCGTCACCGATGGAGAGATGCGGCGCTATGCGTTTTACGGCCACTTGATTGATGCCGTCGAGGGCTTCGACAAATACGGCGGCTGGGCGATTCCGTTCCGCAATGACGCGGGCGAAGAACTCGTGTTGCAACGTCCCGTCGTAGTTTCAAAGTTACAGCGCAAGCGGCATATGTGCGCCGAAGAGTTCACCTGGCTGCGCGCGAGTACGACGCGCCCGGCGAAGACGACGCTGGTCAGTGCGCAACAGGCGGCGGCCTATTACGACGCAGACAAATCGAAAGGCGCATACGCCACGGTGGACGCTTACCTCGCCGATCTCGTAGACATTTTGCGCGGCGAAATTGACGAACTGATTCGCCTCGGCTGCCAATATATTCAAATTGATTCACCGCAATATACTGCGTTGCTTGATCCGGCGTTGCGTGAGGGCTATCGGCAACGCGGCAACGATCCCGACCGCTTGCTCGACCTTTCTATCGAGATGGATAACGCAATCATCAGCCAGCTTTCAGGCAAGGGGGCTACCGTTCAGTTCGGTTTGCATCTGTGTCGCGGCAACAACCAGAGCAAGTTTTACGCGCAAGGCGATTACGGCCCGATTACGAAAGTCTTTCAGCAAACCAAGTTCGACCGCTTCCTGCTCGAATTCGACGATGCGCGTTCGGGCGGATTCGAGCCGCTGGCCGAAGTGCCCGAAGATCGCGTCGGCGTTTTAGGACTGGTCAGCACTAAAAAACCTGAACTCGAAAGTCAGGACGAACTCAAACGCCGCATCAACGAAGCTGCGCAATATATTTCGCTCGACCGGTTGGCGCTCAGTCCGCAGTGCGGCTTTGCTTCGACGCTCGAAGGCAATCTTGTTACGCCTGCCGATCAGGAAGCCAAGTTAAAGTTGGTGGCCGAAACGGCGCGCGAAGTCTGGGGTTAAAAGGTGAATCTATGGACTTGAAACCAGTCACGCCAAAACTTGAGTTGCTCGCGCACCTGAGCATCACGCTGGCTCCGCCGCAAAGCATCGGCAAGGTGCTGACGGGCGAACGCCGCATCATCCCGATCACGGGCGGGCGCGTAGAAGGCGCGCGCTTGCGCGGCGAAGTTTTGCCAGGCGGCGCAGATTGGCAAATCGTCGCGGCAGACGGTACGGCGTTGCTCGAAGCGCGTTACACGCTGCGCACCGAAGACGGCGCGTTGATTTATGTGCGTAACACCGGCGTGCGGCATGGCTCGCCCGAAGTGTTGGCGGCCATCGCGCGCGGCGATGAAGTTGATCCGGCGAAGTATTACTTTCGCGCCGTGCCGGTGTTTGAAACGGGCGCTGCTAAATACGATTGGTTGAATCGCGTCGTCGCTGTGTGTTCCGGCGTACGCACCAAAGCGGCTGTGTTGTTGGACTTTTATACGGTGACGTAATTGATCAAAACGCAGGTCGGCATCATCGGCGCAGGCCCGGCGGGCTTGTTGCTTGCACACTTGTTGCATCGGCAAGGCATCGAATCCATCGTGATCGAAAGCCGCAGCCGCGAGTATGTCGAGAGCCGCGTGCGTGCCGGAGTGTTGGAACAGGGAACCGTTGACACGCTGAACGAAGCCGGTGTCGGCGAACGCATGCGGCGGCAAGGGTTGGTTCATCACGGCCTTGAACTAAGTTTTAACAACGCGCGGCATCGCCTTGATTTACACGAACTGACGGGCGGGCGCGCGATCACGGTTTACGGCCAACAGGAAGTCGTGAAGGATTTGATTCAAGTGCGGCTCGACGCGGGCTTGCCGCTGCACTTTGAAGCCGAAGCCACCAGCCTGCACGACCTTGATTCCGACGCGCCGAAGATTCGCTTTCGCAAAGACGGCGAGTCACACGAGATCGCTTGTGATTTCATTGGCGGATGCGACGGCTTTCACGGCATTGCGCGTTCAGCGATTCCCGCCAGTGCGTTGCAAATTTATGAACGGGTTTACCCCTTTGGCTGGCTCGGCATTCTGGCGCAATCGAAACCTCCTTCCGATGAATTGATCTATTGCCATCATCCGCGCGGCTTTGCGTTGTTCAGTATGCGTACGCCAGAGATCACGCGGCTTTATTTGCAATGTGCGCCAGACGAAGACATCGCGCACTGGCCTGACGCGCGCATTTGGGAAGAGTTGGAATTACGTCTGGGCGCTGATACCAGCTTGCAACTGACTGAAGGTACGATCCTGCAAAAAGGCGTTACGCCGATGCGCAGCTTCGTCGCGGAACCGATGCAATTCGGCAAGTTGTTTTTGGCAGGCGATGCCGCGCACATCGTTCCGCCAACGGGAGCGAAAGGCATGAATCTGGCGATGGCCGACGTGCGCGTTTTGTCGCAAGCGTTCGCAGCTTTTTATCAGGCGGGCCAGCGGGAATTGCTGGCGGCTTATTCGACGACCTGTTTGCGCCGCGTTTGGCGCGTTCAGCATTTCTCGTGGTGGATGACTTCGTTGTTGCATCGCTTTCCTGAGCAGAGTGATTTTCAGCAACGATTGCAACTGTCTGAATTGGATTACGTAGTGAGTTCGCGAGCGGCAGCCACAGCACTGGCAGAAAATTATGTTGGTTTGCCTTAGCCGCACTCGATAAGCCATAGCCAATCAATCTGGTTTTCCCTAGAATGCGATGGCTGACAATTCTTGTTGGCACAACCCTTATCACCGGAGATGGTTATGAAAAACTACGCACTCACGCTGGCCTTGTTGCTGGCGGCATTCGCTTTATCAAATATTGCTGCTGGCACTGCTGCTGGGCAAACGCCTACGGCGGGCGTAACGGGCCGCGTGACCGACGCCAACGGCGCGGTGGTCGCGGGCGCTACGATCAAGGTCACCAATCTGGGTACAAGCATCAGCCAGCAAACAGTGACCAATGAATCCGGCGATTTCGCGTTGCCTTATCTGCAACCCACGAGTCATGTGCTCGAAGCGCAAGCGACCGGGTTTCGCACTTACAAGCGCGAAGGCTTCTCGTTGGAAGTAGGGCAGACCTTGCGCATGGACATTCGTTTAGAAATCGGCGCGGCGACCGAAACCGTCAACATCACCGATGCGCCTTCGGCGTTGAATACCGAAACGGGTGCGCGGGGTGAAGTCACGACCGCCGCGGAAATTGCCGAACTGCCGCTCGACGGACGCAACTTCAGTGATCTGGCGTTGCTCACCGGCGGCGTGATTCCGCGCGGCGACGGCGGCGACGGCTCGTTCTCGGTCAACGGCGGACGTGGCGACAACACGGGCTTCTTGCTCGACGGCATGAACAATACGCAGCGCCGCAACACGGGCGTCGTCATCAATCCGCCGATTGAGAGCATTCAGGAATTCAAGATGCTGACGTCGGGTTTCTCGGCGGAATACGGTCGTTACGCGGGCGGCATGCTGACGGCGGTGACGAAGAGCGGAACCAATAAATTTCACGGCTCGCTCTATGAGTTCATGCGCAATGACATCTTTGACGCGAAAGGTTATTTCGATCCTGAACTGTTAAAGCTGCGGCGCAATCAATTCGGCGCAACGATTTCGGGGCCGGTAGTGCTGCCCAAAATTTTTAACGGACGCAATCGCACCTTCTTTCTGTTCGCGTGGGATTCGTTGCGCCAGATCGAAGGCAACGCCGAGCGCGTATTGGTTCCTACGCCGGAGATGTTGCGCGGCGATTTTTCTAAGGCGACCAATGCGACGGGGCAGCCTCAGGTGATTACCGACACAGTCAATCGCGTACCCTTTGCCAACAACATCATTCCGGCGAACCGTTTCGATCCTGTCGCGGTGCGGCTGGCGAAATATTATCCGACGCCCAATCTGACCAACAACGTTTACAACTACGTCACGCAAGGCAACCTGACGAATTCTTTCGACAGCTTCAGCGCCAAAGTTGACCACTCGCTGAATGACCGCGACCGTTTGACGGCAGGCGCTTTCTGGCGCAAGCGCAGCTCATTCAATCCGGTCGTGACTGCCCGTTCGCCGTTGCCTTATTTCGGCTCGTCGAATACGCCGAACGAATTGCTGACTTACGTTCGTTACCTGCACACCTTCACGCCGACGATGTATCTGGAAGCGAGCGCCAATTATTCGCGCCGCGACAACCGCGAAGTCTGGGCGCGTAGCGGCGAGAGCAGCGATTGGGCGGCAGAGACCGGATTCAAAGGTGGCACGAATAATCCGGTGGCGGCGGGCCCGCCTTATCTGGTGCTGACGGGTTATATGCCGCTGGGCCCGGCTAACGACATTCCGAAAATCTGGGCGGTCAATAACTATCAATACGCTGGCACAATGACTTGGATTAAGGGCGCGCATTCGTTCAAGTTCGGCGGCGACTTTTTGCGTATGCAATATTTTTCGCGCAGTTATGGCGACACGCGCGGACGAGTGAATTTTCTCGGACGTTTCACCGGACACCCCGTCGCCGATTTCATGCTTGGCTGGATTGACAGCGACCGTCGCCAACTCGATGCGACCGGGCCTTATCATCTGGTGTCGAACTATGCGGGCTTTGCGCAGGATGACTGGAAGGCTTCGCGCAATCTGACGCTCAATCTGGGCGTACGTTATGACCTGATGAAACAGCCGCGCGAGAAATTCGGCGCGCTGGCTGAATTCATTCCGTCGCTCGGCAAGATCGTCGTCGCGGGTACAGGCCAGTTGTCAGAAGCCGATTTCAACGCGCGCATCACGACCGCGGGCTTGTCTGCCTTCGTCGTCAAAGCCGCTGACGTAGGTTTGCCAGACACCATCGTGCGCACTGACAAGAACAATTTCGCGCCGCGTTTCGGCTTTGCCTATCGCTTGTTCGGCAACAACAAAACGGTGTTGCGCGGCGGTTACGGAATCTTTTACGGATCGAGTTCGCTCTTTCGCATGGATGAATACGCCGACACTTATCCGTTCGGCGTGACTGAAACGTTCACCCGCGTGACGGCTGACCCGCGTCGCCTGACGTTGTCGAATCCGTTCCCGACCGACCGGCGCGGATTCGCGGGCGTGACCAGCAGCTTCGGACAGGAAAGCGATTCGCCCAAGACGCAATACCTGCAATCGTGGAATCTCGCGCTCGAACGCGAAATCGGCAACGGCACGGTAATCGAGGCGGCTTACGCCGGATCGAAAGGCACGCACTTGCAACGCCGTTATGACATCAATCAAGCCGGTCGCACGCAAGCGACCAGCACGATTCGGCCTTTCCCCACGTTTGGTACTATTCAAATCATCAACGACGGCTCGAATTCGATTTATAACTCCGGCCAGTTGACGGTGCGGCGGCGCGTGTCGAAACAAATTTTTCTGCGTGGCTCTTACACTTACGCCAAATCCATTGATGAAACGTCGAACACAGGCGGCGTGATTCAATACAACTTCTCGTCGGCGCAAGACTCGCGCAACCTGAAACTCGAACGCGGGCGTTCTGATTTCGACATCGGGCATACGTTCGCGGGCAGCTTCATCTGGTCGCCGAGCCTGGGGCGCAACTGGCTGGCGCGCGATTGGCAGTTGGCGGGCACGAGTACGATTTATTCAGGTCAACCGTTTACGCCGCGCGTAGCTACGGTGAGTTTCGCCAACGGCGAAGCGACGCGCCCCGACCGCATTGCCAAAGGTACCGTAGACAATCCGAACCCCGACCAATGGTTCGACCGCAATGCGTTTAAGGTTGTGCCTACGGGGTCGTATCGTTTCGGCAACTCAGGCCGCAACATTCTCGACGGCCCCGGTACGGTCATCATCAACACTTCGCTCTCGCGGCGCTTTCGGTTCAAGGAAGGCAAAGCGTTTCAATATCGGATCGAAGCCTTCAATCTGCCCAACCATCCGAACTTCAACCTGCCCGAAAATAACGTAGACGTACCAGCCGCCGGTACGATTCGGCGCGCGAAAAACAGCCGCAATCTACAGATGAGTTTGCGGTTGGAATTTTAGCGTTGCCGCATTGGCAGGACGCAGCGTTCAAAGCACTGCTGGCGAAAGCGCTTGCTATCAAACCGGATGATCGAAACTTGCTGCTCTTAAACCCTTGAGAGAATGAATATGACCAAACGAATTCTCTTGCTCGTGTTTTTTCTGTGCGGCGGTTTGGCGAACTTTTGCGGGCAAGCCGCTGCGACAAACGGCAAGCCAAGTATCATTTTTAGCCTCTTGGATGATTTAGACTGGTTGGATGATTTAGCCTGAGCGACTTGAGCGCTTACGCACACGACCGTTTGAAGACGCTGACTTCGTCGAACCAGTCGCCGGGCAACGCGATTAACGTTGGTCGGGCAAGCCGTAACGCAAACCGAACTTAGATTGAAACGAATATGGCTAACTTGAGATATGTCTTATCACGCCGCCGATTTTTGCAAACGGTAACTAGCGCGCCTTTGCTTGCGCCTTTCCTCAAGCTGTCGCGCCCCACTGGCATTCGCATCGAAGAAATCGCTTTCGGCTATGAAGATCATTTGTACCGAACTCCCTATATGTTTGGCGGACGCAGCGTAGATCGCGTGACCTTGCTCAACGTCAATTGCGTCGTCACCACCGTTGACGGACGCACTGCGCGCGGGTTCGGTTCGATGACGATGGGTAATCAGTGGGCGTTTCCGACTCCGAAAGGCGTAGCGCCAATGAGTTACGACACGACGCTCGGCGCAATGAAAACGCTAGCTGAACGCCTCAACAAAATCATCAACGGTTATAAAGAACCCGGACATCCGCTGGATGCTTTCGTTGCGCTTGAACCTGAATTTCTGAAAGCCGCCGCTGAAGTTTCGCGCGAACTGAAACTTGCCGCCCCGATTCCCAAACTTTGTGTGCTGGTGACGGCGAGCGCTTTTGACGCAGCCCTTCACGATGCTTTCGGCAAAGTGCATCGCCGCAGCAGTTGGCAAACCTATGGACGCGATTTGTTGCCGCGTGATTTGTCGCATTATCTAGGTGCTGATTTCAAAGGCGCATATCTTGATCGCTTTTTGCTCAAGCAACCCGTGCCGCGCATTCCGCTGTTTCATTCAGTCGGCGCGTCTGACCCTTTGCTCGAAAGTGACGTGAAGCAACGAGTCGGCGATGGCTTGCCTGAAACCTTGCCCGATTGGATTCGTTTCAATGGCCTCACGCATTTCAAGATCAAGCTCAACGGCGGCGACCGCGAAGCCGATACGCAACGCATCCTCAAAATTGACCGCATCGTAGATGAAAATCTTTCTGCCGCCCAGCAGCGGCGCTGCAAGTACTTGCTTGATTTCAACGAACGCTGCGACAACGTCGCTTACTTGCTCGAACTCTTGCGCCGCGTGAAAGAGGCTGCGCCGCAGGGCTTTGCGCGCATTCAATATATCGAACAGCCCACACAACGCGACCTGCGCGCCGACCGTGCAAACGTAATGCACGAGGCCGCGAAGCTGCGCCCCGTCGTGATTGACGAATCACTGACCGATTTGGAATCGCTGCTGCTGGCGCGCGAGATGGGCTACACCGGCGTCGCGCTCAAGGCCTGCAAAGGACAAAGCCACGCGGTGCTGATGGCAGCGGCGGCACAGAAATACAAAATGTCGTTGTGTGTGCAAGACCTGACTTGCCCCGGCGCGTCGTTCATTCATTCGTGCTCCATCGCCGCGCACGTGCCCGGCGTGGGCGGACTCGAAGGCAACGCGAGACAATATGTGCCGTCGGCGAATGAAAAGTGGAAAAAAGATTTCCCCGGTTTGTTCGACATCAAGGATGGAATGTTGCGTACGGCGACGCTCAACGGATACGGCCTCGGAGTGATAAAGCCAAAATGAAACAACCCAAGCGCCAACCCATCGAACACGATCAGCTTTTCAAGGAAGTGCTGCGCGTTTGTTTCGTAGACTTCCTCGAATTGTTTTTGCCCGAAGTGGTGCGCCACCTTGATGTGAATTCCCTTGAGTTTATTGAACAGGAAAGTTTCGGCGAAATTACCTCAAACGAACGGCGCGCGGTTGATCTGTTGGTCAAGGCGCGCTTGCGCGGACAGCCGACTTATTTCCTGATTCACACTGAAGTGCAATCGGGCAAGCGCGGCTGGTCGCCCAAACGGATGTTTTATTACTTCGCCGTGCAGAGCTATAAACACGATCTGCCGGTTTATCCGATTGCGCTGTTTTCGTGGGACAGCCCGCGCGCGGCGGAACCGGGGCAGTATAAAGTTGAGTTTCCTGATCGGCGTGTGCTGGAATTCAACTTCGCCACGATTCAATTAAACCGACTTGACTGGCGCGACTATTTGCAACGCGACAATCCAGTGGCGAGCGCCTTGATGGCGAAAATGGGAGTCGAACCGAAAGAACGTCCGAAAGTTCGCGCCGCTTGTTTGCGCATGCTGGCCCGATTGCAATTACCTGAAAAGAAGCGGTGGCCGTTGTGGCATTTCATTGACGCTTATCTGCCGTTGACTCCCGCACAGACCACCGAATTTGAAACAGAAGTAGATTGTTTTGAACCGAAGGAGAAAGAAACTGTTATGCAATATGCAACCTCTTATGCAACGACTTGGAAACAAGAAGGACTGGCGAAAGGTAGGGAGGAAGGTCTGGAGAAAGGTTTGGCGGAAGGCCTGGAGAAAGGCTTGGAGAAAGGCTTGGAGAAAGGTAAACGCGAAGGCAAGCTCGAAATCGTGCTATTGCTTTTAACACAACGTCTGGGTTCGTTGAACGAAGCTACTACCAAACGGCTGGGACGGCTCTCGTTAGAGAGTGTCGAGCTTTTGCTGAATCAACTGATTGACTTAAAACAACCAGTCGCGCTGGAAAGCAAAGCGGCGTTGGATCGCTGGTTACGTGCTCACGTGCCTGCGCGGGGCGCGGCGAACGGAAAACACTGAAGCCGCGATCAACCTGACTTGAGATGGAAAAGGGGAAACCGATGAAACTAACGCGACGCGAATTTATCGCCACTACGAGTTCTGCCTTGCTGGTGAACTCATCGCCGACCGCCGCCGGTTATGTGGGCAAGCTCTGTTTTTTCTCAAAGCACTTGCCCACGTTGGACTGGCAGCCGTTGGCGCAAACCGTCAAGCGCGCGGGCTTCACCGGCATTGATTTGACGGTGCGTCCCGGCGGACACGTCGAGCCAGTACGCGCTGCCGAGGACTTACCCAAAGCCGTCGCCGCCATTCGTGCCGAGTCACTCGAAGTGCCGATGATTACGACTGGCTTGTTGTCGTCACAGGATGCGACCGCCGCGCCGATTCTGGCGGCGGCAGGCCAGTTAGGCATTTCGTATTTCAAACCGGGTTATTACAAATACGCTTACGCCAACATTCGCCGCGAACAGGAACAGGCTGCGCAAGCCTTTCGCACGTTGGTCGAACTCGGCAGACAGCACAAGATACAAGCCGGATTTCACAATCATTCGAGTTATATCGGCGGGCCAATTTGGGATTTCGCGCCGTTTATCGAAGCGCTCGATGCGCGTTGGGCGGGTTATTATTTCGACCCGCGCCACACGGTAGCCGAAGGCGGCGCAGGCGGTTGGAAAAGCGCATTGCTGCACATCGCGCCGCGCATCAAGATGATGGCGGTCAAAGATTTTTATTGGGAAAAATCGGCAAAAGGCTGGCGCATCAAAGATTGTCCGCTGGGCGAAGGCATGGTGGATTGGAAGTCCGTTTGCCAGACGCTTGCCCAAGCCAATTTTCACGGGCCGATTTCGCTGCACGTCGAATACGAAATTGCAGGTAAGACGGCAGTCGAAAAAGATGACAACACGCTCGCCGCCGCCGTCAGCGATCTGGCTTTTCTCAAGGCGCGCATTGCCGAAGCCTATGTTTAGCTTTCGTGAAATGAAGGCTGCCGATATTGAGCTTGGTTTGCGCCTTTGTCGCGCCAGCCATTGGAATCAGACGCGCCGCGATTGGGAATGCTTTCTCAACCTCAGCCCGCACGGTTGTCGCGTAGCCCTCAAAGACGATCAAGTCATCGGCACGGTCGCTACGATCAATTACGAAAACCGCTTTAGTTGGATAGCGATGGTGTTGGTTGATCCGGCGTTTCGCGGGCAAGGCATCGGTACGCGCTTGATGAATGAAGCGTTGGCGATCTTGCGCGATGTGCCAGATGTTCGACCAGTTATTCGATTAGATGCGACGCCAGCGGGACAGCCTGTCTATCTTCAACTCGGTTTCGTAGGCGAATATGGCTTGAGTCGAATGGAAGCTGTCGTCAGCAACTGCGTAAAGCTGCCGCCTCCAACTCAGTCACTGCGCCGAATGCGGCCCGCAGACTTATCGGCAATCTCAAACTATGATCGTGAAGTTTTTGGAGCAGACCGTCGCGCGTTGTTGGAATGGATGTTCGCGGGCGCACCCGAATACGCTTGGGCGAAAGAGGAGCGCGAAGCCATCACGGGCTATTGTTTCGGACGCCACGGACAGAACGCTGAACATTTGGGGCCGGTGATTGCGCACGATTTGGTGACGGCGCGTGAATTGGTGAAAGCGTGTCTTAATGAACAAAACGGCAAGCCGTTTTATCTCGACGCGTTGCATCACAATGCCGAGTGGCTGGCGTGGCTAACCGCTATTGGCTTTCGTGAACAGCGTTCTTTTTTGCGTATGTGTCGCGGCTCCAATGCTTTTATCGGATTGCCTGAAAAACAATTCGCTATTGTGGGGCCGGAGTTTGGCTGAGAATCTTTTGATGCTTCCATCCACCGAACAACAACTCGAAGACTTACTTGCCACGCCTTCACCGGCTGACATTGATTGCATGCGACGCTTGACGGGCGACGTATTAATTCTCGGCGCGGGCGGAAAGATGGGGCCGTCGTTGGCGCGCTTGATGCAACGCGCTGCGCAAGCGGTGAATGGCATGCGCCGCGTAATTGCGGTTTCGCGTTTTGCTTCGTCATCAGCACGCGCCGAACTCGAAATCGCAGGCGTCGAAACCATCACCTGCGATTTGCTCGACCGCGCGCAAATCAACCAGTTGCCCGATTGCGAAAACGTCTGGTTTCTCGCGGGGCGCAAGTTCGGTTCGACCGAACGCGGCGATCTCACGTGGGCGAGCAACACATACACGCCCGCGCTCGTGGCTGAACGCTATCGCTCTTCGCGCATTGTCGCGTTTTCGACGGGCAATGTTTATCCGTTTGTCAGCGCGGCTTCGGGCGGTTCGATTGAGAGCGATGCGCCTGCGCCGCAAGGCGAGTACGCGCAATCGTGTTTGGGGCGCGAACGCATCTTTGAATACTTCGCGCGCGAACACGGCACGCGCTGTTTGTTGTTTCGGCTGAATTACGCGGTGGATTTGCGCTACGGCGTATTAGTAGACATTGCCAGAAAAGTTCATGCAGGCGAGCCGGTGAATCTTTCAGTCGCCGCGTTCAACGTCATCTGGCAAGGCGATGCGAATTCTTATGCGCTGCGCGCCATTGAGTTGTGCGATACGCCGCCGCGCATCTTGAACGTCACCGGACCTGAAACGCTTTCGACGCAACGTACGGCGGAATTTTTTGCGCATCGCTTTCAGCGCGAAGTTCTCTATCAAGGTGAGCCTTCAGCAATCGCACTGCTGAACAATGCAGCCTTGTGCCATTCGCGGTTGGGCTATCCGTCGGTGTCGGCTTTGACGTTGATGGAAATGGTCGCGCATTGGGTTGAAAGCGGCGGCGCGAGTTTGAACAAACCTACGAAATTTGAAGTCACCGACGGAAAGTTCTGAAAGAGTTTTGAGCAGGAGAAAATCGCCTTGTCTGTTGATCCGATCATTCGCCAAGCCTTGCTGGCAGGCCTCGTAATTCCCGCGCATCCGTTGGCGTTGACCGCTGAACGCACACTGGACGAGCAGCGTCAGGCTCGGTTGACCAGATATTATTGCGCCGCCGGAGCCGGTGGCTTGGCGATTGGCGTACACACTACGCAATTTGCGATTCGTGAGCCGAAGGTCGGTTTGTTCGAGCCGGTCTTGCAATTGGCGATAGCGACGGCGCGCGAGTTTGAAAAGGCCAACAACAAACGACTCGTCAAAATTGCAGGCGTATGCGGTAAGACCGAACAAGCCGTGAAAGAAGCTGCGTTCGCGCTCGCAGCCGGTTACGACGCAGGCTTGCTTAGTCTCGCCGCGCTCAACGAAGCCTCGAATGACGAGCTGCTCGCGCATTGCCGTCGCGTTGCCGAAACCATTCCGCTGTTCGGTTTTTACCTGCAACCTGCCGTAGGCGGTCGCCTGCTTGATTACGCTTTCTGGCGCGCGTTTCTCGAAATCGAAAACGTCGTTGCCATTAAAGTCGCGCCGTTCAACCGTTATCAAACACTTGACGTAGTGCGTGCGCTGGCCGACAGCGGGCGTCACGCTGAGGTCGCGCTTTACACCGGCAACGACGACAACATCGTAGGCGACCTGCTGACGGAATTTCGTTTGCCGCGCGGAAGCGAAACGATTTCAATTCATTTTGCGGGCGGTTTGCTCGGACACTGGGCCGTGTGGACGAAACGCGCCGTCGAATTGCTCGACGCTGTGCGCGAGTGCAAACGTAACGGCGGGCGGAATGCGTATGAATTGTTGGCGCGTTCGGCTGAAATCACTGACGCCAACGCGGTGCTTTTCGACGCGCGGAATAATTTCGCAGGCTGTATTGCCGGATTGCATGAAGTGTTGCGCCGCCAGGGCTTGCTCGCCGGGCGCTGGTGTCTTGATCGGCGCGAAGACCTCTCGCCCGGGCAGATGGCAGAGATTGATCGCATTTACTCTGCTTATCCCCACCTCAACGACGACGCTTTTGCCGCTACGATCACGTAACCAGTTGGCCCATTGGCAATATCAATCCTTCGCCTTCTCGTAGTTATTAAGTGAGTCAATTCGCGGCTTTGCTTTCCGCGCAATGGCTCCGTACAATCCGCGCCTTAATTTCAAACCCCAACGCAATTACCGAAGGACACATCACGCGATGGAAATCATTCAGACCGCGCAGGCTCCGGCGGCTATCGGCCCTTATTCGCAAGCGATCAAGGCCAACGGCCTGATCTTTTGTTCGGGGCAAATTCCGCTCGACCCCGCGACGATGCAAGTTGTCGAGGGCGACATCAAAGCCCAAACCGAACGCGTGCTGCTGAACGCGCAAGCCGTACTCGAAGCGGCTGGTTCGTCGTTGAGTCGCGTCGTCAAGACGACGGTGTTTATCAAGGACATGAATGATTTCGCCGCGTTGAATGAGGTTTACGCCAAGTTTTTTGACGCGTCGAAACCGGCGCGTTCAACCGTTGAAGTCGCGCGCTTGCCGCGTGATGTGAAAGTCGAAATCGAAGTGATCGCGTTGGCCTAACGTAGTTGGGTAGGACAGGTTCGTAACCTGTCCTACCGTCAGCGGAAAGCGGACAGGTTACGAACCTGTCCTACCCATTTTTAAGGAGCTAAATAACACCGTGAGAAAAAATCTCATTGCCATCCCCACCGCCAATTTTATGATTGGCTTATTGAGTCTGTCGCTTTTGCTTTCCGCTTGCGGCGGCAGCGGCGGCGCTTCGACTTCAACCACGAGCAGCGGCGGCAAAGAAGCCGCAGCGACCGTCAACGGTACGACCATCACCGTTGAAGAAGTTGACCGCCTGACCAAACGCCAGGCGGCTGAGAATTCGCTGTCTCCGCTCGAACTCGCTACGGCGCGATTGCAGGTGCTGGACGAATTGATTCAGCAGGAAGTGCTGTTTCAACGCGCACAGAAAGACGGCATCAATCCGACCGATCAAGAGATCAACGAGTTCATTCAGAAGCAAAAGCAGGAAGCGGGGATGACGGAAGAAGAGTTCGACAAGCAGTTGAAAACCAGCGGCCAGACGCAAGAGGGCGTACGCGCTGACATTCGCAAACAGATGGCGATTCAGAAGATGCAAGACAAGCTCGGTGCGACGTTGAAAGTGCAAGACCGTGAGATCACAGACTTTTTCAAATCCAATCCGCAACAGTTCATTGCCGAACCCGGCGTCGCGGTGGCCGACATCATTGTTGACCCCGGTGACAACGGCATGAAAAACGACGCGAAAGACCCGGTCGCCGCGCAGGCCAAGATCACCGACATCAGTCGTCGGTTAGCCAGCGGAACCGATTTCGCTACGTTGGCGCGCGGCCAGTCAGAAGACCAAAGCGCGTTGCAAGCGGGCGATCTGCCCTTCATTCCGCAAACGCAATTTGCCGGACTCGCGCAAGCCGGATTACCCGCCGACCTCGGAGCCAAACTCATGGCAATGAGCGAAGGCGACCGCATCGGCCCGTTGAAAGATCAACGCGGACGCTTTCATATTTTCAAGCTCACGCAAAAGCGTACCGAACGCCGCCAATTGACAGTGGAAGATGCCGAAGTTCGCAAACAGATTTCGGATTACATCCTGAATCAACGCCGTCAGTTGTTGAACGCGGCTTTGCTCACCCGCGCCCGGGACGAAGCGAAAATTGACAACGTTCTCGCTACGTCAACGCTGGGCAATCCGAACAGCTTCGGCGTGTTGCGTCCGGTGATGAACGCAGCGCCTGCGGCGGCAGCAGCTTCACCGGCAGCGGCAGCGGCAGCTACACCTAAAAAATAGACAGCAAGAAAGTTAAGACTGAGAGAAGGAGAGGCCGAGAGACAATCGCGGTATTTTGTCTTTTCGGTCTCTCCTTCTTGCGTTCTCTCCTTCACTTTCCGTTTCACTACTTATGCTTTTTCGTCTCGCAGATGTAACCAAATCTTACGGCACCCAGGACGTACTCAAAGGTGTCAGCTTTCAACTCAATCCCGGCGAACACGTCGGTCTGGTCGGGCGCAACGGCGCGGGCAAGACCACGATCTTTCGGCTGATTAACGGTACCGAGTCGCATGACAACGGCGAACTCGAACGGATGAAAGGCTTCCGCGTCGGAGTACTCGCGCAACACGTAGATTTTGCTGGAGCCGACACCGTACTCGACGCCGCGTTGCAAGTGTTCAGTCCATTGATCGCGCTCGAAACCCAGATGCGCGAACTCGAACACACGATGGGCGAAGCGCAAGGCGATGAACTCGACCGCGTGATGCATGAATACAGCGACGCGCAACACGCCTATGAAGACGGCGGCGGATTCACCTATCACTCGCGCGCCGAGGGCGTGTTGTTGGGTTTAGGTTTTGCTAAAGACGAATTCGACAAGCGCGCCGAAAGCCTATCGGGCGGCGAAAAGAATCGTCTCGGCCTGGCGCGTTTGCTGTTGCTCGAACCTGACATTCTGTTGCTTGACGAACCGACGAACCACCTTGACGTAGACGCGGTCGAATGGCTGGAAGAATATCTTTCAAAATATCCGTCGGCTTATCTCATCATCTCGCACGACCGGTTCTTTCTCGATCACACCGTCACGCGCGTACTCGATCTCGAATTCGGCAAGGTTGACAGTTACAAAGGCAATTACACCGCATACCTCGAACAGCGCGAAGAGCGCCGCGAACAGCAACAACGTGCTTATGAATTGCAGCAAGGCATGATCGCCAAAACCGAAGATTTCATTCGCCGCAATCTCGCCGGACAGAAAACCAAGCAGGCCAAGTCGCGGCGCACCCAACTCGAAAAAATCGAACGCCTCGAAAGCGTCAATCAACTCGACACGGCGAATTTCAAACTCAAGCCGACGGCGCGCACCGGCGATCAGGTGTTGATGCTCGAAGACCTCGCGGTCGGTTACGGCACGAAGGTGTTGGCGAGTGATTTGAATTTGTTGCTCAGACGCGGCGAACGCCTCGGGATCATCGGCGGCAACGGTACGGGCAAGACGACGTTGTTGCGTACCTTGCTTGGTCAACAGGCTGCGCTGGCGGGCGAATCGCGTTGGGGCAGCGGCGTTGCGACAGGCTATTACGATCAACGGCTGCATACGGTAGATGACCGCAACGACGTACTTGGTGAGTTGCGCACCATCGCGGGCCACGGCGTCGCCGACGGCGAATTGCGCGGCTTTCTCGGACGCTTCCTGTTCAGCGGCGACGATGTATTCAAATCGGTCTCGTCATTGTCAGGTGGTGAGAAAGGCCGACTCGCGTTAGCCAAGCTGATCTATTCGCGCGTCAATGTGTTGTTGCTCGACGAACCGACAAACCATCTTGACATCGCTTCGTGCGAAACACTCGAAGAGGCGCTCAACGAATACGACGGCACGATCATCACGGTCTCGCACGACCGTTATTTTCTAGACCGCATCTGCACCAAGATTTTGTATTTTTCTGCTGGCAGCGCGGAATACTTCGATGGTGGTTACACAGAGTTTTATGAAGCGCATCACCGCGCACTGACCGAAGCGCAAGCTCGCCTGACCGAGCAGGCACGCGCCGAACGCGAAGCGCAAAAAGCGGCGGCTGCCAAGCCGGTCGTTGTCACCAAGCCTCCAACCAAGTCGAATAAGTCGAACAAGTCGCGCAACCAGAATTCAAAAGCCGCCGAACTCGAAGCGCAGATTCAGGTGATAGAAGCGCAACGAGACGAGCTGTTCGCTGAAATGGCTACTGAGGCCGTCGCGCGTGACCACGTCAAACTGACGGAACTCAACGCGCAATACCAGCGCATCGAAATGCAGGTGCAAGAACTATACACGGCTTGGGAAAAAGCTCTTGAAACCGAAGCGGCAAAGGCTGCGCACAACTGACAACCGACAACTGACAACCGATGAAAACGATTGCGGCGCGTATGCTCGATCAACTCAAGATCGTTTATGAACTGCGCGCTTATGAAGTCAACGATGATGAACTTGATGCCATCACCGTGGCGCGCAAGGTGAATATGCCGCCGGAGGCTACGTTCAAAACGCTGGTTGCGCGCGGCGACAAGACTGGCGTGGTGATGGCGTGCGTTCCTGCGGATACCGAACTGGATTTGAAGAAGTTTGCCGCCGCCACCGGAAACAAGAAAATCGAACTCGTCGCCGTCAAAGAATTGCAGGGGCTGACTGGTTACATTCGCGGCGGTGTATCGCCCCTGGGCACGAAGAAAAAGTTCCCCGTCTACCTTGACGAAACGGCGATTTTGCACGACCTTGTCAGCGTCAGTGCCGGACAACGTGGCTTGCAAATGATCTTAGCGCCCCTTGACTTGCAGCGTGCCGCCGATGCCAATCTGGCTGATCTTACGAAACCGTTAACGCAATAAATTGATTGTCTCGCCCTGACTTCCTTTGGCTTGTCTCACCTGAGCCGCACGTAATTTCAAAGTGCGCTTTACGTCACAAGGAAGCAACGAGTGCAACACGCTACACACACCCGCTTGCTGAGAAAACAGCAGGCTCGCGAAGAGTGAAAGACCATGCCACAACGTTGGTTATTCAAAACCGAACCCGAAACCTATTCCTACGATCAACTCGAAGCCGATAAGAAATGCGTCTGGGACGGCGTCAGCAACAATCAGGCGCTCAAAAACCTGCGCGCGGTGCGCCTCGGCGACGAAGTGTTGATCTATCACACCGGCAACGAGAAGACGATTGTCGGTCTCGCCGAAACCGTCACCGACGCTTATCCCGACCCAAATGCTGACGACGAACATCTGGTCGTCATCAATCTCAAACCCAAACGCCGTGTCAAAACGCCGGTCACGTTGGCTGAGATCAAAGCCAACGAAGCCTTCAGCGAATTCGATCTGGTAAGACTGCCCAGACTTTCGGTAATGCCTATCAGCAAAGAGTACTGGGAATTGTTGCAAGAGATATTGAAGCTCTGACCGTCGCTGAAATGCAGGTGCGATTTATTGGAGGTAATTATGTCGAAAGTGTTTTTGTTAGCTTGCGTGTTGATGTTGAGTGCGACTGCGGCTTGGGCGCAAAACGCTCCTGCCAAAGCGGCGAACCTGACGAACGTTGTGTTCAAAGATATTTCTGCCAAAGAGTCGCTCAAAAATCTGGCCCGGAACCTTTCGCTTAACGTCGCATTTGATGAATCACTGACGGATGCCAAAATCCATTTGCAGGTTTCAGACGTGACGCTGGCGCAAGCGATGGAAATCGTCCTCGTCATGCGCGGCTGGCGAGCCAAGCAAAAAGAAGACGGAACGATCATGGTTTATTTCGATGACGCCGCTGCTCGCAAAAGGTTGGCGAACCTACCTGACTGGTCGTCCAGCACTTACGAAAAACGATAAGCAAGAAGGTTGCTGTTCCGAACAAAAAGCACAGGATTCACAAAACGTTTTGAAAGAATAAGTTTTGTGAATCCTGTGCTTTTTTGTGGCGAAAGCCCTTCGGCGATTAGCGAAGCAATCATTTCGCAGCGGCTTTTAAGATGGCAAAACGTTGTCGCAAGGCTGTCAATCGCTTCGCGTATTTCGCATCGTTGATAAGATTGCGCGTTTCGTGTGGATCGCGGTTGAGATCGAACAACTCTTCGTATTTGAAATCAGGCCAGTAAAGATATTTCACGTCGCGTTGCACCAGCGCCTCAGACGAAGGGATGAAATCAATGTTGCGAATCGTCGCGTGTTCATAAAAATAATCCTGCCGCCAGTCTTTCGTCTTTGCTTTCAAATACAATTCAGCGAAATCTCGGCCTTGCATGCGCGCCGGAGCCTTGACGCCAGCGGCGGAAAGAATCGTTGGCGCGGTATCTACATTCAAAACCAAAGCATCATTGATCGCTCCGCGTTTGGTTTTCGGCATACGCGGGTCGCGCACGATCAACGGTACGCGAATGGATTCTTGATAGGGATACCATTTGTCAGCCAGTCCGTGTTCGCCGTGAAAGTATCCGTTGTCAGTCGTGAAAATCACGAGCGTGTTGTCGTCTAAACCCTGGGCTTTGAGTTCAGCTAAAACGCGCCCTGCGGTTGAGTCCACTTCAGTCGCCAACCGGTAATAAGCCTTCATGTATTCCTGATATTTTTCCGGCGTATCGAAACGCCAGTGCCAGCGATTGCGGCCTTCGTTTTTTTCGTTGGCGATGAAGGGCGGCAGCAGTTTGAAGTATTCGTCGCCTGCGGTTTTCGGAATCGGGATGGTTACGTTTTGATAGAGCGCGGCGTTTTGTGGTTGATACAAATACTGCTTCGGATTTTGGTCTTCGGCGTGCGTAGCGAAAAACGCAAGCGTCAGCACAAAGGGTTTTTCTTTCGGACGCGCGCGTAAAAATTCGAGCGCGTCGTTTTCGTTTTTCTGTGTGACGTGAATCGTAGAGCCGTCTGGTTGCTTGATGAAATGCGTTCCCGCATACGAACGTCCGAAATCGAAATGCTTGGCGGGAAACTTGCCGTTGTGCCACTTGCCAATGTGACCGGTGTAATAACCGTTCGCGCGCAACAAGCCGGGATAGGTTTCGCTAAACGGCGTCTTGAACATCTCGAACGCGGGGTTGCCGTGGCGCGACATCCATTGTCCGGTAAACAACGTCGCGCGGCTGACGCCGCAAATCGAAGTCGTCACGTGTGCGCGCGTGAAGCGAACGCCTTCACGCGCCAGTTGATCGAGGTGCGGCGTCTTGACGATAGGATGCCCCGCAATGCCCAGCGTATCGTGCCGCCAGTCGTCGGCGTAAAGGATGAGAATGTTCGGTTTGGATTGCGCGAAGGCTGACATCAGCCCACCGCCCGCCGTGACGCATAACGCCACGAGCCACGCTCGAAGGTAAGAAGGCATAGCGAAGATTTATTCCAGAAATTGTGCTGCGTTGTCGGTGGGGCGTGCTGAGAGTTGGTTGCGCATGATGTTTCGCGCACAGGCATTCCAGCGCAAGATCACGTCGTCGTTGCCAGCGGGTTTGAGCGGCTCGGCTTTTTCGTAAGCCGCCATCGCTTCGCGCAACCATTCGTAAGCATCGTGCGTAGCGCCCGGCCCGCCTTGTTGCAAACGCACTTTGCCTTGCCGTTCGCAAATCAGTCCAGCGTAATAATGCCGTTGGTATTCGTCTGTGAGGCGCGGCAAAACCTCTTTGGCCTGACGCGCGCCCGTTGCATAGCCTTTCGCCATACGATCAGTCAGCGCCAGCAGCAACGTAACCAACGCGCCTTGATGCTCCGGCTCGATTTCGAGTACGTCGAGGCAAATGCTTTCGGCTTCGCCGGGTTCGTTGAGCAAGCGATAGTGATGCGCTTTTTCCAAAGCCTGTTCGATAGATTCGGGATGGATGGGTTTTAGCTCGAACATCGCAACCTCCGCATTTTACTTTTTGCCTTTGCCCGTCAGCTTGCGCCAGATCATTTGGATCGGATCGTAAAACTCATCTACCACGCGCTCTTTCAACGGAATGATCGCGTTATCGGTGATATGAATGTCTTCAGGGCAAACCTCTGTGCAACACTTGGTGATGTTGCACAGGCCGATGCCCAGTTCGTCTTTGAGCAACGCGGTGCGCGACACGGTGTCGAGCGGATGCATTTCGAGTCCGGCAATGCGCACGAAAAAGCGCGGGCCGCCGAAATCTTCTTTCTTCTCGTGGTCGCGCAGCACGTGGCATACGTTTTGGCAAAGGAAGCATTCGATGCACTTGCGGAACTCCTGCACGCGGTCAATGTCTTCCTGCTGCATCTTCCATTCGGTGTTGGGCGCGGGCGTGAAAGGCGGAATCTTTTTGTTGATCTTGTAATTCCACGACACGTCGGTCACGAGGTCTTTGATGATCGGGAAGCTCTTCAACGGATTGATCGTGATCGGCTGATCGAGCGGCAAATCGTCGAGCCGCGTCTTGCACATCAGCTTCGGATGGCCATTGACTTCGCCCGAACACGAGCCGCATTTCGCGGCCTTGCAATTCCAGCGCACCGCCAAGTCAGGCGCTTGATGGCCTTGCACGTAATGCAAAGCGTCGAGCACGACCATGCCCGGCGCGACCGGCACTTTATATTCGACGTGTTCGCCCCCGTCTTTATCGCCACGATAAATTCTGAGTGTAGCTTCCGCCATTTATGCGTCTCCTTAAAACCGAACCATTGCGGCATCGGCATTCTCAATTCCCCATTCTCAATTCTTTTAAAGAGAAAACTGTAAGCCAATGTTTCTTCTGTATAAGAATTGAGAATGGGGAATTGAGAATGCCGTTTGCCACTGAGTCTCTTGCCTTTATTTATCTTCTTCCAAAACCTGTTTGAGTTCGTCAGGCAATTCGAAAATCGGTCGTTGTGAAAGATTCAGCGAACCGTCTCCGTTGCGCTTGATGATGTTGTGCTGCTTGCCCCACTTTTCATCATCGAGCTTTTCAAAATCTATACGGGCGTGTGCACCGCGCGACTCTTTGCGTTCACGCGCTGCCAGCGCAACCGCTTCAGAAGTCAGCAGCATGTTTTGCAGGTCGCGCGCCAGATGCCAGCCGGGGTTGAACATACGCGAACCGACGACGCGCACTTTTTTCGCGCGCTCTTTGAACTCTTCGAGTTTCGCCAAGCCTTTCGTCATGTCTTCTTCGTTGCGGAAGATGCCGACGAGGCTTTGCATCGAATCCTGCAACTCGTCGTGAACGTCATATGGCGACTCGCCCGTCGTGCGTTCAAAGGGTTCGAGCATCTCGCGCGCGGCGGCTTCGACTTGCGCATTATCAATCGTCACCGCGCTTGAACTGTTCGCGTATTGCGCCGCCGCTTCGCCCGCGCGCCGACCGAAGACCAACAAGTCAGACAGCGAATTGCCGCCCAAACGATTCGCGCCGTGCAAGCCCGCTGCTGCTTCGCCCGCCGCGTATAAACCAGGAATCGTTGCGGCGGCGGTCTCGGCGTCAACGTTAATGCCGCCCATAACGTAATGGCACGTCGGGCCGACTTCCATCGGCTCTTTGGTGATGTCTACGTCGGCGAGTTCTTTGAATTGGTGATACATGCTCGGCAGCTTCTTTTTCACGTAATCGCCGGGCTTATGCGAAATGTCTAAGAAGGCTCCGCCGTGTGGCGTACCGCGTCCCTCTTTGACTTCGGTGTAAATCGAACGCGCCACCACGTCGCGCGTCGAAAGCTCCATCCGCTTCGGGTCGTATTTTTCCATGAAGCGTTCGCCCTTGCTGTTGCGCAGGATGCCACCTTCGCCGCGCACGGCTTCGGTTACGAGAATGCCCGCGACGCCCGGCGGCCAGACCATGCCGGTCGGATGGAACTGAACGAATTCCATGTCTTTCAATTCGGCTCCGGCCTCGAACGCCAGCGCCTGTCCGTCGCCGGTGTATTCCCACGAGTTCGACGTGACGCGATAAGACTTGCCGATGCCGCCGGTGCAAACCACGATGGCTTTGGCTTTGAAAACTACGAAGCGCCCCGTCTCGCGCCAATAGGCAAAGGCTCCAACGACGCGGTCGCCGTCTTTCAACAGCTTGGTGACTGTGCATTCCATGAAAACGTCTACGCCGAGCGCGACGCCGCGATCTTGCAGCGTACGAATCATCTCAAGCCCGGTGCGGTCGCCTACGTGGCAGAGCCGTTTATAAGTGTGTCCGCCGAACGCGCGCTGCAAAATGTTTCCGTCGGGCGTGCGATCAAACAGCGCGCCCCAATGCTCAAGCTCGCGCACGCGGTCGGGCGCTTCCTGCGCGTGAAGCTGCGCCATGCGCCAGTTGTTCATGAACTTGCCGCCGCGCATCGTGTCGCGGAAGTGCGGCTGCCAGCCGTCGGCGCTGTCTACGTTACCCATCGCCGCCGCTACGCCGCCTTCAGCCATGACGGTGTGCGCCTTGCCGAGCAACGATTTGCATACGACGCCGACCGAAGCGCCTTGCGCCAGGGCCGCAATCGTAGCGCGCAAACCCGCGCCGCCTGCTCCGATGATTAAGACATCGTGTTCGTGTGTTTCGTATTTTTCACTCATTGGTTTTCAGCTTGGGGTGTGAGTTCAGTAGCAAGAAAGGCAGCTTCTTCCGCTTCTTCCCTTTCAATAAAGCAACGCATCGAATACGCGGTAAACTCGCGCATATCTTCTTCCGTCCAGTCATCGCTGTCGTCAATCTCGCGCGTCGTATCGTTTGCAGATGGTTCTTTTGTCATCACAACAACCGTAAATCAGTAATATAGCCGCGCGAAACCAGCGTGATATACAAATCGCACAAGCCTACCGACAGCAGGCTCGCCCATGCGAATTGCATGTGGCGTTCATTGAGCGAACTGACGCCTTTCCACGTTTTGTAGCGCGTGCCGCCCGCGACTTCGCACGAAAAGCAATCGAGCTTGCCGCCGACCAGATGCCGCAGCGAGTGGCAGGAAAACGTATACATCGTCAGCAGCACTACGTTAAGCACCATAATCAGTGAGCCTACGCCAATGCCGAAGCCGTCTTGGAAAAAGAACGCCTTGAGCGCGTCGTACCACAAGATGACGATGAAGATCAGCGCCAGATACAAAAAGTAACGATGCAGGTTTTGCAGGATGAAGGGGAACTTGCGTTCGCCTGAATACTTGCCCGCCGCGCGTCCTGTCACGGCGCACGAAGGCGGCGACATGAAAAACGCGCGGTAATACGCCTTGCGGTAATAGTAACAAGTCGTGCGAAAGCCCAGGGGCGCGCCGAGAATCAGCAACGCGGGTGAGAGCCATTTCGGCAGCCAATGATGTTCGGGGTCAATCAGCGGCGAATAGAACGGCGAGAGATAATTCCCCCATTCATAATGTGCGCCTTCCATTGCACGCAGCGTCGCGTAAATGCCGAAGCCGCCGAACACGATGATGATGGGCAAGACTTCTGTCCACCATGATTCGCGCCGCTCAGTCGCGCCAAAGCTACGATTTTGCAAAGCAGTTTTCGATTCAGCCATAAGGTTGCGGCGCAAGACAAAGATAACTTCGCTTTCGCCTTCTACTCCTTTTTTGAGAAAGCTACTGCCGACGAATTGTTCGAAAATGTTTTCCGGCTTTAGAAACGTGCCGGATGAATGAGTGCTTATGTAAAACGCGCGCAGTCTAAGGTGTCAGTCCATCAGCGTCAACGCGCCGCCGTCAGCATTTGCACGAACTCACGCGCCGCTGCGCTGAAGACACGTCCGCGCCGATGAATGATGCCGATGGCGCGCGTGAACGTGCCTTCACTGAAATCCAATTGCGCGAGCAAACCGTTTTTGACTTCGTTGACGACGGCTGTTTCAGGCAGGATCGAAAGGCCGATTCCGACTTCGACCGAACGTTTGAGGGTTTCGATGTTGTCGAATTCCATCACCCGATTCACTACGACTTTGTGTTGTTTCAGCAAGCCGTCAATCGTCTTGCGCGTAGGAATGTCGCGCTCAAACGCGATGAAATCTTCGCCTGCCAGTTGCGTGAAACTGACTTTGCGTTTGCGCGCCAGCCGATGTTCGGGCGCACAAACGATGACGAGTTTGTCTTGCCGCAACGGAATCACCGTGAGATTCGGACGCCGCAACGGCAGCGCCACAATGCCGAAATCAATCGCGTTGTTTTGGCAGGCTTCATAAACCTTGTCGGTGCGGCTGTATTCGATATGCACCTTCACTTGCGGATGCGCTTTCATGAACTGCTTCACATAAGGCGGCAACTCGTGCAGGCCGATGCTGTAAACAGTCGCCACTTTGAGCGTGCCAGTGATTGATTCGTCGGGCTGGCGCATTTGCTCTTCGAGCAGGCGAAAGTTTTCGAGCAGTTCCTGACAGGCGCGGTAAAAGATTTTGCCAGATTCGGTCAGCGCGAGGCTTTGCCGGTGGCCGCGTTCGATGAGTTGCTGGCCGTAACGTTGTTCGAGGGCTTTGAGTTGTTGGCTCACGGCGGATTGCGAAACGAAATTGAGTTGGGCGGCTTTCGAGAAACTGCCGGTTTCAATCAGGTCGCAAAAAGTTTTGAGAGTTTCGATGTGCATGCGTGAGTGGGCGGCGTAATTCGCTTACGCCGCCCACAGCTTTGTATCAGAAAACCAACTTCAAACCGAACTGAAGCTGCCGCGAATCAATCTTGGTGCTGGTGATTACGCCTGCATTCGGCGTACGCAATTGATTGCCCGGCGGATTCCAAATCGGATGATTGGGTGCGTTGAAAACTTCGGTGCGGAATTCAAGATACTTCGATTCGCTGAAGTTGAACTTCTTGTTGAGCGAAGCATCCAAACTGATGATGCCCGGCCCGGTGACCGAATTGCGTCCGGTCGTACCGTAGCGGAAATTGCCCGTCGCCGGAATGCGATCAACATAAGCGTCGAGGTTGAAAAAGCGCGTACGGGTTTGTTGATCGCGCGACAGATTCGGATTGATTCCGGTCGAGTCGGGATAACAAACGCCGCCGCCGTTTTGAATGTTGCCCGGCCCGCACAGCACCGTGAACGGGAAGCCGTCTTGCAACGTAAAGATGCCGCCCAACTGCCAGCCGCCAATCAGGAAGTTCGCCACTTTGTTTTCGAGATTCAGCTTTTGACCTTTGCCAATCGGCAAAGCCCACAAGCCTGAAGTCGTTGAGCGACGCCGAAAATCGAAAGCCGACAAGCCGCGTTCGAGTTGCAGGTTGTAATTGTTCGACGGCGTCAACGAATCGCCCACCGAAGTGCGCACGCCGCTGCCGTTATCAATTGATTTGCCCCACGCGAACGAACTGATAAACGTCAGGCCGTTCGAGAAACGCCGCTGGGCTTTCATATACAGCGCGTGATAGCTCGAATGGCTCGGCGCATTCATCACCTGAAAGCTGCCGAATTTGGGAAACGGTCGCGCGTTGTTCGTGTTGGGCAACTGGCTCGGTTCGGGGTTGTTGTAACTTTGCAAGCGTCGCAAGTGTATGCCCGCCGAACCGAAGTAAGTGATCTCAGCCGTCATGTCGCTGGTGATTTCGCGCTGAAAGCCGAACGACCATTGCGCCACATACGACGAAGGCTCATCGAACTGATTGATCAAAATAAACGTCGGCGCTCCGGTGCGCGCAAACGGTTGCTCGAAACTCAAATTGGGCCGGAACGATTCCGCCGGTTCGTTGCGACGAACGGTGAAAGGCGCATTGCGCACGATGTCGAACACCGCATTGCCGATGTCGCGTACGTAATAGATGCCCGCGCCCGTGCGCAACACTGTCTTTGAATTGATCTGATAAGCGATGCCCAAACGCGGCGCGATGTCGTTCAGGTCGTTGCGATAGGCGCGCGAACCGAAGCGTCCGTCGCGCACATACTTGATGTCAGACGCGAGACGAAACGGCACGCTGCCGCCATATGGATCGCCCGTGCCGGCACGCACATAAGTTGGCTCAATCGAATTGTCCCAACGAAAATCAATGTTGACGATGGCATCGTGTTTATCGCGAAAGGGCTGGTCGTTTTCCCACCGCACGCCGTAATTCAACGTGAGCTTGGGCGTAATCTTCCAGTTGTCCTGCGCATACAACGCGAAATAGTTCGAGCGGAAGTTGGCGACTGGTGCGCCGATCTGGCCTTCGGCATTGTTGAAATGTCCGAGCAGGAAATCAGCCAACGGAGCGCCGCCGCGCTGTGCCGCCGGAGGAGCGGGCTGATTGAGCAATTGCGGTAATTGCGTATAGCGTCCGTCGAAATTGAACCGTCCGCGCGTGACGACACCGCCGATCTGGTTGTAACGCACGCGCCGCCATTCGCCGCCGAACTTGGCCGAATGCTTGCCGAACGTCCACGAAAAGTTGTCTATCAACTGAAACGTCGTGTCGTAATTGATAAACGGCGCGTCGCTCTCTTCGCCCAAACCCGAGATGCCGGTGATGCCGATATTCGGCACGCCCCAATACAAAGGGTTGTCGCTGGGGATGTTGATGCCGAGTTCTTTCACTACGTTTTGCACGTTGGCGCGCGGCGAGATGTGACCGTTGACCAAGCGGCTCAGGCCGATGCGCATGTCATTCACCTTGCTCGAACCAATCGTTCGCGTATTGGCGATGACGCCTTGCTGCACATCGGTGTCGGTGTTGATGCCCATGTTCGGGATCGGATAGGGATCAAGACCGAGTTCGTGCGAAATGCTGTGACGGAAGAACCACGACGAATTCGAGCTTTCAGTGAAATCAATGCGATAGGTGTATTGATCGGCGTCAATGCGTTTGCTTTCGTCGTTGAGATAATTGCCTACGCGATTGCCGTTTTGCGGATTCGGGTAAAACGCGAGCAGCTTTTTAACAACGGGATGAATGCGATTGTCGGGAATGCGATTGCCCGCAAACGGCGTAGGCGCACTCGTCACGTTGCCCGCCGCGTCGAAGACGCGCGTACGCGGGTCATAAATCGTCACACCCGTTGCCGAGAAATCGCCGAGGCGTTCAGCGGCGAGCGGTACGTTAATGGTTTGCGTCAGAGCTTTGCGTTCGCGCAAGCCTTCCCAGTTGAACAGAAAAAACAAACGGTCTTTGCCATTGAAAACTTTGGGAATCCAAACTGGGCCGCCCACTGTCGCACCGTATTGATTGCGTTTGAACGGCGGAATCGGACGATCAGCCCGATCAAAATAGTTTTTCGCATCAAGTGACGAGTTGCGCAAAAACTCAAACAGCGTCCCGTGAAATTGATTGCCGCCCGATTTGGTCGAGACGTTGATTTGCGCAATCGCGCGGCCATATTCGGCGTCGAATAAACCCGCCTCGACCTTGAATTCCTGAATCGCATCAATCGAGGGCAGCAGCATATAGCTGTTGAAATTCAGGTCGGTATTCTCAATGCCGTCGAGCGAATAATGGTTGAAATGGATGCGCTGTCCGCTGACGTTTAACGCAAAGCTGTTGCGCTGTCCGCCCATGCGTTGTTGCCCTTGCGCCGAAGCCGGGCCGTTGGTCGTCGCGCCGGGAATCAGCGAAGTCAGTTGCAAATAGTTACGGCCATTCAATGGCAACTCGACGATGGAACGATTCTCGATGACCGTGCCGATGCTCGCGTTTTCGCTTTGCAGTATCGGAGCGCCGCCTGCGATTTCGACTACGTTGGTGAGTTCGCCGACTTCGAGCGCGAGGTCAATGCGGTTAGCGCTGCCGACCAGCACTTCTATGTTTTTGCGTTCGACGGCGCGAAAGCCCTGCTTCTCAGCCTTTAACGTATAAACGGCTGGCGACAAAGCGGGGAAGGCATACAAGCCTGAATCATTGGTTTGCACTTCGCGCGTCGCGTTGGTGGCAAGGTTGACAAGCGACACCTTGACGCCCGCGACGGCGGCGGCGGTTTGATCGCTGACGACGCCGCTGATTTCGCCCGAAGGCGTTTGCGCGCGCAAGGGCGCGATGAACAGAACAGCGAGCAACAGCGTGACGACGATATTGCGTTTAAGCATTGGGACTCCTCTGATAGCAATTGAGTTATTGGTGAAAGCACGAAGCCGCCGTGCGACTTTTCGTCGGCCAGCGAGTTGTTACTTTCCTGACAGTTGATTGCCAGAAGCAACTGCCAGGGACTTGGTTAACTACCGAATTTAGAAGTAAGACTTTGTTACTGATGTGGCGCGCAGCTTCACGCCGTTGCTGAAAAAACGCAAGGCTCAACGCCGTGTCGGTTGCGCACGCCACGTGCCCAACGGCAACACCTTCGCCCGCGCAGCCCATACGTCCCATTGCGCCGACAGCTCTTTCACTTGCTCAGGCTGTTTATCAGCGAGGTTATTCATCTCGCTGCGGTCGGCGGCGATGTCATAAAGTTCCCACGGCTGGTTTTCTTTGGCGACGAGCTTCCATTGCCCGGCACGAATCGCGCGATTGCCTTCGTGTTCCCAAAAGATCGGTTGCGCGCGTTGAATGGTTTTGCCCGTGAACGCCGGACGCAAACTCACGCCTTCCATCGGCTGAATCTGTTGGCCTTTGTGTTCGGTCGGATACTTCGCTGCGCCTACGTCAACGACGGTCGCCATGATGTCAATCAAGTGGCTCGGCGTTTTGATGTATTGATTGTGTTGTTTAGTCGCAATGCCTTTCGGCCAGTGCGCAATCAATGGCGAAGAGATTCCGCCTTCGTGATTCCAGTGTTTGTATTCACGAAACGGCGTATTGCTCGCGTTCGCCCAGCCTTGCCCATAAGCGATAAACGTATCATCAGGCCCTGCCAATACGTTCGGCCCTAAAATCACTGCGCGTCCGTCACGTGTCTGTTTGGGCATCGAAGCGAAATAATGCTGCGCGTCTTTGGCTACGGCGGGATAAACCGCTTGGTCAGGCCGCGCGTGATATGAGTTCGGCGCATTTGGCCCCGCCAGATTGCGTCCGGTGACTTCGGCACAAGCGCCGTTGTCTTGCATAAACAAGATCAACGTATTGTCGAACTGTCCGCGCCGTTTGAGTTCGGCGATGATGCGCCCGATGCCTTGATCCATCGAGTCAATCATCGCGGCGTAAACTTCCATCGTGCGCGCTTCCCACGCTTTGTCTTTCACTTTGTCCCACTCGCCTGCTGGCGGCGACAGCGCCCAACGCGGATCAATCAAACCCATCTTCTTCATGCGTTCGTAACGCGCCTTGCGCATGGGCGCGTAGCCCAGATCGTACTTGCCTTTGTATTTCGCAATGTCACGTTCGCGCGCGTGCATCGGCCAGTGCGCGGCGGTGTAAGTCAGATACATGAAAAACGGTTTCGTCGCCTGATTCTCGCCGATGAATTTCACTGCGTTATCGCTGAGCGCGTCGGTGTAATAGAACTGTTCTTTTGGTTGATATTCCGCGTCGGCATAAATCGTCGTCATGGTGTTGTCGCGCGTCAGCGTGGACGGATCCCAAAAGCTGCCGCCGCCCGTGATCGTGCCATAAAAACGATCAAAGCCGCGTTGCATCGGCCAGTTGTGTTTTTCAGCTTCTGACTTGGGGTTGACGGCTTTGGTGACGTGCCATTTTCCTACGGCATAAGTCGCATAGCTCGCCGGACGCAACGCCTCGGCCATCGTCACGCACTGTTCATTCAAATCGCCGCGATAACCGTCGTGGCCTTTGTCTTCCATCATGTGTCCGATGCCGGCCTGATGCGGATACAAACCCGTCAGCAAGCTCGCCCGCGTAGGGCAACAACGCGCCGTGTTGTAAAACTGCGTGAAGCGCACACCGCCTTTCGCCAACGCATCCAGATTTGGCGTATTGATTTCTCCGCCATAACAACCCAAATCTGAATAGCCCATGTCATCCGACATAATCACGATGATGTTGGGGCGTTGGGAATTTTGTGATGCCGATGAAGCTCCGCTTTGCGCGAAGGTGGCAAAAATCAATAACGCGGCGGCCAGCGGGACAAAAAGACGGTTCATGGTTTCCTCGATGAAGGTTGGTGGTAGTAAAGGCGAACTCTCCTGACAGGAAAGCTGTTTTGAAACTGCCATAACAGTATTGTCTCAGCCGTGGCTTAGATCAATGGCTCAAGCAGCAGAGGCTGAAATGCTGTCTTCGCGTTGGTCTGAATTATCGGAGCGAATTAGCTACAAAGATTTGTAATGTGCCGCGAGCAGTAGACCCACCGCCACCTCCGTGCTATTTTGCGCCCGCCGAATCCGAGGCAGCCTTATCCAAACAGCAGTTTACGTCTGGCTCAATGCTAATGAGCTACTTTTCGTCGAGCGCGCGCTGCGTTCATTGCGATTCATCCTTTGGGGCATTGATTCAGTCATTGTCCTGCCGTTCACCCATATCACGGTTGCGGCTGATCAAGCGTGGTCAGCCCGCCGCATTCAACCAAACCTGAACTATTTAAAAGGAGAGCTAAAGATGAAATCCCTCAAGTCCGAAAACAAGAATTGGAATGTCATGGTTTACATGGCCGCCGACAACAGCCTGAGCGAAGAATGCATTTTCTCGCTCAAAGAAATGCAACGCGTCGGCACCGCCGAAGGAGTTAAGGTAATCGCCCAATTTCATTCCAGCGCCAAAGACACTCTACCCAGCCGCTACACGATCAGAAAGCACGATCTGGCAACTGGGCAAACAGGACTTATTTCCTCCCCGATTGGGGATAAAGATGGAGAACTTAAACCCAGTGAAAAAGTTCCCATCCTGCCCCAGCCTCACCAGCAATCGGCTAAGAAAAAAAACGCAGTCGATGGCAAGCTGTCCGTGCGCACTCTCACCAAAGCAGAACTGATGAGCGCTTCCAACCCGGATGTGTTGGAAGCGTTTCTAGTATCGAGCATCGAATCGAATTCGGCGCAAGGCACGGGCCAATTGGTGATTCTTTCGGGGCACGGGAGTGGAGCCGTCGGCCCTTTTTTGAAAAGTAACAACCCGGCAGCCTCACTGTCGATTTCCGACTTGCGCGCGGTGTTCCAAAAGCTCCCACGCAAGATAGATATTGTGTTGATGGATAGTTGCCTGATGAGCATGGCGGAAGTGGCGCACGAGTTGTCAGGCTTTGTTGACTTAGTGATCGGAGCCGAAGGGTTTGAATTGAGTACGGGTTGGCCTTATCACCGCATTTTGGAGACCTTGAACGAGGCAGTCAGTACAAGCGATACCAGTCAGAATGAGGCGAGTGATAACGAGGCAGACACGGTTAAGCTTGCGTGCTCGTTAGTAAACAAGTATGTGCGCTATTACTCGGATTACGAGGTGGGTGGCGTATCGGTAGACCAAGCAGTCTGTGACTTGAAGCAAAGCCCCGCTCTAGTCAAAGCTGTGAAAGGGTTGCAGGAGGCTTTAACCGAAGCGCTCAAACAAGAGGCCGCCCTCAAACAAGAGACTACCCTCAATGCAATCTTACTGGCGCATTGGTACGCCCAGTCTTACCACGCCGAGCGTTATGTAGACCTCTGGGATTTTTGCGCTCAGTTGATCAGAGTAGGAGCCAGCGAAAAAATTCAGGAGGCATGCCGATCTGTCAATGACGTCATTGATGGCAACTCGGAAAAAAATATTCCCAAATTTGTGTTGAGTTCTTGTTTCAACGGCGCGGCATTTCAACACTCGCACGGGGTTTCGATCTATTTACCCTGGGCGGCAGACACGCAAAAGATAGAGAAGTTTGAAGAATTAGTCGAGTACAAGAAACTCAAATTTTCCAGGCAGACAGGTTGGGGTAACTTCATTGAAGAATACCTGAAGGCTTCGCGCCGAGATATTCGCAATGAGGATCTGGAGCGGCATAAAGGAAAGACACCGCTGTGCTTCATCCCAACAGATGATACGCGGGTTGGGGTGCGCTTCCTTGAGCCTGGCAGTAAAGGCGGCAGCGATATGGCGGCAAAAGTGAAAAATCCGCCCGTAGAGTTTTTTAGAGAGACTTGGTAATGACAAGCAGTGCTAAATATCGCCTACACTATTATGCATTACCGTGTTGTGCCGAGGTGCGGCAAGGGGAGGACACTACTGCGATAGTGACCTCCTCCCCTCGCAAGATTTTTTGCCGGTTAGCGCTATTCATAAGCCTGCTTTGTTTGCTGGCTTTGCTTCGTACCCCTGTGCGCTGTCAATCCTTGCCCAGGGCAACTACTGAACGCCCTCTGGAACTTTTGTTTCTTGTCCCGGCTCAACCGGTGCAACGCGCACTTGGGCAAACCGACAAGCATACCTATCTCCTCGCACTGAAAGCCGGGCAGTATTTGAGGTTGACCATCGAACCGCTGGGGATTGCCGTTAACCTTGCGCTTTCAACTCCACGTGGCCGACAAGTACGTAACCTGAACTGCCGTGATGTTCATACACGATCACTTTCGGCGCTGATTGAGGTTTCTGGTACCTACCTGCTCACAGTGCGCTCGCTTGAAACAGTGGCGCAGGCTGGAGCCTATTCTGTGAAAATCGCAGAATTGCGTCAGGCTACAGCGCAAGATCGGCAGCTGATCGCGGCGGAAATGACTGAGGCCGTAGCGGAGCAGCTATACGAAACCTGGGAAGCGCAGGCCAGCCGTCAAGCGATTCAGAAATATCAAACTGCACTCACCCTTTGGCACTCACTCGGCGATCAGCGGCGTATGATTTATGCGCTGCGTGGGATCGGAGCGACCTATTATTCATTAGGTGAGCTACCAACGGCGATCAGCTTTTATCAACGCGCGCTCACGCTCAACGTCAGGCACGAGGATGCCCGCAGCCATGCCGAGACGCTCAACCAAATGAGCAACGTCTATCTTTACTTGGCCCAGCCTCAACAGGCGTTGGAAAGCGCCACGCAGGCGCTGCATTTGAGTCGTATTGCTGGTGATAAAATGGGGGAAGCGCGTGCGCTCAACAATATGGGAGCTTATTACGACTGGAGAGACGAGAAGGAGCAGGCGCTCAAATTTCTCGAGCAAGCATTGGCACTTTGCCATGTGCTTAATGATCGCCGCTTGTTCGCAACCATCTTGTTAAATTTTGGTTATACACACTCTGACATCGGCAATGCGCAAGGAGCTTTTGACTATTATGCACGCTCACTCGCTTTGTGGCGCGAGACTGGGCACCGACGTGGTGAAGCTTTAACCCTTACGGCGTTGGGGCAACTTAATTCGCGGATAGGTGAGAAGCAGGAAGCGCTGAATTGCTATACACAAGCCGCCTTGCTCTTCAAAATGATGGGTAACCAACTGTGGGAAGCTACAACCTCTGGAAATTCAGCTTATGACTACCTTGCACTGGGCGAGTCCCAGCGTGCTTTGAACACTTACGAAAACGTGCTGAAGTTGTGGCAAGTGAAAGGCTTCAACCAAGGAGTAGCAGCAGTACTCGCACAAATTGGTGAGGCGCATTACACCATGGGCGATCACCTGAAGGCGCTGAATTATTACCAGCAAGCTTTGCCGCTCCTTCGGACGTTTGATCTTCAACGGTATGAGTCCTACGCACTCATCAACAGTGGGCGCGCCTATGCCGCGTTAGGAGAACAGCAGCAAGCTCTCTCTACTTATCAAAAGGCGCTGCTACTCTCTCAGAAAGTCGGCAATCGGCAAGGCGAAGCTTACCTGCTTAACGACTTAGGGGATGCGTATCGTGCGCTAAACCAGCAGGAACAGGCGCTCGAATTTTACCGGCAGGCGCTGGCGCTCAATCAAGTGGTGAGTGACCGTTTCGGCGAATCGCAGACGCGTTACCATCTGGCGCTGGTTGAACTTGATCGAGCGGACTTACTAGCAGCGCGCGCGCAGATTGAAGCCGCACTGGCGTTGAGCGAATCGCTCCGCGCCAAAGTCTTCAGCCAGGAGTTGCGTACCTCATACTCGGCTTCGATTTACCAGTATCACCAATTGCAGATTGAGGTGCTGATGAACCTGCATCGGCAGCAGCCGTCACAAGGTTACGACGCGCTGGCGCTGGCGGCGAGCGAGCGGTCAAGGGCGCGCAGCATGTTGGAGTTGTTGACAGAAGCGAGCGCCAATTTGCGTCAAAGTGTTGATCCAGAATTAATGCAGCGCGAGCGCGCCTTGCGGCAGCAAGTCAACGGCAAGGCAGACCGCTTGATGCGGCTGAATGGCGGCACGCCGAAAGAAGGGGAATTGGCGGCGGTTGAGACGGAAATCTCTGCGTTGACCGCGCAATTTGATGACGTACAGGCGCAGATGCGCGCGCGCAGTCCGCGATACGCAGCGTTGACCCAACCCCAGCCGCTCGACCTCGCCGCGATTCAAAACTCGGTGCTGGATGACGACACCCTCTTGTTGGAATACGCGCTTGGCGAACAGCGCAGCTACGTCTGGGCCGTAACCAAACATGAGATTGCTAGTTTTGAGTTACCCGCGCGTGCGCAGATCGAAAAGGCTGCGCGTCGCGTTTATGAACTGCTCGTCGCGCGCCAGCCCGTAGCGAATGAATCGCTCAAGCAACGTCGCGCGCGCTTTGCTGACAACGACGCGCAATACGCACTGGCGGCGGAGGAATTGAGCCGTATGGTGTTGACCCCGCTGGCTGCGCGACTTGGCAAAAAACGATTGATCGTGGTCAGCGAAGGGGCATTGCAATACGTGCCGTTCGCAGCTTTGCCTGAACCCTCAGAGGCCACCAGACAGTTAAGCCAACCGCTGCTTGTTCAACACGAGATTATCAGTTTGCCGTCGGCCTCGACGCTGGCTTTGGTGCGCAGCGAAACCAGTCAGCGCAAGTCAGCGCAAAAAAGTCTGGCAATCCTGGCTGATCCGGTCTTTGGCAAAGATGATGATCGTTTCGGCGCAAACAAAAAAACTCGCCCCGCGACTAACCGCGAAGGTGGGCTGTCCCGCTTGCCTGGTACGCGCGAAGAAGCCGAAGCCATTCTCGCGGTCGCGTCGGATAACTCCGCTCATCTCGTGCAAGGCTTCGCGGTCAATCGTGGGTTCGTGACGGGAAACGAGTTGAGCCAATATCGAATCATCCATTTCGCTACGCATGGGCTGCTCGACAGCCAACGCCCCGCGCTTTCGGGCGTAGCGCTTTCGCAGTTCGATATGCACGGACAACCGCAAGACGGCTTTCTGCGCTTGCACGACATTTACAATTTGAAGCTGCCCGCTGAGTTGATCGTACTGAGCGCCTGCGACACGGCGCTCGGCAAAGACATCAAGGGCGAAGGGCTGGTCGCCTTGACGCGCGGCTTTATGTACGCGGGCGCTCCGCGTGTGATGGCGAGCTTATGGAAGGTGAATGACGAGGCTACGGCGGAATTTATGAAGGCCTTTTACCGGCGGCTTTTCCACGAAAAACTCACCCCCGCCGCCGCCTTGCGCGAAGCTCAACTCGAAATGTGGCGGCAAGGCAACCCGCCTTTCCACTGGGCAGCCTTCGTGTTACAGGGTGAATACCTCGGCCATAGCTTTTAATTGCTCAAATGATTCATCCCGAAGGCAATTGAGAGATCGTGTAAGTTATGGTCTACCTGCGGCAACATCGGAGCCAACAGCACAATTCGCCCGTCCCTCAAGTCAATCATGAATCTTGCAGGCGATACACCCGTTGGGTAAAGTGCATATTCTTGATGAGTTACTGATTGAAAATAGTTGATGAGCTTACCAGTTAAACTTAACCCGCCTATTACTTGGTGCATGCGTGGCCGTTATGTGTGAGCGGCATTCGTAAGATGTCTCAGCCCTTTGAAAGCCGATGCAGGCTTAAAATAGTGATCGCGGCACTGCTCAAGTGTGACTCACCGCTGCTTGTTGATGTCCAGATTGGAATACCGGCCTGCCGCTTCAAAAACGCCCTGAGCGCTTGGCGTTCACAGGGATATAGTGAATAATTCGCCTCGATGAAGACCCCCTGGAAATTAGACGCCGACACATTGCGCCGCTTGCTCAACTGGCTCGATCCTGATCCTGAGTGCGCGGGGAAAAAATACGAAGAAATTCGTCGCAAGCTAATCAGGGTTTTTGCCTCACGTGGCAGTTGGGAAGCGGAAGAGTTGGCCGATGAAACCATTGATCGCGTAAGTAAAAAAGTAGCAGACCTCGCGGCTGATTACGTAGGCGATCCTTCCCTTTATTTTTTTGGCGTCGCAAACCGCGTCTTTCTCGAATGGCGGCGTAAAAGCACACTTGCCCCACCCGAATCGCCACCTGACCCCGGTTCCGCCGAGGATAAAGAGCGCGCAGACCAATGCTTGAATCGATGTATGGCTAACCTGCCGTTGCCGCAACGCCGCCTTTTGCTGGAATATTACCGCGAAGAAAAACAGGCAAAAATTGACCGGCGCAAAGCCTTGGCGGTGGAGTTCGGTTTGACGGACAACGCCTTGAAAATCAAGGTCTTTCGCATGCGCGCGACGTTGCAGGAATGCCTGCTGAATTGCCTGGCACAATCATAGTCATGAGTTGGGGCATGAAATGGATTGCCGTTTATTGCAATAATCAATGGAAGCGTTATCCCCAGCGCATAAAAAAGACGGGAGAGAGGCCCAATGTATAGGGACGAAAATAACTTGAAGCGGTACTTGCTCGGCACGCTGGCTGAAAAAGAGCAATTGTTAATTGAGCAAAAGATCATGCTCGACGATGAAGTATTCGAGCAGTTATTGATCGCTGAAGACGAATTGACCGACGCTTATGTTCGCCAGACGCTGTCTTCGGCGGAACGCTTACAGTTCGAACGGCATTTTTTATCCGCCCCCGAACACCGGCAAAAATTGCACTTCGCGCAAGCTCTTCAGCGCCAGCTTGATAGCACGGCAGAATCCGTTGAGTCGTCACAACCTGGCTGGCTGCAATCGGTCAGCGATTTTTTTAGAGCGAGCTATCCGGTACGAGGCTATGCTTTAGGTGCTGCCTGCACACTGATTGCCGTTGGCGGCGGCGGGCTGGGTTATAAGCTCGTATCTCTGCAAAGCGAAGTAACACAAATGCGTGCTGCGTTGTCAGCGCCTCAAAGCTCTGAACAGGAATTACGCCAACAATTGACCGCCGCGCGCGCGAGTACCGCACAACTTGAACAAGCCCTGGAATCGAGCCGGGCGCAAACCACGCAACTCGAAAAAGCAATAGCGCAAGCAGTGCAGTCGGTGCAACCTGTAACTTCACCCGCTGCCTCAGCCGTCGTTGCTTTCGTACTTACACCCGGCGCACTAACCAGAGGCGCTGGCGCTTCAAACTCCAACAACCAGCTCATCATTCCACTTGGTGCGCGTACCGCAAAATTGCAACTCGAACTTGAGCGAGACCAATATCCCAGTTACCGCGCGGTGTTACATGCGCAAGGCGGCACTACGCTTAAAAGTTGGGATGCTACCTCGCCTCAACAGACGGCGGAGGGCAAACGGTTACAGCTATCCGTGCCGGTCGCGCTTTTACCCGCTGGCTCATATTACTTTCAACTCGTGGGATTCACTGCCGATGGGCACACCGAAAAAGCCGACCAATTCCATTTTCGTGTTACCCAAAAATAATGTCGCGATTGGTGTGTAATATCTTGCTGCTTTTCTGCATACACAGCTGAGACCAGGGAAAACGTATGCGGAATTTGCCGGATGAATTACATGCGACTTCGCGCGCGTGCAATCACCTGCTGCCCCGCACAAGGAATCACAGGCTACACCGCGAACGTCTTCAGCACCGACAAATGGCAGCCTGGGTTGGTTTGGTGTTGGCAGGATGACTGCCTCAGCCATCTTTTTGTCGGCTTTTTCATAGCCGTTCGCCCAGATTGAAAGTAAGTTGCCATGAACCAGATGTGGATTATTTTTACCGCTATTACCATTGCTGTCTCAGGAGCTGAAATTTCAGCAAATGGCTGATGGCTATTTGATAGGCTCTTTCTCAAGGTCGGTTTCATTGATCCAACCAGCCTTCAGTTTTTCGCCACGCATCACGCGGTTATAAAAGTCGCGGTTATTCGGTTCGGCATAAACATACTTATCGAAAACCGAGCCTTGGCCGAACAGGCGCGGATCGCCTTGCGCTTTGAGTTCGCTTTCCATCTGTGCGCGCAGCCGTTGCTGAACCGTTTTGTATTCCGACTTTCCTGCCAAATTGTTGATGCAATCGGGGTCGCGTTTCAGGTCGTAAAGCTCTTCGCTCGGACGTTTGCCGAAAGCGAGTTGCCAATAACGCGCGTCTCCGCCTTGGCGGCGCAGGTTCAAAATATCGGTTTTGACTGCACCCGCATCGCAATTCAGATAGCCGGTCTCAGGATTGCACGCAGGCCAGCGATCAGGTTCGTAGTTGCGCAAATACAACATATCGAAATTGGCGATGCCGCGAATCGGATAGCCCTCGTCGTTGGGGCGTCCGATGTCGTGGCGCTCTTTGCCTACGAGTTGGTGATCGCGTTTAGCGTTGACGAGGCCGCTCTTGGTCGAAAACAAAATGTCGGTAAGCGAACGTCCGACTGCTGGTTGCATGCCGGTGTCCTGCCACTTGAGTTGCGCGAGTTCGATTAACGTAGGCGCGATGTCGGCAAAGCTCACGAAATCATCTACGACCCGGCCAGCGGCCTTGATGCCGCGCTTCCACATCACTGCGAGCGGTACTCGGTTGGAGTAAGGATAGGCTTCTCCTTTAGAACGCGGGAACGGCATGCCGTGATCTGAAGTGACGATGACGATAGTGTTTTCCAACAAGCCTCGTTGTTCGAGTTGCTCGAGCATCCGGCCCAGATGCTTATCGAAATGTTCTACTTCAAAAGCGTAATCGAGCATGTCGTTGCGCGTGATTTCGTTGTCAGGCCAGAACGCAGGCACGCGGTCAATGTCGCTGAGTCGCTTGCCGCCTTTCGCAACGCCACTGCCGTATTCATAAGCGCGATGCGGTTCGGTCGCGCCGTACCAAAAACTCCACGGTTTATCTTTCGGCGCTTGGTCTAAAAAGTCATTGAAATTCGCGGCGTAATCATTGCCATCAATGCCGGAGGTCGGGCCTTTCTGTTTGCGCGCGTTGAACGGCTTGCCCGCCATTTGTCTGGGTTTGCCGTTGGCGTCGTTTGCTACGCCAGGCCCCCAGCCTTTGGCGGTCAAGCCGGTTGCGTACCCTTTCTCGCCCAACGTCTCAGGCCACGATTTGAATTTCGCCGGATAAAACGGAATGTGATTGGCGGCTTCTTCCAACTGCCACGAATTGCGTCCGGTCAAAAGGATGGCGCGTGACGGAGCGCACTTCGCATTCGGCGTATGTGCGTGCGTGAACAAGATGCCTTCGCGCGCTACGCGGTCGAACGCAGGTGTCTTGACCCATTTCGAGCCGTAAGCGCTCGCGTGTCCGTAACCCCAATCATCCGCGATGGCGAAAAGAATGTTGGGACGCACGGCTTGAGCGGCGCTGCGTTGCGGTTGTTGCCACGCAAGCAAAACCGCGAGAGCAAAGAGGCAAAGGGAAGTGAGCAGTCTTTTCATATCAGTTTTGTCATTTCAACTTGATTTGGATAAAGGGCGAAACATCCACCACAGAGCTTGATGCAGCAGCCAAATTACCATCGCCGCCAGCAGCGAATTCACCAGCCAGTATTGCCCATAACTCGTAAACCACGTTTGCGTCGCGCCATAAGAATGATGAGCGACGTTGACGTTGAGTTCGGGGTTGGTGGCGAACCGGCAAAGTTGTTGCAAGCCGAGAAACCAGAGCAACGCCTGCCACCATGTATTCCGTTCAGCGCGCAGTTGATAAAGAATCCAAAGGCCAATCGCTGCGCCGCCTAGATGTGAAAGCCACGAAACAGGCCAGATGATGCGCGTCGTAAACATATCCAACGCCCACGGCAGCAAGCCGAGAATCGCCCAGAGCGAGCCTACGCGCAACGCCAGCGGGAAGGCGAAGAACAATCCGACGGCCAACAGCAGATTGGCGATGTGGCAACTCCACAGCATCTGTTCGGGCGTGCCCCATTTGACGTAATCCA
>JAYSVR010000250.1:0-19475 GCA_043718445.1 Acidobacteriota bacterium | reverse complement strand
CGTTTGACGTTGTGTACGTCGCTGGTGTGGCAATCGGTCGTGCCGCACGAGAGATTGGCTACGCGCAAGTCGCCGGGGTTGACGAAGCGGATGAACGCCGGGTCTTCCTTCAACGTCAACATATTCGGCCTTTCAGGATTACCCGAAGTCGGCCAGTCGCTTTTGTTTTTGGGTTGAACGTGCGCTTTCTCTTTTAGCTGTTCGTATCCTTCTGACTTGAACGCCAGACTGGCTTCGCGGCGAATGGTCGCGTCGCCGCCGTGGCAGTCTACGCAACCGATGGTGATCTTGCCGGAGTGCATGTCTTCGATGCCGGTGTGGCAATCGTTGCAACCACGGCTGCGAATCTCGGCTTCGCACGGCGTCATATTCCAACGCGGACGGGCGGTGTCTTTGGCGATGCGTTCGGTTTCGGCGGACTGGTTCGGCCCACACGGCGATGCGGCACGCTTGGCGAGCGCGTCACGATCACAGGTCGTGCAATCTTTGGGCGCGGCTTGCTGCGCACTGATGGAATAACGACTCAAGCCATACAGCCCAATGATTCCCATTAGCAAAAGCAATTTGGTTAATCTCATAGCCTAAAGTCTCGACCGAATAGATACGCGGATGACGCGGATGCGGCGGATTTTCGCGGAAAAAAGTTGGATTGATCCGCGCTGATCCGCCGCATCCGCGTCGTCCGCGTATCCATTTCTCTCCTGAAGCCTGCGCCACGTCTAGTATGTCAATTTCACTTTTACATAAATCGAATACAGCACTTGCGGCTTTGCACCACAGCCCTGCCCCGCGCAATTCGAGCGGAAGATGTCTTTGAAACCTGTGCCTGGCACCAGCGAATTGAATCCGCCCGTGATAATAAAGTTCTCGGTCAACGGCGGACGCCACAAGAAGCCTACGCCGTAATCGAAGCCGATGGGTCGCCGGATGTTGGGTTGAAACAGCAACTGCGACAGCGGCGCAGTGTGATGAAAGTGCATATAGTTCGCATTGAAGATGCCGCGCACTTTCGGCGTCAGTTCGGCTTCGAAGCCTGCGTTGTAAACGAAGATGCCCGGGTTGACGAAATTGGATTGGCCTTGCGTCTTGCTGCTGCGCAAGCTGGGAATCAGCGTGCCCGGCGTCGTCAGCAATACGCCCGTATTCAAAAATGGAATCGCCTGACTGTTGAAGAAACTATTCTTGCCACCCGCGAATTCCTGATCGTCGAAAATCGAATCGAAGCCGCGCGCCTTGCCGTCGAAAGGCTTGCTGTCGCCTGACGTGAAAAAGAACGAAGTCTTAAACCGCAGCCAGTCGCGGTCTTGCGACAATTCGACGGCGGCGAGTTGGGCGTTGATGTCGGTCTTGCGTCCGGCGATTTGATTGAACGAATCGCGTCCGATGACTTGATAAAAAGCGTGGTTCAGATTCATCAGGCCGATGTGTCCGTCGCCCGTGACGCCGAAGTAATAAGACTTGATGCCGTGCCGCACGTAATCGCCAATCAATGCTGGCCTTGCCGGAAAGTTGTTGCGGTCGAAAAGTTGCGAAGGCCGGTCGTTGTTGAAATGAAAGCTGAACTGCGTCGTGTAGCCTTTATATTTCGTGTCTTGTCTATACAGATTAGCGATCACGACGGATTGATTGCGAAAACGATTGTGTCCGCTGCCGGGAATGAACAAGCGCGTATTGAGTTCGCTGTTCGTATCTTTTTCGAGTTGATAGAAATAAGCCGCGTTAAAGTTGTAGCGATTGTTTTTGGCTTGTCCGAACACGCGCGCGCCTAAGTTGTAATCGTTAAAGATCAAGCCGCGAAAGTCGCTGTTGAATTGCTGAATGCCCAAGCGCACGAAGGTCGAGTCGAAGTATGGGCTGGTATTTTCTTCGCGCCCTTTGCCCCGCAGTCCTCGTTTCACCGAAGACCAAAGGCTATTCGTGTCGCCGATGCGGTATTCATAAAACGCTTCCTGAATGCCGATGTAAGTGTCGAAACGATTTGAGCCGATGACTGGATTGACGTTGACGATGCTGCGCTCTTGCGTGTTGAGGTAATTCAGATTGAACACGGGCGTGAATTTTATGCGCCAGTCAATCGGCTTGAACGAAGTGTCGCCGTGAAAGAGTTCAAACGAAGTGATGAAACTTTGCTTGGCAAAAATCTGTCGCCCACGTCCGAAAAATTCTGAACTGTTGGGGCGTTCAGAACTTACATTGCTCGGCAACGGAATGCGTCGCACGTTAGTGAACGATTCGCTTTCGAGCGTGACGTTCAAAAACGTATGCTGCCCGATGATCGGATAATCGCCTTTGAATACGTTTTGGTTGTAAGGGTTGATGAGCCGTCCCTCTTGGGCGCGCGGGTCTTCGGGAAAGCCGATGCGCCAACGGTCAGGCTTCAAAATGGCATTCACATCGGGTTTATCGTCAGGTTGCTCTACGCGCGACTTACCGGCGTAACCGAGTGGGTCGTCTTTGGGTGTTGAAACCAATTCAGTCGGAATCGCTTTCGCCAAGCCATCGCCAACGGGCGCATCATCAGCAGGTGGCGGTGTTAGGTCATAGGCGATGGCTTGCGCGGGCAGCGCGTTGCGGTCGTGGCATTCGCTGCACGTGATGGGAATCTTGCGGCCTTGCCATTCGGGGCGCGGCTTTTCTTCGCGGTGGCAAGTGATGCAAAGGCGATGGTTGATTTCCATCGAGTTGAGTTCGAGGTCGCGGCCTGCTTCGTCTTTGACATTGCGCGCGGCGGGCACGGGGTTGTCGGCGTAACCTTGCTCACGATGACAGTCGCGGCACGATTGAAACTGTTTGCGATCGAGAATGTTGGTGACGGTGTGATGGCATCCGACGCAGGCCAGATTTGCCGGAGCCTTATGTGCCAATCCATCAGCGCGGGTGAGCAAACCTTCGTGTTGCTTGTGATTGAATTTCACCAGCCCGCGCTTGCCTGTCGTGTCGAGTAGCAAGTCTTTGACGGGAGTTTGTGGCAGCAACAGGTTGATGGCTTCAGTGACGCGCGGCACAGCCTGACCAACCAGCCAGAAGCAAGCGAACAAGATGAAGATAAAGCGTTTGCCTTGCATGCGTTCACCCGAATCAGAGAAACGAAATAGCAGGTGCGAAATGAGTAGGAGGAAATGGGAGCTGTGAAAAACAATTAAACCGATGTAAAAAGCTGTGAAAGACGAAGTGTTGATAACACCGATGTCTAAGACCGTCAAGATTTCACCAAAGGAACCAAAATGAGATACGAGAACAACGTCACCATAATTACTGGCGCGGCATCCGGCATCGGCGCGGGCTGCGCGCGCGTATTCGTCGCCGCCGGAGCGCGCGTCATCATCGCTGATCGCCAAGTCGAAAAAGGCGAAAGCCTCGCGCGCGAACTGAATGCGTTAGGCAAAGGCCAAGCTGTCTTTTGTGAAACTGACGTGACTGATGCGAACCAAATCAAACGAATGATCGAAACTGCCGTCACGAAATTCGGTCAGTTGGATTGCCTCATCAACAACGCCGGATGGCATCCGCCCCATTTGCCGATAGACGAATTTTCAATCGAAGACTTTCGCGCCTTGCTCGAACTCAACGTCGTCAGCGTATTCACCGCCTGCCAACTCGCCCTGCCGCATTTGCGCAAGACCAAAGGCAACATCATTAACGTCGCCAGTCTGGTTGCCACGTTGGGGCAGCATCACGCGACGACTTATGTCGCGTCTAAAGGCGCAGTGCTGTCGTTCAGCAAAGCGTTGGCGATTGATGAAGCGGCGAACAGCGTACGCGTCAATTCAGTTTCGCCCGGCAACATCTGGACGCCGCTGTGGGAAGCGGGCGCGAATTCCATGCCCGACCCGCAAGCCGCAATTGCGAGCGGCACTGCCGCGCAAGTTGCCAAGCGAATGGGTACGCCTGAAGAAGTCGGCAAGTTGTGTTTGTTCATTGCGGCTGAGGCTACGTTCACGACTGGCGTAGATCACCTGATTACCGGCGGCGCTGAAATCGGATACGGGCAGAAAGCATAAGCGGCGCTCACAGCTTGCCCGCCGCCCAGCGAATCGCGTTGCGCACCAACTGTTGATACTTCGGGTTGAGGTTCGCGTTGCGGTCGTGTCCGAGTTGTATGTAAACGACGCGCGCTTTTGCGTAAGGCGAAACCCAGGCGACCGGCCCGTCGCTGGTGGGATTGTCAGAGCGCAGCAACACTTTCACTTTCGGCGAAATCCACATGTCTTTGTAAGTTTCGTCCAGAATGCGAAACGTGCCCAGCCCTTTGGTGATCGGATGTTCTAACGCGGCGGTGATAGTTTGCTCTTCGTCGTGGCGGTAACTCGACAGCTTGCCCTCAAACTTTTCAAACAGATAGCGCCCGCCGACAACTTCTTCATACCACCACGGCCAGTCTACGTTGTCGCCGATGGCGTGGTGCAAGACGACGACGCCTTTGCCGCTTTCGACAAAGCTGCGCAGGTTCGCGCGGCGTTTTTCGTCAATGCTTTTCATCATGTCATAAAGCACCAGCACGTCGGCGCGCTTGCGAATATCGCCGCCATACACCGCCGGATGCGGGTCAACCAGTGTTTGAATCGCCGGGTCTTCAAAGACCGAATAAAACTCTAGGTCGTGATCGTGGCCGCCTGTGACGAGCAAAGCGCGAATGGCGTTGGCGTCTTTCGGCTTGGGTTTCCACAGTGCTTGTTGCGCGGCGGCGAACGCGGCTAACGCACAGGCGAACAACAAAACAATTCCAACGAATTTTTTCATAACGTTCCTCAAGCTCCTTTCAACGTCCACGGAGCGCGATACTGTTTAGTCATCATCCGCGAAGCTGCTGCGTCACCGATGATTTGTTCTTTCGTGGCATCCCAACGCACCTTGCGTTGCGTGCGATAAGCGATATTCGCCAGTTGGCAAGCCGTCGTCGCGCGATGGCCTTCGAGCATTGTGCAATTGGGCGGTGTGCGCGTGCGCAGACATTCGATGAAGTTGCGTTGATGCGTGCCCCAGCCTGCGTCCAGCCCGGCGGCGCTTTTGATCGTCTCAGGCTTTTTCCCTTCGGCGATGATTTGATAGCCGTCGCGATTGAGCAGCATCGTCGCTTGCGTGCCGAAAAATTGCAGGCCGTGATCTGACGCCGGGCTGCCGCTCGTGAACGCATTCGCGTGGCGGCACGAATAGGTGAGGATGAAGTTGGGAAACTCGAACACCTGCTCAACCGTGTCGGGCGTATCGCGGTCATCCGCCATCACGTATTTGCCGCCGGTCGCCGTCACGCTCAAGGGCGCGGCGGCATTCATCAGGTGCATCGCCGAATCAATCAAATGCACGCCCCACGTAATCGTCATCCCGCCGCTGTAATCCCAATAGTAAAGATATGTGCCGTTATAACGATTGGCGTTGAACTCGCGTCGTGGCGCAGGGCCGAGCCAGAAATCGTAATCAACTCCGGCGGGCGGTGGGCCGCCGTTTGCCCCATTTGAAGATACTTTTTTCAACTGGCGATAACTGCCCTCGAAATTGGCTTGATCGTTCCAGGCGTTCCAGCAATGCACGGACGAGACTTTGCCAAGTTGCCCTGATTGAATGATTTCGCGCGCCTTGAGAAACAGCGTACCCGTGCGTTGTTGCAATCCGACTGAAACGATGCGCGATGATTCGGCGGCGGCTTTGACCAGCAACTGCCCTTCACGAATCGTATGTCCGATGGGTTTTTCTAGGTAAAGGTCTTTGCCCGCTTGCAACGTCTGAATTGCCGGAATCGCGTGCCAGTGATCGGGCGTAGCGATAATCACAGCATCAATATCTTTGCGGTCGAGGATGCGGCGAAAGTCGCCAGTCGTTTCAATCGCGCCGTCGAAGCGTTGCGCGGCTTTGTTGAGTTGCGATTGATCTACGTCACAAAGCGCGACGGCTTTAGTGTTGGGCGCTTTGAGGCAATCGCGCAAATCGCCTACGCCTTGCCCGCTGCATCCGATCAAGGCCAGCCGAATCGTATTGTTCGCGCCTAACACTTTCCCCGGCACTTTCGAAGTCGCCAACGTAAGACCCGCTACGGATTGCTTCACAAAGTTACGACGTGTAGTGGTTGCCATAAACTTCCTTTCTTTCGATCAGTCTTTCGTTCAGGCCTCGTGCGCTTTCACACTCAGGGAAAGTCCGTAAAACATATACGCCAGAATCAGCCCTTTCACGACCAGCACCAGCGTCGTAGAGAAAATGCCCGGATCGCCGCCCGGTTCATAAAAGTATTCGATCTGTCCGATAAAGCTGAGAAACAAAGCTCCGACGCCGATGCCCCACGCGCCGATCAACCAACCGATGGCATGCGGCTTTTGTTGTTTGACCCAATAGACCGCCAACAACAGCGCGCTGCCCAACAGGTAATCATCGAACCAGTTCAGAAAGCGCGCCGGATCGAGCAACTGATTCGAGCGGCGCAGCGTTTCAGCCAGCGGCAGGAAGATGCCCATCACAATCGCCATCCGAACAGAAGTTTTCAGGGCTTGCAATTCCATAGTAACTTCCTCCGCACCTAAGCGTAATAAGCGTCGCACAACTTCTTGCCTTGCGCGTAATAAAACCACGATTGCATTTTCAGCTTCGCACCCGCTTTGGGCGTAACGTTGAACACCACTGACGAAGATGATGAAGTTGGGGCGAGCGGATTGGGCGAGGGCCGTCGCACGCAACGCAATTCCTCAGCGCGACTCGGCGCATCAGTGAGCAACAGCGATGCCGATAACAACAACGAAAAGGCGAACAGTCGTTTCATCAGGTTTCGGTCCTTTGAGCTTGTGTGGAGGGTGAGTAAAGCGCGCGAATGGTAAGGCGCATGGTTGGTTTCGACAAGGCGCTTTGGTTGTCACTTGAACAGCCTTGGGTTATTGATGAAGTTATCTCCAATCACTGACGAAATAGTTGACGAGTCATGCAATTAAAATCCAATCCTGACGAAATTCAAGTGTGGCTGACCGACGCCAGCAATCTGGCGGGCGGACATGCCGAACGCATCTGTTTGCCCGCCGACCGCAGCGAAGTGAGCGAAGTGTTAGCCGAGTCCACACGCACCGCGACACCCGTCACCATCGCGGGCGCAGGCACAGGCGTCACCGGCGGGCGCATACCTTTTGGCGGCATTGTTTTGGCGATGGATCGAATGAATGCGCTGCACGAAATTTCAGATGCGGTTGCGCGACTGCAACCGGGGTTGAGGCTCGATCAGTTGCAAGCGGCGTTGGCGCAACGCGGGCTGTTTTATCCGCCTGATCCGACTGAATGGAGTTGCCAGATGGGCGGCACGGTTGCGACCAATGCCTCAGGCGCGCGGACTTTCAAATATGGCACGACGCGCGATTATGTGAACGCGCTTGAGGTCGTATTGGCTTCGGGCGAGTTGCTCAAGTTGCGGCGCGGCGAATTGCGTTTTGACTCAGCCGGTTGCTTGCGGCTGCCACTTGAATCTGGCCGAACGATTGACGTGACGTTGCCAAGCTATCGTATGCCTGCTACGCGCAAGCACGCGGCGGGCTATTACGTCGCGCCAAAGATGGACGCGATTGATTTGTTTATCGGCAGCGAAGGTACGTTGGGCGTCATCACCGAAATCGAATTGCGACTCTTGCCGCAACCCGAAAACGTATTGGCAGGCATCGTGTTTTTTGAACAGGAAAGCGATCTACTGGCTTTGGTGGCTGAGGCGCGCGCGGCTTCGTTGACGACGCGAGCAAATGGCAAGCAGGGACTGGATGCGCGTGCGCTGGAATACTTCGACTGCGAAGCATTGGCTTTTTTGCGTCCGTATTACTCTCGTATTCCCGACAACGTAGCAGGCGCAATTTTTTTCGAGCAAGAAATCTGTTCTGACAATGAAGACGAATTGATGAGTGCGTGGCTTGCATTGTTAGAACTGCATCAAGCACGACTCGAAGATTCATGGTTTGCGACGAATGACAAAGATCGTCAGCAACTGCGCGCCTTTCGGCATCACTTGCCCGTGTTGGTCAACGAATGGATCGCGCGGCATAAACAACGCAAAGTCTCGACCGATATGGCTGTGCCGGATGCGGGCTTCGCGGAGTTATTGGCCTATTACCAATTTGCGTTGCGTGAGGCGGGGTTGAGTTATGTGATCTTCGGTCACATCGGCGACAACCACCTGCACGTGAACATGCTGCCGCGCGATGACGCCGAAGCCGCCCAAGCCCGTGAACTCTATGCGCGCTTTGTGCAACGCGCCGTAGCGTTGGGCGGTACGGTGTCAGCCGAACACGGCATCGGCAAAATCAAACGCCCTTATCTGGCGATGATGTACGACGAAAAAAGTCTGGCAGAAATGGCTGCGCTGAAACGGGTTTTTGATCCGGCAGGCATTTTGGGGCGCGGCAATTTGTTTGAAACTGTCAGAGCGCGTGAGTGCGATTGAAAAAGGTTAAATACCCTCAGCCGGTAATCGTCTTTCCTGTCACACGTCCATCTCTCAGACCTACGATCTCGGCAATCGGCAAGGGCTGCGCTTTGCCTTTGAGCGGCGTCGAACCCAATAGCCGAAAAATGAATTCGTGGCCGATGAGTTGGCTGGTCGCTTCGCTGACTAAAATTTGATCGGGTTTCGCCAGACTTTCGAGCCGCGCGGCGATGTTCACGGTGTCGCCAATGGCTGTGTAATCCGTCCGTTTTTCGCTGCCGATATAACCCACCAGCGCCGCGCCCGTATTGATGCCGATGCCGACCGAGACGGCGGGCAAGAGATCGCGTTGCAAGCTCTCATTGAACGCAGCCAAGGCCTGTTGCAATTCCCACGCGGCGCGTACGGCCTTGAGCGGATGCGCGGCGTCAGCGTAAGGCGCACCGAAAAAAGCGAACAATCCGTCGCCGATGTATTTATCGAGCGTGCCGTCGTGCTGAAAGATGATTTCACTCGCCAGCGTGAAATAACGGTTCAACATTTCGACAATCTCTTCGGGCGGACGTGTTTCTGACAACGAGGTGAAGCCGCGTATATCGGCGAACAGCACGCTGATGTTTTGCCTGACGCCGCCGAGCTTGAGCGCGCCCGTGCCGCGCATCACTGCGTCAACCACCGAAGGCGGCAAGAAGCGCTCAAAGCGCGTACGGGCGGCGGCTTGTTGTTGCAAGCGTTCGTGCGCGGTGGCGGTGTTGACGGCGAGTCCGGCTTGAATAGCGACGGCGTTGAGCAATTCGAGATCGTCGGCTTCGAAGCGTTGCATCACGTCTTGCAAGTCGGCGTAAATCATTCCGACCAATTCGCTCGAGGCCAGAATGGGCGACGCAATCACCGAGCGCGTACCCGTGAGCAACAAACTGTGCGCGGCATAAGGCAGCGCGTCTTTGCCGATTTCGGCGAGCAATATGCCTGCGCGCTGGCTGGCGACGCGTATGAGGATGGTTTGACTGATTGGCAATTCGCGGCTGGCGAGCGGGTAATCAGCCCGCCAACGCATTGCCACTGGCAAGAAATCGCCGTCTTCGTCTTTCATCAAAATGACTACGCGCACGGCGGGCGTGACTGACAGCACGGCGGTCAGCACGTGTTCATAAATTTCCTGCTCGCTCAACACCGTACCGAGTTTGAGGCTGAGTTCGTAAAACAGTTTGAGTACGCGCGCTTTTTTTCCCAGCTCAATTTGCAGCAGCTCTTTAGTGAGCGCGGCGGCAGGAGCTTCGCCCCACGAGACGACGGTTGAATAAATTTCTGAAGGGAGTTTTTGCAACAACGGCTGCAAGCCCTGATCGGCTTGGGTCAGCCGTGCAGTCTCAACATCGAGGATTTCAATTTCGGTCGAACCCAGTTTGATGCGGTCGTTTGGTTGCAAGCGCAGGGCGGTGTGAATTTCCATCCGCTGGCCGTTGAGAAACGTACCGTTGCCGCTGTTGAGGTCGGTGACGCGCAAGGTGTCTTGTTCGAGTTGAAACAGCAGGTGATGGCGTGAGACGCGCAAGTCGTCGAGTACGATTTCATTTTCGGTCTCGCGGCCTACGGTGACGGCAGCTTTGGTGAATTCGTAGTTTTTGACGCGCTGATCGCCCGTCGTGATTTTTAAGCTATACATAATTTGCAGGAGAGTAAGGGAAAAGCCGCCTTGCGACGAACTGAAGTGTAAGTTCGTGGGCTGGTTCGGTTCAACTTCAGACAAGAGACATTATCGGCAATAGGAATTAGCCACGGAGGAAGAGGGGAAAGATGGGGGAAACCAAATCACTTAGAGCCTGTTTTGAAATTTGAGGTACGCCTTTAGCTGACGGGGATTTCGCCACAAAAAGGCACAAGAGCCACAAAAACTTTCTTTCCTTTTGTGGTTTATGTGCTTTTTTGTGGCGAAATCCTTCTCAAGACAAAGCGGGTGTTCAATTTTTTAACATGCTCTTGATAGCTGCCCTCTAAAGATTTTTTTTCTTCCCCCGTGTCCCCATCTTTCCCAGTGGCTGGCTCATTGCTTAAAACCGAGAACCTCTAAGGTTTGTCGCTGTCGCAAGCCTGTTGTAAATTCCGCCCGTCAAACAACATCTCCAACCGTTCAATTTCAGATATTCAAAATTTGTTTGCGGATTAAGTCTATGCGTAACGTCAAACTTTTCTTGCTCGTCGCCCTTGCTATGGTTTCTTTTTGCGTCTCGCGGTTTGAACGCGCTTCGCTCGCTCAGTCCAACGTAGATTTCGTGCGTGACATTCAGCCCATCTTTGCTACGCATTGCGCCTCGTGTCACGGCGCGCAAAAGCAACTCGGGCAGTTGCGGCTCGATAGCAAAGCCACGGGCTTGCGCGTTATCAAAGCGGGTGACGCGCAAGGCTCACGGCTCTATCAGCGTGTCAGCAAAGACAACAGCGCGCATGGCGAACCGCAAATGCCCAAAGGCGCGGCTCCGCTCAAAGCCGAACAACTTGCGTTGCTCGAAAAATGGATCAACGAAGGCGCGACGTGGCCTGACGCGGCTTCGGTCAAAGTCGAAAGCAAGCATTGGGCTTTTACTCCGCCTGTGCGCGCGGCATTGCCGGTCGTCAAAAACCAACCGTGGGTGAAAAACGCGATTGACCAATTCATTCTCGCGCGGCTTGAACAAGAAGGCCTGACGCCTTCGCCCGAAGCCGACCGCGTTACTTTATTGCGACGCTTGAGTCTCGACTTGATCGGCTTGCCGCCTACGCCTGAAGAAGTTGATGCGTTTACGCGCGACCTTGCGCCGAACGCTTATGAAAAGCAGGTCGAACGTTTGTTGGCTTCGCCGCATTACGGCGAACGCTGGGGCCGGCAATGGCTCGACGCAGCGCGTTACAGCGATTCGGATGGCTACGAAAAAGACAAGCCGCGTTTCGTCTGGTTTTATCGTGATTGGGTGGTCAATGCGTTGAACCGCGACTTGCCTTATGACCAGTTTTTGATTCAGCAAATTGCGGGCGATCTGTTGCCAAACCCTACGCAAGATCAGGTCGTAGCCACAGGCTTTTTGCGCAATTCGATGATTAACGAAGAAGGCGGCGTCGAACCCGAACAGTTCAGGATGGAAGCGATGTTCGACCGCATGGAAGCCATCGGCAAAGGGATGTTGGGCCTCACGATTCAATGCACGCAATGCCACAACCACAAGTTCGATCCGTTCAAACAAGAAGAGTATTACCGCGTGATGGCCTTCCTGAATAATTCGCACGAAGGCGCGACGGTGGTTTATACGCCGACTGAACAAATGAAACGCGCCGACATTCTCAGCGGAACGCGCGAGCTTGAAGCCCGCTTACAAGAGATAAAATCTGATTGGCTGACGCAAATGAATGCCTGGGAAGACCGCGTCAACGTCGAACATCCTGAATGGCAGCCCAAGTGGGAAGTGATTCAACCGACGTGCATTGACATCACGAACGGCGGCGCGAAATACCTGCCGCAAAAGGATGGATCGTTTTTGCAACTTGGTTACGCGCCGACCAAACACAAGGTGCTATTCACGATGAAAAGCGCCGTGCCAAACATCACGGCCTTTCGCATCGAATTGATGAACGATCCCAACCTGCCAGCGAATGGGCCGGGGCGTTCGATCTTAGGCACGGGTGCGTTGAGCGAATTTGAAGTCGGTACGCTGCTCGGCACGTTCAAGGAAACCGCCAAAGCCGACGAAGACGCCAAGCTGGCGACGTATGCCAAATTCGCCAGCGCCAGCGCCGACCTCAACTTGCCCGAAACTGAAATCAGGCCGATGTATTCTGACCGCAGCAACAAGCGTCGCGTCGAAGGGCCGGTGAGCTATGCGATTGACGGCAAGCCTGATACGGCGTGGGGACACGATGCTGGCCCTTACTTCCGCAACCTGCCGCGCAAAGCCGTATTCGTTTTAGAAAAGCCGCTGACGTTCAAACCCGAAGACGATGGCTTGCGGTTGTACATCCGCGTCAATCAAAACCACGGCGGCTGGAACAGCGACGACAATCAAAACAACAACCTCGGACGCTTTCGCATTTCTTATACGACCGCGCCCAACGCTGTCGCCGACCCGTTGCCGGCCAACGTGCGCGCAATCATCACGAACGTTCCGCGCCCGCAACGCAGCGCCGCTCAAGTGCAAGCTGTGTTTGGTTATTGGCGTACGCTGCAACCTGAATGGAAAGCCGAAAACGAAAAGATCGCGGCGTTGTGGAAGCAACACCCCGAAGGGGCTACGCAACTCGTGATGGAAGAGCGCAACGAACTGCGTCCGACCTTTGCGCTCAAACGCGGCGACTTTTTGCGACCTGACAAACAAGTCGAACCCGGTGTATTCGCCGTGTTGAATCCGTTGCCGAAAACTTCGGGCAAACCAGACCGTTTAACTTTCGCGCAATGGATCGCTAATCGTGAAGCCCCGACCACTGCGCGCAGTGCCGTCAATCGTTTGTGGCAAAGTTATTTCGGCACAGGCTTGCTGGCGACGTCTGAAGATTTCGGCAAACAGGCTGACAAGCCTTCGCATCCTGAATTGCTCGACTGGCTGGCGGTTGAATTGATGGAGCCTTCTTCGAGTGCGGAATTCGGAGTGCGGAATGCGGAGTTGAAAAAACAGCAAACCTCCGGTACTCCGCACTCCGCACTCCGCACTCCGCACTCCCAACCGTGGAGTTTGAAACACGTTCACCGGTTGATTGTTTCTTCGGCAACTTATCGGCAAAGCTCGAAGGTTACGCCTGCGTTGATTGAGAAAGACCCTTACAACCGTTTGCTGGCCCGCGCGTCGCGCTTGCGCGTAGACGCCGAGATCGTCCGCGACATTGCCTTTGCCACGAGTGGATTGTTGAACGCGAAACTGGGTGGCGCACCAACCTATCCGCCCGCGCCAGACTTTTTGTTTCAACCGCCGACGAGTTACGGCCCGAAGGTTTGGCCCGAAGACAAAGGCGAAAACCGCTATCGCCGCGCGTTGTATACGTTTCGTTTTCGCTCTGTGCCTTATCCGATGTTGCAAACCTTTGACGCGCCGATTGGAGACGCGGCTTGCGTGCGGCGTTCGCGGTCGAATACGCCGTTGCAGGCGCTGACCACGCTCAACGAAACCATGTATCTCGAAGCCGCGCGCGCGTTGGCCGTCAAGACGCTCAACGAAGGCGGACTCACCGACGCACAACGAATCACTTATGCCTTCCGCCGCGTCGTCGCGCGCAAGCCTGCGCCAGCCGAAGCGCAAGAGTTGTTGACGCTGCTCAACCGGCAACGCGAACGCTTCACGCGCGGCGAACTGAATCCGTGGAATCTGGCGACAGAAAATCCTGACAAGGCTTTCGCACTGCCCCAAGGCGCGCGAATGGAAGATGTCGCGGCCTGGACGGCGGTGGCGCGCGTGCTGTTGAATCTGGATGAGGCGATTACGAAGGAGTAAACGATTGTGCCGAGACTTGACCGTTATCATCATTGCGTGCGCCGTGCGTTGATCAAAGACGGATGGGAAATCACCCACGACCCGTTCACATTGGGTCGCGGTGGGGTTCGCATCTACATTGATTTAGCCGCTGATTACGTGCCACGTGGAAACCTGGAGGATGTGGCTATTGAGGTCAAAGTTTTTAGTGGGAATGTACGGCAGGTAGAGTTTGCGTGCGCTGTTGGTCAATATGACTTTTATCGCACGATTTTGACTGAAGCGGGTATAGATCGTGAGCTTTATCTGGCGCTAAGTCAGACGGCTTGGGAAAGCGTGCAGAAGCGAGAAGCGTTCCTCGTTCACCTGCGCCGACGTAATATCCACCTGTTAATTTTCGACGTAGAAACAGAGGAGGTTTTGCAATGGATCAAACAACCAAATTAAATCAGTTGCGGCGACTTGTGCTGCAAGTGTTGGAAATGCACGCCCGGATGCCTATCGAGCCGGCGCATCTCAGTTCGCGTGTGAGTCAGGACTTACTTAATGAAACCTACCGGCTGATTGACCGCGACCCGCGCGAAAACGGCGGCATGGATCATATCGTGGTAGAACTGAGGTTACTTGGCGGAAAAGTCCTAGTCTTAAACGACGGCATCGAATACGGCATTGCCGAAGATTTGCTCGAAGCGGGCATTCCTGCCGAAGACATCGTGGAAGATTTCGAGGAGCTTCCTTCATTCAAGTATGCCGAAGCGCTGGCCGCTTGATGCTCAAGCAGACAAGCCAAATCAATGAGTTGGTCGGGAGAAGTTTTATGAGCACTGCAACGACAACAGCGATACAAAAACTCTATCAGATACAGGTGTTTCATTACCCGACGGAACATGGCGAACGCTGGAAAGCCGCCGTGGATGGATTGCCGGTTCAAGCCGAAAGCGATTCGCGCGAAGCCGTGATGGCGCAGGTGCAACAACAATTGGCGGCTGCGCTGACGAATGGAGAAACCGTTTCGTTGGCGCTGAATGCAACGGCAACGAAAGCCGCACCCGAAACGGCACCAGCGGCTGCGTGGGTTGGGCGGGTTGGCGACCCAAATCCGCCTCCCATCAGCGAGGAAGAGTTGGCGGAAATAGTGGCGCGTTTGCGGGCGCGCGGACACGTTGGCCTTGGCGTCTTTGCCAACGCCCCCGGAGCCTTTGAGTTATTTGACGAGATTGAACGGGAACGTGATCAACGCACGTTTGGTGGCTGATGAAATTCCAGCTTGATTCAAAATCCGCTGCGGACGTTTGTTAGTTTGTGTTTGGTGAACGCAATTGAGTAGTCGCTTCATCCTTTGGGAATCCGCTAGTTATGTCCCCACAACCAACTCAGGATGCACAAGAAGATGCACAGGAACTCAGCAAACTCGGCTATGCGCAAGAACTCTTTCGCACGATGGGCGGGTTTTCTAACTTCGCCATTTCGTTCTCGATCATTTCGATTTTGACCGGAGCCGTGACGCTTTATGGACACGGCTTACGCATGGGCGGCCCGGCGCAAATGTCTTTGGGCTGGCCACTGGTGACGCTGTTTACATTCGCGGTCGTATGCAGCATGGCCGAACTGGCTTCGGCGTTGCCTACGTCGGGCGCGATGTATCACTGGTCGTGCCAGTTAGGCGGCAAAGGCTGGGGCTGGTTCACCGCGTGGTTCAACATCATCGGCCAAATCGCAGCCATCGCAGGCATTGATTACGGCTGCGCGCTATTCGTCACGCCGCTGTTGGGACTCGAAGCCACCAATCAAAACCTGTTGATCGTATACGCCGTCATTCTGCTTTCACACGGACTCATCAATCATTTCGGCATTCGTTTAGTCGCGCGGTTGAACGATTTCAGCGTAACGGTTCACATCGTCGGCGTCATCGTGATCGTCGGCGCGTTGTTGCTATTCGCGCCGAAACAACCCGTCAGCTTTTTTTTCGCGCGCATCACCCACAACACCGAAGGCTGGTCGTATTCGTGGGCGTTCGTCATCGGCTTGTTACAGGCGATGTGGACGTATACGGGTTATGACGCTTCGGCCAGCGTGTCGGAAGAAACCATAGACCCGCGCCGCCGCGCGCCGTGGGGCATGGTGATGGCCGTAGCCGTTTCAAGCATCGTGGGCTATTTCTTGCTGATCGCGTTGACGCTGGCGATCAAAGACATTCCGCCCGTGCTGGACGCCAGCGTGCCGCCTGTCATAACCATTCTCATCAGCGCGCTCGGCGAACGTGCGGGCAGTTTGTTTTCGGCGCTCGTGGCGATGGCGATGTGGTTTTGCGGCTTGGCGGCGGTGACGTGGTCTTCGCGCGTAATCTGGGCATTCGCGCGCGACGAAGGCATGCCGCTCTCGCACGTATGGAAGCAGGTAGATCGCAAACACCTCACGCCCGCGCCCGCGATTTGGTTGTGCGTTGCAGCGGCTTGGTTGGCGTTGGTTTATAGCAAGGCTTACGCGGTGGTGACGGCCATCAGCACGATTGGTTTATACGTTTCTTACATCTTGCCGGTCTGGTTGCATTGGCGGGCGGGCACGAAGCCGGAGCGCGGGCCGTGGCATTTGGGGCGTTACAGTTCAGCGATCAATCTGATAGCCATTGTTTGGGTAATCTTTCTCTGCGTCGTGTTATGTCTGGCCGATGCGCGTACGTGGCAATCCATGCTAGCGGTGACCTTGGGGCTGGCGCTGTGGTATGGCTTGCGTGAACGTCATCGTTTCAAAGGCCCGGCGTGGGCAAATCCCTCGGAGTTGGTATGAATGAAAAAATGATCAGGGGCATGCTCGACATTGATCGCTTACACGCGATGGTAGATCAAGAGCAGATCGAAACCGTCATTGTTGCCGCCACCGATCATTACGGAAGGCTGATTGGCAAACGTTATGACGCCGAAATGTTTGTCACTGATACGGTGCATCACGGCACGCACGGCTGCGATTATCTGCTCACGACCGATATGGAAATGGAACCCGTACCCGGTTACAAATTTGCCAACTGGGAACTTGGTTACGGCGACTTTCATCTCGTACCCGACATGCGCACGTTGCGGCTGGCGAGTTGGCTCGACAAAACATCGCTCGTGCTTTGCGACCTGCAAAACACGCGCACGCACGAACCCATTCACATCGCGCCGCGTTCTATCTTGAATCATCAACTCGAAGCCGCCAGAGCAACTGGCTTTGAAAGTTTTGCGGCTTCTGAACTTGAATACTATCTCTTTCAAAACAGCTTTCGTGATGCGGCGGCAGCAGGCTTTCGCAATCTCGAACCGGCGGGCTGGTATCTCGAGGACTATCACATTTTGCAAGGCACGCGCACCGAAAGTTTCAACGCCGCCGCGCGCCATCATCTCAAGCATTCCGGCGTACCTGTCGAAAATTCAAAAGGCGAATGGGGACTCGGTCAACATGAGTTGAACATACGCTATGCCGAAGCGTTGGAGATGGCCGACCGCCACGTCGTTTATAAACAATGCCTCAAAGAAATCGCCGAAGCGCAAGGCATCAGCGTGACCTTTATGGCGAAGTTCGCCGCTGACCGCGCGGGTTCAAGCTGTCACATTCATTTCAGTTTGTGGCGTGACGGCAAGAATGCGTTCGCAGGCGACGAGCAATTCGGTCCGGTGAAATGCTCTGACGAATTTCGCCATTTCCTCGGCGGCTGGATGGCGCACGTACCCGACGTGATGCCTTTTTACGCGCCGACGGTAAATTCGTATAAACGCTACGTTGACGGAAGCTGGGCTCCTACGCGACTCGCGTGGAGTTACGACAATCGCACCGGCGGCTTTCGCGTCGTAGGCCACGATCAATCGCTGCGCATCGAATGCCGCATCCCCGGCGCTGATGCGAATCCTTATCTGGCGTTTGCGGCTTCGCTGGCTTCAGGACTGGATGGCATTGCGAATAAGATCGAACCGCCTGAATGCTTCACGGGCGACATTTATGCCGCGCGCCACTTGCCGCGCGTGCCTTACACATTGGCTGAAGCGACTGACAAATTCGCGGCGAGCGAATTCGCCCAACGCGCTTTCGGAGCCGAGGTCGTTGAGCATTACGCGCACTTCTTCCGCACCGAACAGGCCGCGTTTAATGCTTCGGTGACTGATTGGGAGCGCAAACGCTATTTCGAGAGAATCTGAGCATGGAGTGCGGTCGGCTTGCCGCCGCTTTCCGTTCGTCGCGCGAGACTCCTGCTTAAACTCGAATCTGCTCGTTGCGCGAGACTTCCGATTTAACTTGAATGGTTCGACAACAAAAGCAAAAGCGGCGGCAAGCCAGCCGCGCTCCATAAATTATGATCTGACTTGCACGCCGAGGCAGTCTATTCAAACCAAGCCAACCTGCTACAATGCGCCCACTTTTCCCAAATCTACGGAGGTCAACACCCCAATGACAATCGCTGTCGGTACGCGCTTCGGCGCTTATGAAATCCTCGCCCCCCTGGGCGCAGGCGGGATGGGCGAAGTCTATCGCGCCCGCGACCCGCGCCTTGACCGCGAAGTCGCTATCAAAGTGTTGCCTGCCGATTTCGCCCAAGACACCGACCGGCTGAAGCGTTTTGAACAAGAAGCGCGCGCTACGTCGGCGTTGAATCATCCGAACATTCTGACGGTTTACGATTTCGGCACGCACGAAGGCAGCCCTTACCTTGTGATGGAATTGCTGGAAGGCGAAGAACTGCGCGCGCTGTTGAATGAAGGCGCATTGCCGAGCAAGCGCGTGATTGATTACGCCCAGCAAATCGCCGCCGGACTCAGCGCACGAGAAAGGCATCGTCCATCGTGATTTGAAGCCAGAGAATTTGTTCGTCACCAAAGACGGTCGCGTCAAGATTCTCGACTTTGGCTTGGCAAAGTTGAAGCCTCCCAAACAGGCGGTGGATTCGGAAGCCGAGACGATGAAGCCGTTGACGAATCCCGGTGTCGTGATGGGTACGGTTGGCTATATGTCACCGGAGCAGGTGCGCGGGCAGGAGGCCGATCATCGGTCGGATATTTTTTCGTTCGGCATCATCCTGCACGAAATGCTGTCAGGGCAGCGCACGTTTGCGGGCGACTCGCTGGTCGAGTTGATGAACGCAATTTTGAAGGAAGAGCCGCCGGAGTTGAGCGAGACGAATGCGAAGATTTCGCCGCAGTTGGAACGACTCGTGCGGCGCTGTCTGGAAAAGAAACCGGAGCGGCGCTTTCAGACGGCGAGCGATCTGGGCTTTGCGCTGGAATCGCTGTCTTCTTTGGCAGGGGGGCCGTCGGGCGCGCGTCTGGAAACGGTGGCGACGCTGCCTGCGGTGACGGAGCCGCTGCGCCAAGCATCGTGGTTCGGCAATGCGCGGCTGTGGATGATCACGACAGCCATCGCGGTGCTCGCGGCGTTGTTATTCGGTGTGCCGTACTTCCGCCGCGCGCCTGCCGAGGGTCGTGCCAACTACACCTATCTGCCCTGGCCCGCCTCGGTCAGTGGGGAGAATGGCTCACCGGCTTTTTCACCCGATGGGCGGCGCATTGCCTTTACCGCCGTCACCGAGGGCACGAATCACCTCTGGCTTTACTCGCTGGATGCGCCGGAGCCGGTGCGCGTGCCGGGGACAGAGGGCGCGCGGTTTCCCTTCTGGTCGCCCGATAGCCGCCACCTCGGGT
>JAYSVR010000249.1:0-5791 GCA_043718445.1 Acidobacteriota bacterium | reverse complement strand
AGCGAAATATCATCCAGCCACACCGTATTCCGCCGATTCAAATCAAGCGTCGTCATCGTCGGTACACACAAACGCACAGCAATCACATTCGTCGTCGCGGGAACCGTGAAGCGCAAGCTCTGCTCTTGCCACTCGCTGTTCTCACGCGGAAAGACCGCAATTAAACGAAAGCCCTGCGGCGCAACGGCGTCAGCGATTTCGAGATAAGGCGCTTCACTCGGCAACTCGCTGGCTTTGACCCAAAAGCGCAAACGATAAGTCGCGTTGGGCACAACAACGACGCGTTGTGTCACGTGGCGAAACGGTTCAGCCAGCCGAGCAACCAGGCGCAATCGCAAAGACTGAGTGCCCGCGTGCGCAGCGAGTTCGGTGCGTTCCGCCGCGACTTCGGCGTGGCCTTCGATCTGCCAGTCGAAGCCGTTCGTTAAATCGGCATAGCGTTCGTCCAACGGCTGGCGCTCGAATCCGCCACACTGTCTTATCTGGGCTTGGGCGTACCCGAACCGTTGCCGAGTTGGGGCAATATGCTGGCGGCGACGCAAGGCATTCAAACACTGATGCTGCACTGGTGGAACCTCGCTCCGCTCGTTGCACTCTTTCTCACCAGCCTGTCGTTTCATCTGATCGCGGATGGCTTGCGCGTTCGCTTTGACCCGCGCGATGCAGTACGGGCCTAGGTGTGGGGCAGGTTGGGAACCTGCCCCACACCTGCATCACGCGCCTTACAACTTTGTTGGTGGCGCAGCTTCCCGCGCGCCTTCATCGGTGCGCAAGGCTTTGACGACGCGTTCGAATTCGCGCTCGAACTTCGCGTTATCGCTTTCCCAGCCCGTGAAATCAGCCGCCAGCCGCGCTTTGATGTCTTCGGCTTTGCCGCTTTTCCAGTCGCCGCTAAACAGATAATCATCAAGATTGAGCGGAATGACGGCCAGCACTTTCTGGCCGCGTTCTTTGAAGAGCCGCTGTTCTTTGACGAACGCGGTATTGATTTCCTTATCCACCCACCAGCTCTTGAGCGAGTGCGTAGAGGCGCACAGCAGCACCTTATCCCACAGCTTCACCCCGCGATCTACCTGCTCGTAAATGTCATCCCCCGGCAACACCTGATGGTCATCCAGCCAACAACGAATGCCGCGCGCTTGCAACTGATCGTGCATCCGTTGCGCAAACGACTTGTCGGCGTGGCTGTAGCTGATAAAGCAGGAATAGAACTCAATCGGATTGTTGACCAGCGACTTGGCATACGTGATGAAGTTTTCCGGCACACCGCAACCGCGCAGGAAAACTTCAGGCAGCTTGCCTTGTGACTTGTAGAGAGTATCAATACCAATGGTGGAAGGGCCTTCGTGTTTTAGTGTCTCAAGCCCTGTGACCGTGCTGAGGTCTACATCTGCGAATATCGTCCAAGCAATCGTAGCCTTGTACAGGTTGGCATCGCTTAGGTCAGCTTCTTCGCTCAGGGCAGCACCGGACAGGTCGGCATCGCTCAAGTTGGCACCGCTCAAGTTGGCACCGCTCAAGTTGGCACTACCTAGGTCAGCTTCGCTCAAGTCGGCTTGACTAAGGTTCGCATCACTTAGAAAGGCAAGGCTTAGTTTGGCATCAATTAGGTTGGCACACCTTAGTTTGGCTTGGCACAGATTGGCACTCCTCAGGCCCGCATTACTCAAGTTGGCACCACTTAGGTCAGCTTCGCTCAAGTCGGTACCGCTCAAGTCGGCATCGCTCAAGTCGGCATTGCTCAGGTTGGCACCGCTTAGGTCGGCATTGCTCAGGTCTGGCTCAATATCAGGATTCTTTTCACGCCATTTATTCCACTGCTCAACGCCCTGCTTGAGTATTTCCAAATGCTCAGGATTCGCCATGCTGTTTAACTCCACTGTTCGGATTGCTGCCTGCCATTCAACGACTCAACTCATCGCAATTCCACAACACAAAATCCGGCAGCAGCGCGGGTTTCAAGTTGCGGATGTCGCTGCGCGCGGCAATCAGCAGATGCCGCGCAGCCAGAAAGATGAAGGGCTGTTGTTCGCTCATAATCATTTGGGCTTCGTCAAAAAGTTTCTTGCGCGCGGCGGGGTCGAGCGTCGTGGCTTGCGGCATTGGCCTCACCCTCAATTGCGTGTGATGGATTCGTGAAGGTTCAGCAGCGCCCGCGTCACATTCATCATCGCGGCCAGCTTGGCCGGAGCAACGGCTTTCGGTAATTCCGTTTCACCGACTTGCAACAACGCCTGCGCAGCCTTCACGTCAATTTGATAGACCTTGAAGTTTTGCTGATAGAGTTCGAGCAGGATGCGTTTCTCTTCCGCCGTCGCCAACCGTCCGGTCGCGCGTTCAAACGCCCAAGCGATTTGCAACGCAGGCGTCACGCCTTGTTTCAAAGCGTTTTGCGCGAAGCCGCGCGCGGCTTCGACGTAAATCGGATCGTTCAACAACACCAGCGACTGCAACGGCGTATTCGAGGTCGTGCGATTGAGCGTGGATTCTTCCCGCGAAGGCGCATCAAACGTAGCCAGACTCGGATGCAGAAACGTGCGCTGCCAATGCACATAAAGCCCCCGCCGATATTGCGCCGTGCCTTGATCCGCCGAGTAATCGCGCTTCGGAAAATTCAACGCGCCGAGATAACCTTCCGGTTGCGGCGGACGAATCGAAGCACCGCCGAACTGTTCGTTGAGCAAACCCGATACGCTCAAGGCAATGTCGCGCACGATCTCGGCGTCAACGCGCAAACGATTTTGATGGGAGAGCAAACCCTCTGATTGCGGATTGCGGAGTGCGGAGTGCGGAGTTTCAGAATTAACAGCGCTCGCTTGCCGGTAGGTATGACTCATAACAATCAATCGGATGACATGCTTTATGTCCCAATCGTGCGCGTTCTGAACTCCGCACTCCGCACTCCGCATTCCGCACTCAACTGGGTGCATAAACTCGCTCGCCAGCCAGTCGAGCAATTCGGGATGCGTAGGCCATTCGCCTTGCGAACCGAAATCTTCGAGCGATTTTGAAAGCCCCGCGCCGAAAAATTGCCGCCACAAACGATTGACGAATACGCGCGCCGTCAGCGGATTTTGTTTGCTGACGAGCCAGTCGGCGAGATCGAGGCGTGTGGCGCGGCGCAATCCGTTATTCAGCTTGCCGAACATCACGGGAATCGCAGGCAGCACCACTTCGCCTGATTCATCCAGAAAATCGCCGCGTGCCAGCAAGCGCGTAGTCGCGGGCGTCGTCACCGTTTCAGTCACCATCACGCGCGGCAGTTGCGACTCGAGCGCGTCGCGTTCGGCTTCGATGAGTGTGATGCGTTGATTGAGCGCAGTCAGTTCCGGCGCAGCCCATTTGAAATAATCGAACAAGGTTTGCTGGCTCTTTGCGCCGCGCGCGTCAGCGGCAAACGCGAGCGCAGTCGCTACGTCAGCGGGCAAGCCTTGCAGCGGCTTCGGCAGCTTCGACGTATGGTCAGGCCACGAGTATTCAGCCGCCGACAAAGCCAATCTGAAACGCCCAATCGTAGCGCGCCGCCATTGTGACTCTTGCCGAATGCGTACCGTAATCACCGTGTCAGGTTTGGTCTTGAGCGGTTGCGCCAATCGCAGTGCGATAAACGCATTGCGTCCGTCGCCATAAGCCGAACCCCAGCCCGTCGCGGCATTGCCGTCCAGGGCGAACTGCGCGTGATTCTCGATCTGTTCGCCGAACTTGTCGGTCGTCGCCAAGATGAAATCGAGCTTGCGGTTATCGGCTTCGGCTTCAAATTCGGTCACGACAAAACGATCAGCACCGCGTCCCAAGCGCGTAGCCGGCAAGCCTTCTTCCTGTACGACCTCCAGCCCAAACGCTTTCCATTCGCCCGCGCCCGGTTTGAATTTGACCGTATAAATTTCCTGCTCAGGGTTCGCGCCGCTGGCGACGACCAGGCCATCGCCCATCACCTTTTCGTTGACGACTGCGCCGCTGCGGTATTGCGTCATCTCGATCAACTTGTCGTTATAAATTTCGAGCGTAGCCCCGCGCGCCGCTTTCGCTTCGAACGGCTGTTGGAACTTCCATTCAAGCTGTCCGCTCTTATGCGCGGCGTTCACGTTGGCTTCCCAATCGTCGCGTTGGGCGTGAAGCGTTTTCGCTTGCGCGTCCAATTCAGCGCGCAACCAATTCAACTGGCGACCCAGTTCGTCATAACGCCGTTGCTGTTCAGGCGCAGGCAAAACCAGTTTGCTGCCGAACGAGTTGCGTCCGCGATCAGGCACGAGTCCGGTTTCTTTGAGGTCGGCGAAGAAAGCCTTCATCGCGTAAAAATCTTTCGCCAGATAAGGGTCGAACTTGTGGTCGTGGCATTCGGCGCAGCCCAACGTCGCGCCCAGCCATACGATGCTCGTCGTGCGTACGCGATCAGCGCCGTATTTCGCCAGATACTCTTTCGGCTGCAAACCGCCTTCGGCTGATACGCGGTTCAAGCGGTTGTAAGCCGAAGCGATGCGCGTTTCGTTTGTCGCGCCGGGCAGCAAATCGCCCGCGAGTTGTTCGCGCGTGAATTCGTCGAACGGTTTGTTGTCGCGGAACGCCCGCAGCACGTAATCACGATAAGGCCAAGCGGCCCACGGGTTGTCGCCGTGATAACCCGCCGTGTCGGCATAACGCACGGCATCGAGCCAATGCATCGTCTGCTTTTCGGCGTAACGGTCAGAGGCGAGCAAACGGTTGACGAGCTTTTCATAGGCATCGGGCGACTTGTCGTTGATAAACGCCCTGATTTCCTCAGGCGTAGGCGGAATGCCCGTGAGATCGAGCGCGACGCGGCGAATCAACGTGCGCTTGTCGGCTTCGGGCGCAGCCGTCAATTGCTCTTTCGCCAAACGCGCTTGAATAAAACCGTCTATGGGATTGCGGATTGCGGATTGCGGATTGCGGATTTCTGGCGCGATGGGACGCACGACTGGTTGATAAGCCCAATGCCCTTCGTATTGCGCGCCTTCCGCGACCCAACGTTTGATCGTTTCTTTTTGCTGCGCGGTGAGTTCTTTGTGTGCATCAGGCGGCGGCATGATTTGATTCGCCTCGCTGGCGAAGATGCGAGTGACGATTTCGCTCTCTTCGGGCTTACCAGGCACGATGGGATAAATGCCAGACTTAGTTTTCTTCAGGGCTTCGCCACGCAGGTCAAGCCGCAAATTCGCCTTGCGCGCGTTCTTGTCAGGGCCGTGGCAAGCGAAGCAGGTATTCGAGAAGATCGGACGAATGTCGCGATTGAATTGCACCGTTGGTTGCATAACCGCCGTGACGGAACGTTGTTGCGCGATGATGCCCGCTGCTAGCAGGGATAAAACGAGGAGGAGTTTGTAATGATGTTTCAGCATGGTTTTAGTGCGTCAGAAAACGGAGTCTGAAAACAAATCGCGGAATACACGGAAAAGCGCGGAAGCTGCGGAAAGCTTTTTGCCGTTATCTGGCTTGGATCAGCGGAATAAAGCGAACACTTCGCACCCAAAACTATTTCCGCGATTTTCCGCGTGTTCCGCGATTTTTCTGGAAGTCTTAGACTGCCGCTTCACCAGCATTATCCGAGTCATCCAATAAGATGCGCATTGACTCAGCTTTGCCTTTGGAATTCACGAGCCGTATCTGTTCAAGTTGCGGGTAGTGTCCGAAGTTCATAAGAAAACCGAGTTCCAAGCGAGTAGCCCGCAGATAATTTCTCAACTGTGCCTGATGCTCCGGCAAAAGTTTTGAAACTGCCTTTATCTCCACGATGATTTTGTCATGGCAAATAAAATCCGGGCGATAGGCTTGT
>JAYSVR010000248.1:0-5798 GCA_043718445.1 Acidobacteriota bacterium | reverse complement strand
CAAGCAATCTTCAACACAAAGGGACAAAGCGACAAAGGGACAAAGTCTATTTGCAAGATGAGAAAAACTTTGAACCTTTGTTCCCTTGCCCCTTTGTGTTTTTTTCTTTTTCCCCTCCGGTTTACTTTGAAGAAGCAGGTGCATTCTGCGGCTTCACAAAAATCTTACTCAACCAGCCTTCTTTCTTTTTCGGCATTATCATTTCTTTCAGGCGCGGCATCATCTGGCGCACGGCCGCTTCGCCAGCGGCGATCATTTCGGCGGCTTTCGATAAATCGTCCGGCCTGACGTGTTTGATCTCAGGGCGAATCACTAGGTCGGCATCTTTGGTCAGATAGCTGACGGAACTGCGCCCCATCACGGCCATGGATTGCGCCATGATGGCGAGGATGTTCGTCGGCGTCGGAATCGGTTCGTGCTGTGAATTCACGTCTACGGCAATGACGAAATCGGCCCCCATCGTGCGCACGACCGCAGCGGGGATGTGTCCGACCAAACCGCCGTCTACCATCATTCGTCCGTTGACCAGCACGGGCGTGTAATAAACGGGCAGCGCGCAACTCGCGCGAATGGCGAGGGGCAATTCGCCTTCCGTGAATACGACCGGCTTGCCTGATTGAATGTCAGTCGCCACCGCGCCAAACGGCAGGCGGCACTTGTCGAAGGTTGTGACGGGAAACTTGCGGCGAATGTATTCTTCGGTGCGCTCGCTGTTATAAAAACCGAGTTTCGAGACGGCAAAACGGCCCAAGTCGCTCCAGCGAATGTGGAGCGCGATTTGTTCGATTTGATCGGGCGAGAGTCCGGCGGCATAGGCTCCGCCGATGAGCGAACCGACACTCGTACCCGCGACGAGATCAATCGGGATGCCATGGCGTTCGAGTTCGCGCAAGACGCCGACGTGAGCGCAACCGCGCGCCATGCCGCCGCCGAGCGCGAGGCCGATGCGTAAGCGGGTTCGAGACTGTTTGATCATTGTTGCTAAGTCCTCCCGATGTCTTGCGGCATTGTAGCCGGAAATTTTCCATTTGCGATTTGATATTTGAGATTTGTCATTGCTCGAAGAATTAAGATTTCAGCAACAATCAAAAATGGAAAATCAAAAATGGAAAATGGAAAATAGTCAGCTTGACCCTCTCAGGGGGCATATGGATACTGACGCCACACATACAAACGTCCCCCATCTGGTGCATTGAAAATAGACCGTTTCCCCTGCTTACCTTACTAATTTGCAGCATTGAAAGCGCCCACGGAGCGCTGGTATTAGAAACGCTCATGAACAAAGATTCGACACGGTTGCACAACATTCCGCGCCATTGCTCGCTCGACGGGTTTACCGAAATCAGTTCGGCCTTCGACGGCGTATCCATTCGCACGCTCACGCAATTCGATACGGTGTGCGCCCAGACGGCGAATAACGATTACTACATTTTTATTCTCGACCCTGAGAACGGCAAAGCCCTGGTTCAGGGCGGACGCTATTTCGAGACGCCGATGGAAGCCACGGTCAACGGCTCTACGTTTGGCGGCTGCATGCTCAAGATGGGCTGGTTGGGCGTGGGCTTGCGCATCGAAATCTGTTTCGACGGCAAACGCATTGTGACTTCGCCCGTGCAATCGTTGCGCATCGAGAAAGACCATTGAATCGCACCTCACCTTAATCGCCATGGGAACGTTCTATACCAAATGCAAAATCGAAAATATCGCGCAGCGTAAGAAATCCATTTCGCTGCCCAAACTGCTGGTAGACAGCGGCGCTGAATACACTTGGGTTCCCGCTGAACTTTTAGCAACGATAGACATCCAGCGTGAGAAGAAAGACCTCACCTTCGTCATGGCAAACGGGCAGCACATCACGCGCAGTGTGGGCTTTGCGATTGTTCGATGGGATGACCGCTTCACGGTGGATGAAATCGTATTTGCTGAACCAGGCGATTTGCTTTTGCTGGGTGCGCGCACGTTAGAAGGCTTGCGTTTGATGCCAAAGTTTGATTTGACCCGCGCCAGAAAAAGCTGGTAGCCGCTGGCCCCATTCCCGCCGCCTAACCTTTTCCATGCTTCATTCCATCTCGCACAAAGTCGCGCAATTCACCGAGTCGGTCATCCGCGAAATGACGCGACAGGCCATCGCTCACAACGCCGTCAATCTTTCGCAAGGCTTTCCCGACTTCCCCGCGCCTGACGAAATCAAACAGGCGGCGTGCGACGCGATCAATGCCGACATTAACCAATACGCCGTGACGTGGGGAGCCAAACGACTCCGCGATGCGATTGCCGCCAAAACCAAATGGAATCTCGGCCTGGACGTTGATCCCGACCGCGAAATCGTCGTCACCTGCGGTTCGACCGAAGCGATGATCGCTACGATGCTGGCGCTGGTGAATCCGGGCGAAGAGGTTATTGTCTTTGAGCCTTACTACGAAAATTACGGCCCCGACGCGATTCTGACCGAAGCCACGATTCGCTATGTCACGCTTGAGGCCGACGACGGCAGCGGCAATTTTTGGACCTTCGATCCTGATGAATTGCGGGCTGCGTTCAATGACAAGACGCGCGCGATCATCATCACGAATCCGCACAATCCGACCGGCAAAGTCTTCACGCGCGCCGAACTGCAACTCATCGCGGACTTGTGCATTGAGTTCGATGTGCTGGCGTTTACCGACGAGATTTACGAACACATCTGGTATCCCGACGAGGCGCGTGAGGTAAAACATATTTCGCTGGCTACGCTTGATGGCATGCGCGAACGCACGGTGAGCATCAACAGTTTGTCTAAAACCTATTCCGTCACGGGCTGGCGCGTAGGCTACGCCATTGCCCCGCCCGCATTGACCGATGCGATTCGTAAGGTTCACGACTTCCTTACCGTAGGCGCAGCCGCTCCGTTGCAGGACGCCGGAGCATTCGCCTTGAGCTTGCCGCCGAGTTATTACGACGCTTTGCAACAAACCTATTTGAAGAAGCGCGACTTTCTGTTGGGTGTGCTGAACGAGGCGGGATTCAAATGCTATAAACCGGACGGGGCTTATTACATCATGACCGACATCTCCGGCTTCGGCTTTGCTGACGACGTTGCCTTCACCAAACACCTCATCCGCGACATCGGCGTCGCCGTCGTACCGGGCAGCAGTTTCTATCGCCAAAGTAACAGCCAAAAAAAACCAGGACAGCAACAGGTTCGCTTCACCTATTGCAAGCGTGCAGAAACTTTGCAGGCGGCGGCAGAGAAGCTGCAAAAGTTAAAGTAATCTCTGAAGCTAAAGCCTTATGAAGCCTTTGTAATATGTTTTATTCAAACGAGATTGAGTCTTGACGTATCGTTTCGGCTGTAGCTAATATGACCGCAATCTGACTGTTGATGGGGTGAGGACATCAGCAGTTCTGAGCCGGTTCAGAGGTCCCAAGCCAATGAACCGGCTTTCTCGTTTTTAGGCCATCGATTTCTCGCCATTATTTCCCACTCAAATTTTTCAACAAGGTCGGCGTGAGGCGTTGGCCCGCTTGGCGATAAGCCAGCAGCAACGCGCCGAGGTCAGGGCCGAAACGTGGCGCGACCACAGTTGCATGCGGCAGGCGTTGCGCAAGGTTCGCGGTGAAGCCCGCCAGCAAGCGACGGCTTTTGAATACGCCACCGCTATAGGAAACGTTGAATGGCTTATCTAAATTCAATCGCAGCGCAGTTGCTTCAGCGAGTTCAGCCAGGTCGGCTGCGGCTGAATCCATAATCGTTTGCGCAGTCGGTTCTTTGCGTTCGGCCAGCGCTGCGACCTTGGCCGCAAAACTCGCCAATCGTTCGCGCGAAAGCTCGTTGGCATAAACGTCTTCGATAATCTGTTCGATGGCTGCGCGTTTGAAATGTTTGAGCAACGCGACCTGCAACGCATCTGGCCCGCTCACGCGCTCAGCGCGACGCATCGCCAGGCTGACAGCTTGGCGTGCAATCGCAAACGCGCTACCTTCATCGGCGAATAGATAGCCGCGTCCGCCTACTCGCACGAAACGCTGGTCGTCGGTTTCACCGCACGCGACCGAACCCGTACCCGCCATCACAATCACGCCTGCGCCGCCCGCGCCACTCGCTAACGCGCCTGCCAACGCACCGCGCGTATCGTGTTCGACCGTCAAGTGATCGGCGCGCAAGAGTTCCGCCACGATTGCGCGTTTGTCTTCCGGCTCGCCGGTCATCGAGAGATAGGCGCTCGTGAATTTGAACTGCGCGACGGTTTGTTTTTTCAGCAAGCCTGCTTGTTGTAATGCCGCGCTGACCGATTGATTGACGGCGTTGGTCAGACGTTCGCGTCCGCCCGGCGCGCGCGTATGGTTCGATTCGCCCGCCTGGCCCGTGCCGACGATGTGCCCGCGCGCGTCGGCCACGAGCGCCTTCGTATGGCTTTGCCCGCCGTCTATGCCGAGAAAGTAGCCCATAGAATTTGTTCGTATCGAGTGGGATGAAATGGCAGCCCTGTCCAGCTTTGCGCAAACGCGTGCGCGGCTTCTTCATTCGCCGTGTGCTTTGCCCAAAGGGAAGGCGCGGGCGTGAGCAAGTGAAAGAGTTCGTGGGCCAGGATGACTTCAGTGATTTGTTCGCGCGTAAACCAACTACGTAGGGCAGGTTCATAACCTGCCCTACGGTAGGGCAGGTTATGAACCTGCCCTACCGCCAGCCGTTCAATGGCCGCATCGTTCAAGGTAATCTGCGGCGGCCTTCGCGTACATTCAGCGAATTGAATCACTCGCCCTGCCGCGACTTGCCACGTCGCGTGATGAACCGCGACGCCTGAACGTGCGGTGAGTTCGCGCGCCGTGATGTCGCCGTATTGTTGCCGTAAGTTGGTGATAAGTTCTGACGGCGTCAATACGTCACCTTCGCTTCGCCCTTGAATTTGTTCGGGCTGATCGGACGATTGAGTTTGTATTCGTTAAACGTGAGTTCTTCGAGCTTTTCGCCGTCGCGCAAAATCGTGATGCGGTGCGGCAACTGTAAACCGTTGAGGTTGCGATAATCGCCGAGCATCCAGCGCATTTCGTGGCGCTTCATCGGTTGGGTGCGCGCGCGAAGTTCTTGCTGATAACGCTGCCAGCCACGTCGCCGATAATTGTTGTCAACGGTGGCGACATCCATCGTGATGGTGGGGCGCAAGGCTTCGTGAAAGGTGAAGGCCAGCGCGACGGGCATGCCGGTTTGCGGATGCAACAAGACAAAGGGACTGAAACTTTCGCTGCGCGCCAACACTACGTCAACCGTCTGGTTGCCCATTTGATAATCGCCCAAATAAATCCAATTCACTTTGATGTCAGGCGGCGGTTGCAACAGCAGCAACAACGTAAAGATGCTGACCTGTTGTTGCACGCTTTCGGTTTGAAAGTTCAGCGTGCGTTCGACATCGCGTACGTCAATCATGCGCTGCTCGCGTCCGCCCGAACGCACGCGCAAGGGCGGATCGCGGAACGCCGTACCGTCATTGATGATTTCTTCGTAACTGTAACCCCAACCGTAAAGCGTCTTGCTCGCCAGTCGCTTGCGAAACTGACCGGGCAGGGCGAAATCCAACTCAAATTTGCCACCGATGACTTTTTCTTTTTCTTCGACTTTAGTCGGCCCCTGAATGCTGACGTATTTCACGAAGCGTTGCAGCTTCGCCCTAGTCGAAAGTGTTTGCAGTTGCGCCAACGCCGCGCCGCCCAAGGCCTGACGAGCTTTTTCGATCAAGGCCTGTCCGCGTTCGGCGCGTCCGCGTTCGTCATCAAGGGTGATGGCATTCGCTGGTAGAGCAGGCGAGTTCGGTGTTTGCGCA
>JAYSVR010000247.1:0-5821 GCA_043718445.1 Acidobacteriota bacterium | reverse complement strand
TTTCGCGCACGCCGTTCAGGTGTTGCGCGCGCCACATCCACTGTTTGCCGGTGACGTAAATTTCGAGCGCATCGGTCGGCGGCGTATAAAGCTGGTAATAGAGCTTCGCGCCCCACGCAAAAATGCCGAGCGCCAGAATGAACGGTATGACTGACCACGTAAGCTCTAGAATCAGCGAGCCGTGAATGTGTTCGGGCAAGTCGCCCATTGAACGGCGCTTGTAGCGCATCATCAAGTAGCCCGCCGCCGCCGCGACGCCAATGGTGAACACAATGGTCAACACCCACAGCGCGTAATAGAACAGGTCTATTTCCGCCGCAAAGCTTGAGGCTTGCGTCGGGTTCAACTGAAAATCCGCTTGTAAGAAAACTGGATTCATAACGACTTTGAGTTAAAAGAAAAATCAAACCTATGCAAGCGCGTTCTTACTGCGCCCACGTGGCGGCCTTTTGCCGCTCCTTATATTTCAAAAACGAGAACAGCGCGATCATCGTCACCAGCGTCAACACGCCGAAGATGCGCAGCAGATTCATCACGCGCATGCTGTAAAGGCCAGTCGTCGGGTCGTACTGATAGCAATACATAATGATCTGATCGGCCAGCGACCCGATCTTGCCGTTCGAGGCGTCGAGCAGCGCCAGCCTTACATCGCGCGGCGCATATTCGATGCCATACAAATAACGAGAGACCTTGCCTTGCGGCGTCAAAATCATAACGCCGCTGGCGTGAGCGTATTGCTTTTTCGCCGGGTCCCACAAAAACCTGAAGCCCACGGCGCGCGTCAACAGCTTGATCGTTTCTTCTGACGCAGTATGAAAGTGCCAGCCGGTTTCAGCGCCCGGCTTGCTCAACCGCTTCAGGTATTCGCCGCGTTTGGCCGCCGCCAGTTCAGTTGATTCGCGGTGATCGAAACTCACCGTCAGCATCGTGAAATCTTTGCCCGGCGTCATCGGCAACGTCTTGAGTGCGCCCGTCACGCCGTTTAACACCTGATTGCACAGTTGCGGACAATCGTAATAAACCAGCGTCAACAAAATCGGTTTGCCCAGCGCGTAATAGTCACTCAGCTTGACGTTCTTGCCGGTCTCATCCACCAGCGCGAAATCGCCGGATACGTCATTGTTGAGCAACTGGTCAATGCCTACGTCTTTCAGCACCGGAGGCTTGACGCCTGCGGGCTGCGCGTAAGTTGTTAAAGAACCAAAGCTCAAAATCAGAGCGAAGCAAAACCACTGCTTAACTTGTTTCATAACTATTGCCTCGCTCACTGCGAGGTGGGACAGGATCGTATTCTGCTCCACTGAATAGGCTTACCAACTCAGTGTGGGACAGGATACGATCCTGTCCCACCTCACAATTTCTACTTGCCGATGTTGCGCCCGGCGCTCGCGTCGGCGTTGTTGATCTGCTTGCGTACTTTTTCTGCCGCCGCAACTTCTTGAATCACTGCGTCAGATTTCAGCGGCAAACCGCGTTTCGCCATAATCGCTTTCGCGTCTTCGATTGAGATATGCGCTTCGACGCCGTTCTTGCCTTCGACCCAACCGTAGCCCTTCTCAGCGGCTTCCATCTCTTTTTTGTATTCGCGCATTTCGTCCAGCGGATACGCTGAAGCCTTGCCGTCTTTAGGGTCATCTCCGCCTGGTTCAGGCGCGCCTTGCAAGCGCGGCTCGGCAGGAAACTTGCGCTGACCGCTTTCGACCTTTGAGGCCGGAGCCGTCGCCGTGAGTTCTTCGACCGTATCGAAACCCCACATCAACCCTTTGATGATGACGAACACCAACGCGGTCGCAACCGTCAGAATCGTCAAAAACGTAATGATCGGTTTCGGATTTACGCCACTGCCTTCGGGCAACTGCGGCTTGTTGTTGTGATTGTTTGCCATGACTTTAACAACCGTTTCTGTTCTGTATGGCAACCTGTCAGGTTGCCAAGCCTTGGGAATGTTTCGTCTTGTCCAGCCAGTCGTTCGCTGCCTGACGACTCGGCAACCTGACAGGTTGCCATACAGCTACCGTTATCTTTAGTGATGCCCTCCGGCTGCGAGCGCTTCGGTCAGTTGCGGATCGTTCACCGGCAACAGCGAACGTTTGCGCAGTTGTCCGATCATCCACCAGAACCAAATGCCGCCGAGTCCGAAAAAGGCCGCGACATAAATGAACAATCCTTTGACGTAATAATCTTGCGCGTGACCGTGTCCGCCGCCGTCCTGGAACTCCGGCACGATGTACCACATCAAATCGAAGAACCGCATGCCGATCAACAGGCACGCCACGTATTTCAACTTGTTCGCATTGCGTTTCAAATCGCGCGAAAGCAGCAACAGGAACGGCAGCACGAAATGCAGCAGGATGATCGCTATGCCCAAATAGCCCCAGACACCTTTGAAGCGTTCGAGATAAAACGGAATCTCTTCGGGCAAATTGCCCGACCAGATGATGAGCAACTGCGAAAACGAGAAGTAAGTCCAGACCATCGTCACCGCCATCATCAGCTTGCCCAGATCGTGGAAAAGTTTCGTTTGATAGACTTGCTCGAAGCCTTCGTATTTCGCCAGCGTGACGCAAATCCAAACGATCAGGCTCAACGTGGCGACGCCCCAACCCGCCAGCATCAACATGCCGAAAATCGTAGAGAACCATTCGACATCGAGCGACATCACCCAATCAACCGAAGCGAAGGACAGCGTCAACCCGAAGATCAAAAAGCCCGGCCCACTCCAGTTTTGCGAACTTTGCAACGTTGCAGGATCGCCCGTCTCGTCTTGCCGATGGCTGTTACGCGTGAGCTTCCACGTCAAGCCAATCCAGATGGCGAAATAAAGCAGGCCGCGTGCGATGAAAAACGGCACGCTCAACCAAACCCGTTTGAAATTCCAGTTCGGGCTGTCCCACAACTCCTTGAGATGTCCTGTCGGGTGAACCCAATCGTAAAGCGGATGACCGCTCATCAGCCCCAGCCCAACGACGATCACCAAAAACAATACCGCCATCAGATAAAGCGTATGCGCGCCTGATTCGAGAATGCGGCGAATCACCAGTCCCCAGCCGCCGCCGCCGAGGTATTGCACCATCAACAAGCCCAGACAGCCGATGGCGATGCCTACCCAAAAGATGTAGGCAACGAAGGTCGTTTGCGCGACGAGTTCCAAGCCGCCCATCGCCATGCCGCCGACAATCGCGGCGATCAAACCGATGACGCCCACGACCAGTGCTTTGAGTTGAATGCCTCCGAGGTCTGCGGGAGGCTCAAAATTCGCTTTCATGAACAATCGTTCCTTAATGTAGAACAGACTTCAGTCTGTTACCCGTTGGATAGGCTTTAGCCTGTCCGAACGTCTATCCGAACGTCTGGGCGCTTAGTGCGACGTTGCTGCTTTTTCTTTTGCCGCTGCTGGTGCATTCGCCGGAGCAGCCGGTTTAGGTTCAGGCGCTTTCGGTTCGCCGTGCGTTTCAGCGCTACCTTGCGGAGCCGCCGGAGCATTTTGAACAGGGCCGCCCTTGCCTTGTACTTTCGCTTTCACGTCGTCGGGCAATTGCGCGAAGTCGGCGCGCTGGCTCAGTTGCAGCACGCGAATGTAAGCCGCGATCTTCCAGCGATCTTCCGGCGTGAGTTCCGTCGCGTAGTTATACATAGCGCCGAAACCGTTCGTCATCACGTCGTAAAAGTGACTTGCCGGAGCCAGCCGCAAGCGATCTTCGTGATAACTGGGCGGCTTTTTGAAACCGCGCATCGCAATCATTCCTTTGCCGTCGCCCAACGAGCCGTGGCACGGCGCGCACGAAATGTTGTAGCGATTCTGCCCGCGCTCAATGATCGCCATCCATTCTTCCTGATTGGCGGGCTTGAAAGGAAAACCGTCTTCGCCTTTCGGAATGTCAGTCACGGTCGCAGTCCAACCCGGCGGAATATCAGTCCCAGGCGTCGCGGGATTGCCGGGCAGTTTGCTGTTCACAACCGAATAAGTCGTCGCCGCTTGCAACGAACCGCGTGCAATCGTGCCTTCAGGGACCTGGCGATTGCCGCCGTCTTCGTATGCCTCAAAACGCGGGTTGTCGTGCATATCCTGACGGCAACCGGCGAGCAGCAAGGCAAAAGGCAAAAGGCAAAAGGCAAAAGGCAAAAGTCTTCGCCCTTGAACCTTAGCTTGCCGATTTGAATTTTTGTTGCCGCACACTTCCGCCATAAAATTTTTGCCTTTTGCCTTTTGCCTTTTGCCTTTTGATTTGCCGGTTTTCGGCGACTCAGCTTTCGACATCAGAAACCTCCCGTGCGCCTAAGCTGGCGAGAAACGTCTTGGTTTGTTCGTGGTCATAGCGCGGATCGTCTGCCTTATGCAAACGAAAAAGCGGTCAGTCGTCGCGCGCGCAAACGAAGGCAGGTTGAACACCGGATGATGCGGACGCGGCAAGCCGTTCATCGCAATCATTCCAATCACCGCCGAAAGGGCCGCGATCAAAATCGTGCATTCGAACATAATCGGAATCCACGCCGGCAAACTCAGCAGCGGACGACCTCCGACATTGATCGGATAATCAATCGCTGTCATCCAATAAATCATCGCAAAGCCGCCCAGACAACCCATCAACCCGCCGATAAAGACGATGGGCGGAACCAAGTTTTTGTGGAAGCCGATGGCTTCTGAAAGCTCTTCGACCGGATAGGGCGAATAGGCGTTGATGCGGCGATAGCCTGCCTCATATACCTTGCGCGCCGCCGCGACCGCCGAGTTCACGTCGTCAAATTCGGCCATTAGTCCGTATGCGCTTTTTTCTTCTTTATGCGTCATAAATCGGTTGTCGGTAATCGGTTGCCGGTTGCCGGTTTCAGTCGCGGTGAGAAACCGACAACCGACCACCGACCACCGACAACTAGCAGCTAGTCGCCAAACGTAGGCACGGGCGAACCCAATAAGCCTTTGGCGTTTTCGATTTCTTTTTCTTTCTGCTCGACCTTGTGTTCGTCCACTTTGGTTTCGGGCAGCAGCGCCTTCATCTCGAAGATCGGAATCATCGGCACAAAGCGCAGGAAGAGGAACATCAACGTGAAGAACAAGCCCAGCGTGCCCGCGAACATCGAGAAATCGAAAATCGTCGGGTTGTAATGCTTCCACGACGACGGAGCGTAATCGCGGTTCAAGCTGGTCACGATGATGACGAAGCGTTCGAGCCACATGCCCACGTTGATCGCCATGCAAACCACGAGAATAATGAACTTGTTATGGCGGAACGGCTTGTACCAAAGCATTTGCGGAATCAGGAAGTTGCACAGAATCAGCGCCCAGTATGACCAGCCGTATTCGCCAAACATACGATTGTTCATCATGAAAATTTCGTAGGTGCTGCCGCTATAGAACGCGAAGAACAACTCCATGAAATAGCCGTAACAAACAATCAATCCAGTCGCCAGCATCACCTTGCACATGTTCTGAATGTGGCGTTCGGTGATAAAATCTTCGAGCTTCCAGAACTTGCGCACCGGAATGCCGATGGTCAGCACCATCGCAAAGCCCGCGTAAACCGCGCCCGCTACGAAATAGGGTGGGAAGATCGTCGTGTGCCAGCCCGGCACGATGCCGGTAGCAAAGTCGAAGGACACGATGGTGTGTACTGAAAGCACGAGCGGCGTCGAGAGTCCGGCCAATAACAGATAAGCCGTTTCATAGCGATGCCAGTGCCGCGCGTCGCCGCGCCAGCCCATTGAGAGCATGCCGAAGATGAATTTTTGAACTTTGCTTTTGGTGCGATCACGCAAGGTGGCGAAATCGGGAATCAAGCCGATGAACCAAAAGATCAACGACACCAGCGCGTATGTGTTCACC
>JAYSVR010000246.1:0-19678 GCA_043718445.1 Acidobacteriota bacterium | reverse complement strand
CTCAACGTAGTCGAAAACGGACAGACGCTGGCGCATACGTACGATGCCGCCGGTAATTTGACCAACGACGGGCAGAAGACTTACGCGTATGATGCCGTAGGTCGAATGACTTCGGTCAACGGCGGCGCGCTGGGGACGTATGGCTACAATGGCGACGGGAAAAGAGTGAAGAAGGTCGAAGGCGGAGCTACGACTTATTATGTTAATTCATCGGTGCTGGGTTCGGCGGCGTTTGAATTAAATGGCACGGGCACAGTCAATCGCGTACACGTCACGGCGGGCGGGAAAGAAATTGCGCAGTTGGCGACGGATGGTCAGTTCTATTGGCTGCACACCGATCATTTGGGAACTCCGAGGAAGATGACTAACTCAACTGGTGTTGTTATGTTCCGAGGGGAATACGACCCGCACGGGAATCCGTTGCTGGAATGGACTACGATTAGTAACGGGAAGTTTACGGGGTACGAGCGGGATGCGGCGGCAGGGCTGGACTTCGCGCAGGCACGGCATTACAAGTTTGGGCGTGGACGGTTTATGCAGCCCGATCCAATTGGGTTGAAGAGTTCGAATCTAAAGGTTCCCGAAACTCTCAATTTGTACAGTTATATTGCCAATGCCCCCGTTAATTTCGTAGATAAAGCCGGTACGAATCCATTGCCCGCTTTTGCTGGTTGGGTTGCTTGGTTAATTGCCAATCGTTACATGTTAGTACTTGATCGTGCTGGTTATTTTCTTACAAGCGGCGTTGGTCGAGGTCAAGGTATTGGACAGCATACAGGGATTATCGCGGATGGGCCGGATTCTTGGGGAGAAATCTGGGGGCACGATGGACATTGGGGACTTGACGCTGAAACATCTAATGCTGCGTACAATGCAGTTAATGCTTTGGCTGGGTTTGCTAAAAACATTTCTGAAAAATGCCAAAAGGAAGTACTAGATAAGCTTGGAATTTCTTCGGAGAAATTTTCTGAATACTTAAGCCAAGGAGCTACCTTCTTTGATGGCACGCGCTCGGTTGTTGCTGTTGCGGGTAATGTCAGACCTCAAGGACAGGCTGATTTTCTCTACGGCCCCAATGCGTATGTATCAGGCGTATTTGCTAGTAACCCTGGGCTAAGTGCCATGGCCTCGATCACACATTCATCTTTAGTGATTTACTTAAGGCCGGATGCTGTAAAAACATCTAACAATGGAGATAACAAAGATAATAAAGCACTTTTCTTTCATGAAGCCCTACACGCAATTCCAGGCGGTCAGGTGGATGCAGACATCCAAAAGGCTTTAGGTATTACTATAGATGAAAGAAATACACGCAACATTACAGAGAAGATTAAGAAAGAGTGCTTTTAGGAGGGCATATGAAAACGTTGACATTAATATGGGTAGTTCTCTCGTCTTTTTTTATGCTCGATGCTGGTATTAGCGGACAGGTAAGGATTAAGGGCAAATTCGTTGACCCATTCGGTAACCCAGTTGTGAAGACTTCTTGCGAAGTGGCGATAGGCAACAATGAAGAAAAAATACTATTGAATTCAAACAAAGATGGGGATTACGCCGCAACAATCACTGTAAAGGATCAGCGATCTGTGTTTTTCGCTTGTCGTGGGTATCTTAAAACCTCAATTGAGCTTCCGCCGTCTCTTCAAAGCGACGTAGTGATAAATATAGGACTGATTGCCGGATACTTGGGCGACGCAATACCTTCAGTTGTCACAGGGAACGTCATGCTTATAGATAAACCACTTTCTGGCGTTAGCATTGATATTATTAACCCTTTTTGCCCAAGATTAAACATTTCTGCGACCTCAGATACAAAAGGTAAGTTTAGGGTTAATTTAAATTATCCTGGTCAGTATGTTTTACATGTTTATAGTCCAAATTGCACGATACAGTCGGAGGTGATTACAGTGGAATCCAGTTTGCCAAGACTGACTTATACGAAAAACTTCAGCCTGTCTTTACTACGGTAAGCCTTCAGCAATTTGAAGACTGGCGTACACAGCAAATATGGCAACAAGACTGGTTGGACGGGCAGGTTATTCGTCTTTCGCCATCTTACCGGCGGTGCCGTCAAGTTACTCGTTTAGGGCAAACAAAAGTTTCACGATTCTTCTGAGAGTGTGCGTAAAATTTTGCATGGTGGTGGAAAACAGCGCGCTGGCAACCGTAGCGCAACTTCGCCAAAGTTGCGTTACTGGTAGTCGGACGTTTCGTTCGCAAGGCGCGGCTTACCGGGATGCGCCACCGTGGGGGCAATCCGTTCCCGCCCGCACGGGTTCGCAGCGCCACTGGCGCAACTTTGGCGAAGTTGCGCTACGGTTGCCACGCTTATTTTCTCTTTGGTGCGATGCAAAAGGCTGATGCGCACTCATCAAGTGGCATGGCGAATTCAAACGAGGCTGAGTTACTTTTCAGCAATTCCCGGTTTGAACCTTTCCTGCCAGATCGGAGGGCTTTCGCCACAAAAAGGCACAAAAGCCACAAAAAAGATTTTTCAGGAAACTTTGTGAATTCTGTGCTTTTTTGTGGCGAAAGCCCTCCGATCTGAAAGAAAGGTCTGGGCTAACGTTTCAAACCGGGAATTGCTGGTTACTTTTCCAGCCGAAGGAGAAATTTATGGTTACGCAAGAGGTTACGCTAGAAATCACCCAACCGTTAAGTTACGAAACGCGCCGGGCTATTCACCACTTGCCGCTGGCTGAACGTGCCAGAGCGCATTACGAGCGACCAAAGAAAGAGAGGCTTGGCTCGGTGACAATCGCGGGCTTTATCACTCAAGTTGAAGCCGCTTGCTTAGACGCCTTTGGCAACCAGCGCCAGTTTGTCGCGTTTTGAGACGACGACGCCGCCGGGCTTTTCGATGGTGATGGCAAACAGGCTGGGCCGCTGGACGAACAGCTTGGCCGTGATCGGGATGACGACTTCGCCGTTGGCGTTGACGTTAAAAACGCCGCCGTCTACGGGATGCGCTTCTTCCTGATTCGCCGCGAAAATCCACAGTTGGTAAACCTGTTGGCGCGGATCGTTCGTGGGCAGCCCGACGAAGCGCATGTAACCTTCCTGTTTCGAATCGCTCCACACGACATCGCCGCGTACGGTTTGCATGCCGGGATAAGCCGTAGGCGTCCAGTCAATCGCTTTGACCGCATTGCCTTGCGACAACATCGCCTGGCGCAACGCGAGATAGTTAGGCGCGGTTTTCTCAGCTTTCAAGGCGACAACTACTTTTTGCAGTTGCCGCGATTCGCGTACGCCCGCAAACGCAATCGCCAAACACGCGGCGGCGGCCAGCCAACCCATACGCCCGAAAATATCTACACGAGGTTTAGCAGAAGCAGAAGAAATCGTTTGTGAGGCAGTCCGGCGAGACTGCCCAAGTTTTTCATATTGTGAAGATGCTGAAGGGAAAGCCAGTTCCTGAGAAATGGGGGCAGTCTCAGCCGGACTAGCTGACGCATCCATAGGCGCATCCAGAACATTTGATGAAGTGGCGGCGCGCGCTTTCGGCAAGGGCGCTGGCTGGATGTGGGGTTCAGCCGCAGCCCCGCGCGGCGCCGCCGTGCGCTCAGACGACGCTCTCATCGGTTCGGATGCCATTTCTTTTTCAAAGACGAAATTTTCAGCGTGGACAAAAAGCCGTGCGCGCAACCGCGAAGGCATTGATTCCGGCAAGATCGGTTTTGCCAGATGCAAGGCGGCGGCGGCCTCGTCAATTTCGGTGTCGTCAGTTTCGGGGTGACGCGCCAGCAGCGTCGCCAACTCGTTGGCCTCTTCGTCGGGCAGGGCGTAAACGGCGCGGTCAGCCAACAACAGGGCGATGCGGCGCGGTTCGTTAAAATTCGGATTCGTACTCGTGCTCATGCTTGCACCTCCTCTTCGGTAAAGCTCGCGGCGTCCACAGTACGCACGCCGAGCGCGCGGCGGATGTGTATCAGGCCGCGTCGCACGAAAGTTTTTACCGTACCCAACGGGATGCCCGTGGCCTGGGCGATTTCGGGATGCGTCATTCCCTGATAAACCGCCATCTGCAAGACGACCTGTTGCGTAGGCTTTAATTGTTGCATCGCTTTGGCTGCCAGCGCGGCTTCGCCCGCCGCCTCGATGAGTTGGTCGTAACGCCGCACCGGGTCGGGGATGGTTTCGAGCATCAGGTCGGAAATTTCGCTCAACACCGGCGCGCGCTGCGCTGCGCGGCGGCGGTCAATCAAACGGCGGCGCGCGATCATCGCCACCCAGGTGGTTTCAGAACTGCGTGCGCCGTCATAACGCGCGGCGCTTTTCCAAAGGTCAATGAAGATTTCCTGCACGGCGTCTTCGGCTTCTGAGGACGTAGGCGACAACTTGCGCGCCAACGACCAAACCAATCCGCCATAAGTGTCAATACATTCCTGCACTGCCGCACGGTCTCCGGCGGCGATGCGCGGCAAAATGCTGACAGGCATTTGCCTGACTGGTTTCGGGCTTGCCGATTCCGGCTTGATGTTTACCTCGGTCATTCGCTCCCTTTCATCGAGTTTTCGCGTTACGGCAACGCGCGTTGTCGTGGCGACGAAAAGCTGATTTGTTGTGACCGCATAAGCCATATTGTTGTGTGGTTTAGGATCAGCGGATTAACTGCTGACCCGTTAAGTACTTTGGTAACGACACGCTGTCAATTGCGCGAACTGCAATGCGGTTATTCGCCTTGCTCGCAGGCGCGGATTCAAGAAAATGCCCGCGCCCTTTCCTGTAATGCTCCCCGTGCAGGCTCACCTTATGGCGGATGCTCCCACATTGACGATTTGACGTAAGGCGCAGGTGATTGGACGGGTGACGTTTAGGCTGCGGGAGTGCTAGCAGTGTTTGGCTATCCGCTGGCATAGCCCTTGCAATTCGGAATCTCGGCTTCACTCAACTACTTCCTTTTTTCACGCGAGGTTCTATGCAATTCAAATCTCCACTTCTTGTTTCAGTATTGCTGTGCTTGCTCTCGCTGCCCGCGTGGGCGGCGACTTATTACGTTGACGTGAACGGCAACAACGCCAACGCGGGCACGGCGGCCTTGCCGTGGCGCACGTTGCAATACGCGGTTGATCGCGTAGCGGCGGGCGATACGGTAATTGTCAGAGCCGGCACTTATGCTGGCTTTCGCATTGGCCGCAGCGGCACGGCGAGCGCGCCGATTACGATCAAGGCCGACGCGGGCGTGCGGCCCTTGCTGAACGCCGTGAGCGCGGCCAATCGCCATCAGAGCATTATCGAAGTCGAGAACTTCGAGGCGACGGTGACTTACGTCGTAATCGAGGGCTTCGAGGTTGCCAACGCGCCGCGCCACGGCATTGACGTGCGCGTCACCGATTACGTAACGGTGCGCAACTGCCTGTCGCACGACAATGGAAAATCTACACTGGGGGATGGAATTCTTACCGGCTTCAGCGACCACGTGTTGTTGCAGGGCAACGAATGCTGGGCCAACAGCGAACACGGCATCTATCACAGCAACAGCGCCGACTATCCGACGATTCGTGGCAACAAACTCTATCGCAACGCGCGCGCAGGCTTGCACATGAACGGCGATCTTTCGCTGGGCGGTGACGGACAGATTTCGTTCGGCCTGATCGAAAAGAACGTCATTTATGAAAACGGCGCGGGCGGCGGTTCGGGCATCAATTGCGACGGCGTCTCTGACAGCGTGATTCGCAACAACCTGCTTTATAACAATCGCGCGTCGGGCATCTCGTTGTATGCGACTGACGGCGCGCAGGGTTCGAGCAACAACAAGGTTTATCACAACACCGTCGTGATGGCCGCGAACGCGCGCTGGGCGATGAACATTCCGGCCTCGACCAACGGGCAAAGCCATCCGGTCAACAACGAAATCAAAAACAACATCTTCATTCATCCCGACACGCGCGGTTCGATCACGGCTTATGCGACGACGCAAAGCGTATTGCGCAGCGATTACAACATCATCGTCAATCGTTTCAGCCGCGATGACGGCAACAGCTTCATTGATTTCAACACGTGGAAGACCACCGGGCAGGATGCGCATTCGATCATCTCGACTAGCGCGGCTTTATTCGTTGACGCGGCGGCAGGGAATTACCAACTCAAAGCCACCGCGCTCGCGCTCAACGCAGGCGTCACCGGTCTCAACGTCAACGAAGACATAGCGGGCACGGCGCGTCCCCAAGGCAGCGCCCCCGACATTGGTTGTTATGAGTTGGCAACGGGTACGCCGAATCCGACCCCCACACCTACACCGACGCCAACGCCTTCAGTTTTCACCACCGTGAATGCCGCGAGTTACGCCGCGCCGCCGCTGGCCGCGAACGCCATCGTCGCAGGTTTCGGTGCGAATCTGACCACGACGACGGCGGTGGCGAATACGATCCCGCTGCCGACGACGCTGGGCGGAGCGCAAGTCAAAGTCACAGATAGCACTGGCACCACATACGACGCTCCGTTGTTTTTCGTCTCGCCTTCGCAAATCAATTACCTGATTCCAAACAACACCGCGTTGGGTACGGCAACGGTGAAAGTGATGACCGGTACGACGACGACCGCGCAAGGCACTGCGACGATTGCCGCAATTGCGCCCGGCGTATTCACGCTCAACGCCAGCGGCAGCGGCATCGTGGCGGGCGTCGTGTTGCGCATTCCCGCTGGCAGCGCCGTGCCCGTGTATGAATCGCTGGCGCGGTGGGATGCGACAACCAGCCGTTTCGTCGCCATCCCCATTGATCTGGGCGTAGCCACCGATCAGGTCTTTCTCGTGTTGTTCGGCACCGGTTGGCGCGGACGCTCCGGCCTCGGCAATGTGAGCGTCACCGTAGGCGGCACGTCCGCTGCGGTAAGTTTCGCCGGTGCGACGGGCGGGTTGGTGGGCTTAGACCAACTCAATGTCAGCCTGCCCCGCGCGCTGATCGGACGCGGCGAGGTAAATGTCACAACCGTCGTGGATGGCAAAGCCACGAATCCGGTCAAAGTAACGATCAAGTAAATCAGACCCTCTGTTTAGAGTACTGCCTTGAAGCCAACGAGGTTAAGTTAGGCGCGGGGCGTAGGGCAGGTTCGTAACCTGCCCTACACTCTGCAGCCCCGTCACGACAGCGGAAAACCCGCCACGGGGTTGTAGGGCAGGTTACGAACCTGCCCTACGCTCTGCACCATCTTTATCGCTTAACTCAACCTCATTGGCCTCAAGGCGGTACTCTAAACGTTTAACTTTATTTCAAAAAGTACTTGTCAAATCTCCGCACTCGGCGTATAAGCCCTGACTATGAGTTCAGTTCAACCGTTACGACCCGCGCTTCCTACGTCAGAGGACGAGCCGCCTGCCGTGCCAACTTTGCATGGGCGGGCGATGGATAACCTGCGCTTCATCCGCGAGACGATGGAACGCGCGTCGGCGTTCACCGCCGTGTCGGGCTGGGGCGGCGTATTCATCGGAGTGACGGCGTTGCTGGCGAGCGCGTGGGCGGCGCGGCAGACGACGATGCGCGGTTGGCTGTTCACCTGGTTGTGGGAGGCGTTGCTCGCGCTGGCCGTAGGCGTTTTCACGATGCGCCGCAAAGCGCGCCGGGCCGATGCGCCATTGTGGTCAGGGCCGGGACGCCGCTTCGCGCTGAGTCTCACGCCGCCCTTAATCGCGGGATTGTTGCTGACCGTGGTGCTTTATCGCGCTCACGCTTTCACGGCGTTGCCGGGTCTTTGGCTATTGCTTTACGGCACGGGCATCGTCACGGGCGGAGCCTTCTCGGTCCGCATCGTGCCGGTGATGGGTTTATGTTTTATGGCGTTGGGCAGCGTGGCGCTGTTTCTCTTACCGGCTTTCGGCAATGCGCTGATGGCGGTGGGCTTTGGCGGATTACACATCATTTTCGGTTTGATTATCGCAAGGAGGTACGGTGGCTAAATCAGCTCGTTCCATTGCCAAAGACGAAGTGCCCGAAAAGCACGCGTCCTCAATAGCGCCTGCGACGCGCGCCTTACAAGCTTTGCGCGTAGCCGAAAGGACGCCTGATCTCGACAACCTGATTCACGAACGCATCCGGCTGGGCATCGTCAGCGCGCTGGCGGCGAACGATTCGCTGACTTTCAGCGAGTTGAAAGAGTTGCTGCAAACCACCGACGGCAACGTGAGCGTGCATACGCGCAAGCTCGAAGATGCGCACTACATCGTTTGCACGAAATCATTCGCAGGTCGGGTACCGAGAACAGAATATCAACTGACGCCGGTCGGACGCCGCGCGTTGGGACGCTATCTAGATCATATGGAAGCCCTGATTCGCGCGGCGCGTTGAGGCCGATAATGCACTGGACTGACCAGCCGCAGAGCCGTTGGGCCCTTGCATTTGGAAGGCTGTTGATGGGTCGTCTACAATCCGCGCGCTTTATTTAATGCAGTTATTTAATTCCCAAGGAAATTCGTAATGTACCAAGCCACGCAAGTTGAACAGACGATGGGCACCGTGATGGGGGTGCATCATCAAACGCTGACGCTCGAAACCACGTTCGAAACTAAAGACGGATTGCAATTCATAGACATCACCGATTCCATCAAGGACATCGCCGCCGCCGCCGGGATCGAATACGGTTGGATCAACATTCAAACCAAACATACGACGACCGCCATCATCATCAACGAACACGAACCGCTGCTGCTCGAAGACATGAAAGACCTCTTTGAGCGCATCGCTCCGCAAGCCCACGACTATCGCCACAACGATTTCGAAGTGCGTACCGTCAACATGCAACCCGACGAAAGCCCCAACGGACATTCGCATTGCCGGTCACTGTTTTTGCGCGCTTCTGAAACGATCAACATCGTCGGCGGCGAAATGCAACTCGGACGCTGGCAGCGCATCTTCTTTCTCGAACTCGATTGCCCACGCCAACGCAACGTCTCTGTCATGGTGATGGGACAAACCAATGCCCGCTTGCGCATCGCGCGCAACGGCAAAGCCTGACCTTCCCCTTTTTTCGCCCGTAACATTTGCGAGTTTACAGACTGTGGGTTCCCACGGGCGAAAATGTGGCTAGTGGCTTTGTTTGGCAAAGTACTTCAAGGGATAATTTTCTAGTTAGTTATCTTTACGAACTCACTGCTTGGGAGAAAGTTATGAACAATGAAACCGCTTCAGAAACGAAAACATCGCAGGAGCCTGCGGGTTATCAAACCGTGATGACGCCCGCGCCAGCAGGGCCGCTTTATGAATCGCAACTCAGCTCGTTCGGCAATGGAGCTGCGCCGGCGAGTGCGCCGATTGCGCTGCCCAGCGCCGCGACGCAGCGCGGTCTTTATATTCTCGCCATCGCTATCGGTTCCGGCTTGGCAGGCGATTGGCTATTGCGCGCTACGCCGTGGGGCTTGAACTTTCACGTCTGGCTCGCCATCACCGCGAGCGGCGCGTGGTTCGTGTTCCGTCACGAAGGCCGCACGAGCCGCACGTTGTATTGGTTCGCGCTGCCGCTCGGATTCTTTTCGCTCGCGTTGGCGTGGCGCGATTCGATTACGTTGCAGGCGTTGGATGTAGGCGCTCTGCTCATCACGTTATTGATGTTGGCCTTGCACACCCAACGCGGACGGCTGCGTTACGCCAGTCTGGTTGATTACGTATTGGCTGGCTTTGAACTGGCGGCAGAAGCCGCGATTGGCGCGTTGCTATTGGTGTTTGGCGACATTCGCTGGCGCGAGTTGCCGCGCAACGGATGGTCGGCGCGGGCTTTCGCCATCGGCAAAGGCCTCGCCATTGCCGTGCCTGTCTTGGCGGTTTTTGGCGGATTGCTGATGGCTGCCGATGCGATCTTTGAGAACATGGTTTTCAAGGCTTTCAACTTTGACAGCGGAGCATTGACCTTGCACCTGTTCGTGGCCGGAAGCGTCGCGTGGCTGGTCGGAGGTTATCTGCACGGCTTGCTGTCAGCTTCGGCTTTGAGTCAGAACAAGATGCTTTCCCCTTCAGCGCCAACATCTGCCAGCTTTTTTTCGTTGGGCATTATCGAAACCGGCATCGTGATGGGCTTGTTGAATCTGCTGTTTCTCGCTTTCGTACTCGTACAGTTTCGCTATCTGTTTTTTGGCGCGGCGGAATTTTCACCCGGCGCGGGAACGGCTTATGCGAGTTACGCGCGGCGCGGTTTTTTTGAATTGGTGTGGGTCTCGCTGCTCGTCTTGCCGTTGGTGTTAGGCCTGCAATGGCTGTTGCGCAAAGACCAACCGCGCAACGAAACCATCTTTCGCGCACTGGCTACGGCCCAGATCGCGTTGCTGTTCGTGATTATGGCTTCGGCGGTCAAACGCATGCTGCTTTATCACGAGTGCTGTGGTTTGACGGAATTGCGTATTTACACGCTGGCGTTTCAGCTTTGGCTCGCCGTCGTATTCATCTGGTTCATCGCTACGGTTTTGCGCGGCCAGCGCGAGCGATTCGCTTTTGGCGCAGTTGTCGCGGGGCTTTGCGTCATCGCGGCTTTGCACGCACTCAATCCTGACAACCTGATTGCTCGCGTAAACCTCGCACGCGCGCGTGACGGAATTCATACCGATCTCGATTACACCACGCAACTCAGCGCCGATTCAGTGCCCGCGCTCGTCGCAGGCTTGCCGCATTTGCCTGCGAACGACCAACCGCTCGTCGTTGAACGGCTGCGCCAACGCGATTGGAGCGGCGGCGCAGAAGGCTGGCGCGGTTGGAACTGGTCGCGCGTCAAAGCCTATCAACTCGTGCAATCGCTACCGCGCTAATGCTCAAACGTTAGGGCAGTTTTGAAACCTGCCCACAAATTTTAGAAGGAAGAAATTCATGCCACTACCAATTGCTCACGGATTGATGGGCGCGACCGTGATCGCGCTTTGCCATCGTAAACAGGATGGAAAGAGAAACTGGCGCGCTTATGCGCTAGGCTCTCTGCTTGCCGTAGCGCCTGATTTCGATTGCGGATTCAAGTGGTTGCCCTTCGCGCCCTTTGCCGGACGCGGCTGGCATCACGATTTCACTCACTCGCTGGGCTTCGCGTTGCTATGCGGCTGGCTCGTCGCGGTACTGTTACACGAGAGCAAAGAACATACGCGGCAGATGTTTGTATACGCTGCCGCAATGGCTACGCATCCGTTGCTGGATTGGCTGTTCACTTCGTCATCAGGCGTCGAATTGCTTTGGCCCTTTCGCCATGACCGTCTGCGTTTAGGCGTAGAGCCGCCGATGCCCTATGTCTGGCATCATCATTCGTTGTTGGGCAAAGCGTTCGATCTCACGCAACTCGTGTTAGTCGAACTGGCGATTTACGGCTCATTGTTTTTGCTGGCTTGGTGGATTGGGCAGATGTCTTACCGATGTCAGGGCGAAAGAACGAGCGAGTTATGAACTGAGTGTCTTGCCATCGTGTTCACTGCCGTTTTTCCTATTTGGCTTGAGAGGGATTTCGCCACGAAGAAGCACAGAACCCACAAAAGAGAGAAAGTTTTTGTGGCTCTTGTGCCTTTTTGTGGTGAAATCCCCTTGAGGTAAAGGCGAGCATCAAATTTCAAAACAAGCACTAACCATCCACACATTTACACACCCCTTCTTTACTCAGCACTCACTTCTTAAGAGTTGTGGCGTGCGCAATCTTCGCGCAGCCATTTCACCAGCGCGGGCGGATGCGTTTGCGTGAGCCGCAGTGGCGCTGAAAGTCCGTGGGCGTGAGCAGCTTTGTGGGCGTCGTGCGTGAGCGTAGCGACGCGCGTATTCGCCAGCACTGTCGGCAAGGCTTGCGGAGTACAAAGCGTCGTCAGCGTTTCAAAACTCGCCGCATCGAAAAACAGCGCGTAATCAAAAGCCGTTTGCCAGCCGCTTTCCCATTCGTGTGGCGCGTATTGATGCGAAGCCACGGCTTCGACATAAACGCCGAGTTGATCGAGCGACGCGCGCAAGGGCGAACGGCTGGTTTGCGCGAACTGATCAACAAAATTTTGTTCGGTGAAACAGAGCATGGTTTTGCCGCGCAGCGCGTCGCGTTGGCCGAAACGCGCTTCCCATTCAGTGGCGAGCGTGTTCGCCGTGAATTGCGGCGTGAATTGCGGCAACACGAGGTCGGGCGAAAGTCCGGCGGCACGCAAAGCGTTGACGGTGGCTTTGCCCACGGCACACAGGCGGCGGCCTTCGATTTCTTGCAAGTGATGGCCGAGCGCGGCACAGCGGTTCAGCGTCGCTGTCACACTCGTCGCGCTGGTGAACAGCAGCCAGTCATACCAACTGATATGCACCAACACTTTGTCGAGGGCTTCCCAACTGGCGGGTTCAGTCACGCGCAATTTGGGCAAGATCACGACCGTCGCGCCTAAGGCTTCGAGCTTGCGCGTGAGTTCGTCTTGATTGGTGCGCGGCCCTGAAGCCAACAGGATGCGGCGTTCGTGCAGCGGCTGGTGTTGCCGCAAGCGGCTGACTTTAGAGGCGACCAGATCGAATTCTGGCAAATCGAATTCAGGCGCGGCAGCTTCATTAAAAACATTGGGGTTAAAAACATTGGGGCGATAGACCGTCGCCACCGTAGAAGTTTCAAAGGCAGGCCGCGTGCCCGTGCCTTGAAAGGCGCTGGCGGCTTGCCGCAACTGAGCAGGTTCTTCAGCAAAAGATTGCGGATAGAGCGCCGCTAAATCGTTTGCTAAATCGTTTGATTGTTCCGCGACGGCGTGGGCGGTGCGTGCGTGAGCGAGCAAGTCGCGCGCTCCGGCTTGCAACAATTGCACGGCGAGCGCCGAGCCCGCCAGATCGGGCGCATGTGGGTCGGCGTTGATTGCGGCGCGAATCGGCGGCGCGTTCAAGGTGGCGTCGCCTACCAGACCGATCAAGGCGAGGTGCGGCAATGAATCAATGACGCAATGCGTTGCCGACACAGCGATGGCGTCGCCGGGTTCGCCGTAAAGATTGCGCAACGCGGCACGTTCGGCATTCACCGCAGCGCGCGTCGCGGCGTGATTGAGCGATTCGAGCAACAGGTTGGTGCGTTGGTCTTCGAGGCGTGATTGCAACGCGAACGCGCCTTGTCCGGCGGCGGGTACGAAATCTGTCGCGTCGAAACAGGTTATGGCTTCAGTTCCCAATAACGAGAGCGAAAGCGCGTCGGCAACCAAAGCATCAATTGCGCCTGCGTTTAGTTGTCGCAAGGCCGTCTCTAACGAATAGTTTTCACCGACGAATAAGACCTGTGGCTGTTGCGCCACGATTTGCGTGCGGCGATGTCCGCCGTTGGCTACGACGCGCGCATGGGCGGGCAAGTCGCGCAACGTGTGAACGGTTCCGCGCAACGCCGGACTCACGAGCAAAGCGTCGCGTGCGTCTTGTCGTTCGGTGATGGCGGCTAGATGAAAGTCTTCGGGCAAGCGCGGCGAGAGGTCGCACAGATGATGGACGATCACGTCTACGCTGCGCGCGCCAAGCGCGAGTGCAGCTTCGTTGAGCCAGTCAGTGGCGTCGTTCGTGAGAACTTCCAGCCCGACTTGCAAGCCCGCGTGTGTATGTTCGAGTTGGGTTTTTAGATAAGTCGCCTGTTTAACTGCCAGCGCATCGCTGCGCGTACCAATCACCACATGAGCCATGAAATTGCTCCGTCTGTTTTGAATTTTGGGTTGTGAGAGGGTTGCCTGCTTATGGGCAATTTGGGGTCAATCGGGGCAATCGGATTTGAAAAGCGGGCGCATTCTAACGAGCCGCGCGCCGTTTGTCGCGTGAGGTGCGAATTACGGATTGATGAAATTCGACACGACAGAATTGACGGTCGCTGCGCCTTCGCATTGAGCGTAAAGGTGTCCGCAATCGTTGTTGATTTCGTGAACCTTTGATCTGACCAGTCGCGCGAATTCGAGTGCGGGTTCGGGGTTGACCATGTGGTCTTGCCGTGCGGCGACGACCAGCAATTGGGCTTTGACCTGCCACGAAGCCTGCAACAGCGAATAGCCGTGCGAGATTGTGATGTCGTGGTCAATCATCGCTTGCAACTGCGCCGCCCAATCCGCCGATTTGAAATTCGTGCGATAGAAAGTCTCTTCGCTGGCGATGAATTTTTCGTAGTCTTTCGCGGCTACGGTGCGCGTGCGATAGAGCGGCGTGGCGAGCGCCATCGTGTGAATGCGCGCGACCAGTGCGCTGGCGTTGTCGCCGTTGCCCGTCGTGCGGCGCGCTTCTTCGATGGCTTTGAGTTCGGTCGTCCAGAGCAATTTATCAACTGAAGTGAGTTGCGGCGTACCCAAAATCGAAATGACTTTTTCCATGCCGTCTGGATAAGCGACCGCCCATTCAAAAGCTTCCATCCCGCCCATCGAAATGCCTATCACCGCGTGCAGCTTTTGAATGCCGAAAACCTTGAGCAGCAATTCGTGTTCGGCATTGACCAGATCGCGCATGGCGAGACGCGGAAACGATTGCCCCGATGGCAGCGTCGTGTTCGACGGCGAACTCGAAATGCCATTGCCCAGCCCATCCGTCGCAATGATGAAATAGCGGTTCGGATCAACCATCTTGTCTGGTCCCAGATAAGCGGCGAGTTGTTCGCTCTTGCCCGCAAACCAGGCGGGGAAGATTACGGCGTTGCTTTTCGCGGCGTTGAGCGTGCCGAACGTGCGATAGCCGATCTTGCAATCACGAATCGTTTGTCCGCTGACGAGATTGAACCATCCGATGTTGGCAAATTGCTGCCCGCTTTGTGCGGGCGCGCTGATGACGGGTGATTCATAACGCTGTTCGCCTGCATTCACGGCCACGGGCAAAGTGTTTTCGCGCGGGACGGAAGGGCAAGCCGAAGTGCGGCTATAAGCGCAGGTCGCATTCGCCGCGAGATTGAAATCAATCACATATTCGTTGTCGTTGATTCGTTCGACTTCCAACAGGCGGCCTTCGCGTTGGGTTTGCTTGCCGCTCGTCGCGTCTTTGAAATTCACGACCAGCGTTTCAGCTTTGGTTTTAATCGCCGCAAAAATCGGACGCGGCGTGCGGCGCGGCGCGGCGTATACAGCCAGTCTCATCGCGCGTCCGCCCAGAGAGAATTGCAACTCACCGCGTTTGAGCGAACGCGGCGCGACCTCAGCATCGGCACTAACGAAACGCGCAGTGACGCGATAGCTTTCATCTACGGGGAAATAATTCAATCCTTTGAATGCTGCGAGGTCTTTGGCCGGCAACGGCGAGAGCGCGGGGGTCTTGAATTTCGCGTCAATCTCGGCGCGCTTTTGTTCAATCAGCTTGGCGTAATTTGCTGCGGCAGCAGTGAAAAGTGAAAAGTGAAAAGTGAAAAGTGAAAGGCACACAGCCACTAAGGCAGGCAGACAAAATGGTTTTGATAAAAGGTTGGATAAAACTTTTCGCTTTTCACTTTTCACTTTTCATTCTCCAGGGTTCGCAGTGCGCGCTTGATGATGGCCTTTGTTTCCGGCGTGGGCGAATCGGTTGCCCACAACTCGCAAACTTCGCGCACCCAATCGGGTTGTGACTTGCTCGCGTCGTTCAGCCAGTTGGCGACCGAATCGCGAACGTACTTTGACGCATCCGACTTCAATGGTTCAAGGATGGGGTAAGCCAACTCAGGATTTTGTTTTAATGCTGTGATGTGTTTGCACCACACGCCGCGTGGTCGCGTCGCTTCGCTGGCAAAGCGGCGCAAATTTGCATCGGCTTCTTTCGTCCATTCGGTCAGCAAGGCGACGGCGTGCGCGAGTTGTGCGTCAATGTCTGAGCGTACTGCCATCCACGCAATTTCGCGCACGCCGGAATTTTGATCGGAGGCGATAGGCCGCAGCCGCGTCAGTTTTTCTTCCAGGTTCAACGCATCATCCAGCCCGATGACATACGCCGCCCAACAGCGCACCGTGTCGGACGGATGCACCAGCATTGCGCCGAACAACTTATTCCGATTCGTTTTCGGGTTGAGCGTGTAGAGCAAGACGGTGGCAATCACGGGCAGGCATTGCATCTGGCTGCGCTTTTTCAGTGCGCTCACTTGCGCGAACGCAGGCGCGACGGCTTCAGCCAGGTTGAGCGCAGGCAATACGTTCATCAGCAACGCGCGTTGGTCAACGGCCAGCCATTCGGTGAGGTTGACGCTTTCGATCTCGCCGGTGTTGAGTTGTTTGAGAATCGTCGTCGGAATCTCGCTGATGCGTACGGCACCTTTGCGTTTGGTGGTTTCAGGCATTGGGCTTTTTGGCTGGTTGGCGGTAGTTCGGTTGCCGGTAACTAACAACCGGCAACCGACTACTGACAACCGACTACTTCTTCTTCCCTTCCATCCAGCGTTTGAATTGATCCCAACTGGTCATATTGGGACGTGCGTCGTCAATCGGCGGAGCCTCTTGCCACGTAGGCCAATTCTGTTTGACCTCGTTGCGAATCAAGTCGGGCACGTCGTCCCAGCCGTTGACGCGCAGCCCGGCGGTATGAAACACGACGACGCCCGCGCGGTCGCCCATCTTCATCCACGGCAGAAATTTCGAGATGCGCACCCACGTCAGCACGCGGTCTTTGATTTCGCCGGAGTTCGCGTCGAGCAAATCGTCCAACGTCGTTTCGGTCGTACCGAATTCCATCGCGTGATACCAGCCGCCGATGTTGGTCTGGAAGTCGCCGCCCAACGGATTTTGATAGAACAGTCGCGCCGCGCCTCCGCCTGAAAGCACACGCCCTTCTTTCACGAAACCAATCGAAGACGCCGCGCGCGGCTTGCCGTCTTGGTCTTTGGCAAACGTAGCTTCGCGCATATTCACGGGGTCGTTGGCGACGTGCAGCACTTCGATGGATTCGTTCGTCCACGGATTCTTCCACGTACGCAAAATCTCGCCGGTCGTCGGGTCGGTATAAATCAACATCTCGCGCGAGACCGAACGATAGCCCGCGCCGCGCGTGGCGTCAGTGAAGCCCTTGCAAGCGCGCGCGTTAAAACCGTGTACGTTAAACAGCAAGCGGTCGCGTTCGCCGGGTACGCGGCTATAAACGCGCCCGTGCCACCAATACAGCGCGTTCTTGCCATCGGTAGTAGAGCAATTGACCTTGCGTTCGATCTTGATGAGGTCGTCGGGATTGTTCGGATTAAGCTGTCCGGCTTTCGCAGCAGGCAGCGAGTCAGCGGCTTTGGCGACGAGCGTCGTCACGTTCGCGCCGGGCAGCGGCTTGCCGTTCTTTTTGTCAGTGAGAACTTTTTTGAAAAACGTCCAACTGGTTTCGTTCGGACGTTTGTCGTCAAGCGCGGGCGGCGCGGTGTAAGCCGGATAATTCGTTTTGATCTCAGCCATCATCGCGGGCGAGACGGCTTCGAGCGAAGCCACGCGGCGGCCTACAGCGGTGAAAATCATCGTGCCCGGACGATCACCCATTTCCATCCACGGCATCCATTCCGACGTGCGCGCCCACGAGACTGTCACGTCGTCAGAGGCTTTCTTTGAAGCATCGAGAATTTCGCGTTCGTGCATAAAGAACGTGAACATTTCCATCGCGTGATAGGTTCCGCCGACGTAATCTTGATACTCGCCGCCCAACGGATTTTTATAAAACAGCGGCACTTCAAACTGCATCCACAAGCGCCCGTTCTTAACCGTACCCGCAAACTTCGTCGGCTTGCCGTCGGCGCTCAGCGCGTAACTCGGCTGCGCGTTCACCGGATCGTTTGCGATTTGAATGACTTCGTTTTCCTGATTCGTCCACGGATTTTTCCACTTCTTCAAAACCTGATTAGTTTCGGGGTCTAGATATAAAAGAATTTCGCGCGAGACCTGACGATAGCCGTAACCGCGCTGCGGATCTCTCAGCGACTGGCACGCGCGAATGTTCATGCCTTCGACGTTAAACAAGTGCCGGTCGCGTTCGCCGGGTACGCGGCTGTATACGCTGCCTTGCCACCAATAGACCGCAGGCTTGCCGTCTTCGAGTGAGCATTGCACCTTTTGCATGACTTTGACTACGTCTTCTGGTTGATTGAGGTCGAGCTTGGCTTGCGCGAAAAGCGAAGACGCCAGCAAGCAGGTGATAGCAAGTGACAGGATGAATCGCATGAGTTTTCTCTCCGATTAAGGCTGACAGAAAAATGGGGGCAGAAGAATATAAAAATCTATTGGCAGCTTATTTTTCTGCCCTAATTTTTCTGTCAGCAAAGATTTTACGCCACGATCTTGCGCAGCACGTTGCCGTGTACGTCGGTTAAACGATATTCGCGGCCTTGAAAGCGATAAGTCAGTTTGGTGTGGTCAAGGCCCATCAGGTGCAACACGGTCGCGTGCAGGTCATGCACGTCTACCGGATCAACCACCGGGTTGTAGCCAATCTCATCCGTCTCGCCTAGCGTCACGCCGCCCTTGATGCCGCCGCCGGCCATCCACATCGCAAAGGCGCGCGGATGATGATCGCGGCCCAATAACTTTGAACCGCCGCGCGCTTCGTTCATCGGCGTACGTCCGAACTCGCCGCCCCAGATGACGAGGGTTTCATCAAGCAGTCCGCGTTGTTTGAGATCGGTCAGCAACGCGCCAATGGGTTTATCAATTTCGCGGCACAGGCGCGGAAGTTTCGACACGATGTCAGTGCCAACTGAATTGCCGTGCGTATCCCAACCCCAATGATAAAGCTGCACGAAGCGTGTGCCGCGTTCGACCAGACGACGCGCGAGCAAACAGTTATTCGAGAACGAAGTCTCGCCGGGTCGCGTGCCATAGGCTTCGTGAACGGCGGCGGGTTCTTTCGCAATGTCAGTGAGTTCAGGCACTGAGGTTTGCATGCGAAAGGCCAACTCATAGGCCGCAATGCGCGTAGCGATTTCAGGGTCGCCGACGGCCTGTTGATTGATGCCGTTCAAATCGCGCAGCGCATCGAGCGTGGCGCGGCGCGTAGTTGCCGATACGCCAGCGGGATTGTTGACGAATAAAACCGGTTCGCCTTTTGAGCGAAACTCTACGCCTTGATGTTGCGTCGGCAGAAAGCCGCTGCCCCAACAGGACTTGCCGCCATCGGGATTGTTTTCGCCTGAGAGCAGTACGACAAAGCCGGGCAGGTCTTTGTTCTCGCTGCCCAAACCGTATTGCATCCACGCGCCCATGCTCGGACGACCGGGAATCTGATGTCCGGCGTTCATGAAAATTTGCGCCGGAGCGTGATTGAATTGCGTCGTGTGCATCGTGCGAATGATCGCAAGGTCATCGGCGTGTTTCGCCAGTTGCGGCAACAGGTCGCTTATCTCCTGTCCTGATTGTCCGTGCTTGCGAAAGTTGAACGGCGTACCCAACAGCTTCGGCGTGCCTTGAATGAACGCGAACCGTTCGCCTTTGATGAACGAGTCGGGACAAGGCTGCCCGTCGTATTGGCGCAACATCGGCTTGTTGTCGAACAAGTCAATTGTCGAAGGCGCTCCGGCCATGAACAGATAGATGATGCGTTTGGCTTTCGGCGCGAGGCGTTGAGCTTGTTGTTCGATATTGGCAGCGAACGTGTTTTGATTCAGCAAGCCTGACAAGGCGGCTGCGCCAATGCCGAAGCCGGATTGTTGGAAGAAATGGCGACGCGTAAGCTGTCGCAAATCCGCGTGTGGTGTCTTCATCGGTTTTCTCTCAAGGGAATAAAACTGTGTGATTTCGAGATGGGCGTTTTATATGGGATTGCGCGGATGGCTGCAACTCAGGGCTGTGATAAGCAGGAGATCAATCAAACACAAAGGTACAAAGAGACAAAGAGACAAAGACGTA
>JAYSVR010000245.1:0-19694 GCA_043718445.1 Acidobacteriota bacterium | reverse complement strand
TTCGTTACGTCAGTCCGCCGGGCTTCCGTGACGGCAGTGCCGGTTTTCGGGTGGTCGTGGTGAGTCCCCCTTCTTCTTCCTGAACACTGTTCTAGGGCGGTGCGCGAAGCGCAGGCGCGTATGCGCCAGCCCCCTGCGCCGCTTTGGGCGCAGGAAAAAATTTTTGGCGTTTTGACAGGCCGATGCGGTACGAGGAGCGGTAGCGACTTGGTGCTTCCGAGTCCACAAAGGCGAAGACACCAAGTCGCTACCGCTCCCTGTACCGCATAGCGCTTAGCGCCGGTCAGCCGCTTTCGGCTGCGGCAACTGCGTCATCAACGCGGTCAACTGCGTCTTGAGTTCCCCGATTTGCCGTTGCTGCTCTGCGAGCTGGTTTTGCTGGGTTTCGAGCTGGGCTTGCTGTTCTTTGACGGCGTTGACCAGCAGCGCGCTGAGGCGGTCGTATTTGACGCCTTCGACTTGCCCGTCTTTGTCATAGACGACGAGCAGCGGGTCAATTTTGGCGACGTCTTCCGCGCCGAAGCCGAGGTCGCGCATGCCGCCGTCTTTCCAGGTGAAGCTGATCGGTTGCAACCGGCTGATGAGGTCCAGCCCGTGGTGATAAGGAATGATGGCGGTTTTGTAACGCAGACTGGAAGAACAAGTCGCAATCTCGTTGTTTGCGTTGCGGCATAACTGCGTGAAGCCAGCCGCGCCGAGGCCCGGAATCCGCACTTTGTCAGAACCGTCGCTCCGACCGAGCAGGATGGTGTTGCTGGTCGCAACGATGGCATCCGCGCCGATGGCAGCGGCAAACGATAACCCGTCGCTGCCGACATTCGCGCCACTGCCGAGGAGCGTGTTGCTGCTGCCGTTCGTGTTGGCGAGCCCCGTGTCATTGCCGATGAAGACATTGCCGCTGCCCGTCAAGATATTCCGCCCGGCCTGTCGCCCGATAAAGGTGTTGAAGCCGCCCGTTATGTTGGACAGACCGGCGCTGGTCCCGAAGAAAGCGTTGTTGCTGCCCCCGTTGAAGTGGCCGGCATTGAACCCGAAGAGAGCGTTGTCGCTGCCCCCTTGTCCGGCACCGATTCCGGCGAAGAGATTGTTCGTGCCGACATTGTTCAGGATGCGCGTGCCGCCGAGATTATATTGCGTCGCCGCATTGACCACGTTGAGCGACAGCGTGCCGCTGACGGTCAAATTGCCCGGCACTTGCACGCCATCGCTGCCGTTGCTTCTGCCGAGAACCATGGTGTTGCTGCTCGCAACGACTGATCCCGCGCCGATGGCGGTGGCAAACGACAACCCGTCGCTGCCGACATTCGCGCCACTGCCGAGCAGGATGTTGCTACTTCCTGTCACGTTGTTGAAGCCGGTGTCATTGCCGATGAAAACATTGCCGCTGCCCGTCCTCGCCGCCAGCCCTGCCTGTCGTCCGATGAAAATGTTGAAACTACCCGTGGTGTTGAATCCGCCCGCGTTAGTACCAAAGAAAGAATTGAAACTGCCGGTCGAGGCGGCACCTGAGTTTTGACCAAAGAATGAGTTTTCGCTGCCCGCCGTGTTGAACAGTCCCGCTTGGTTACCGAAGAAAGCGTTTTGTCTGCCAGACGAGTTGACCAGTCCGGCATTCGCTCCGAAAAAAGCGTTTAAGTCACCGGTGGTATTTTGCAAGCCGGTGCTTGCTCCAACGAAAGTGTTGCCGTTGCCGGTCGTGTTGTCCCTGCCAGCAAGGTTACCGACGAATAAATTAAACAACCCTGGGTTGCTCAGAATGCGTGTGTCGTTGAGGTTGTATTGCGTCGCTGCGTTAACCACGTTACCCGCTAGCGTCCCACCCGCCGTGCCGTTGCCGCTGATGTTGAAATTGGCATTGGCCTGCGGCGTGGTTGCGTTCTGGACGAAGCCGCCGCCGTTTTGGATTTGCGCGGCGGTGATGCACTCGACGCAATTGACCGAGAGGGCGTCAGCGGTCGCGGCGTTCTGGCTGCGAATCGCGTAGGGCGTCGGCGCAATAAGTTGGCGCGGATTGAGCGCGGTAAAGGCTCCGCTGCTCGCCCCCGCGCGCACGCTGATTTGCAGCCAGCGCGCCGCGCCATTGAACGGCGTCGCGCCGAAATCAAGCCCGACGGTGAAGACGCCGTTCGTGACCGGCACGTCGTCGCGCGTGAGCGTTGCGCCCTGTTGTGCGCCGCCGCTCAGGGCGTCAAACAGGGCGAATTGCAGATCGTAAGCGCCGTTGGCCGCCACGTTGTTGTCGGTCAAACGGCCTTGATGGGTGAAAGCGGTGCTTTGCGCATTGGCAACGATAGCCAACAGCGTCAGCAGCCAGCCAAGTGATATGAGTTTGCGTGACGACATAGCGGGTCTCCTTAAAGTTGAATGAGCGATGAACCATTCATCGCTCAACCCTCATCGCGCAATCCGCTGACAGACTGGCTCACCTTCGGCAAGAAATTTTTACGCGCGTTGACCCAATTATTTAGCGCGCTTATCCTGCGGGTCGTTCAAGCAAGTTCCGACACCGCGCCCTTCTCACCTCTTGGAATAAAACCGTGGCAGAAATCGTTTCCCGCAACGTCACCGCACTCCTGCTCGCCTGGCAGCGCGGCGAAGCGTCGGCGTTGGATGAATTGATGGTCGTCGTTTATGACGAATTGCGGCGGCTGGCGGCAGGCCGCTTGCGGCAGGAACGCGCCGATCACACCTTGCAACCGACGGCGCTGGTCCACGAGGTTTACCTGCAATTGGTGGATCAACGGCAAGTGAACTGGCAGAACCGCGCGCACTTTTTCGGCGCGGTGGCTGAAATCATGCGCCGCTTGCTGGTAGATCACGCGCGCCGCCATCTGGCCGAAAAGCGCGGCGCGGGCGCGGTCAAAGTCTCGCTCGCCGAAGTCGCCCTGGTCGCCGATGCCGCTCCTGACGTAGACGTAATCCTGCTCGATCAGGCGCTCGATGAACTCGCCGCGCTCGACCCGCCGCTGGCGCGACTGGTTGAATTGCGTTACTTCGGCGGCTTGTCGGTCGAAGAGACGGCAGAAGTCTTGAGCCTCTCGCCCGCCACCATCAAACGCCACTGGCAGACGGCCAAAAGCTGGCTGCACCGCCGTATGACTGAAGCTCTATGACCCCCGCGCGTTGGCAACAAATCCGACAGCTTTTTGAAGACACCCTGGAGCATCCGTCAGCGGAGCGCGCGGCTTATTTGACCGAAGCCTGCGGCGCGGATGACGCCTTGCGTAGCGAGGTCGAAGCCATGCTCGCGGCCCTGCGGGATTCTGAAGACACCGAGAGCGGTTTTTTAGAAACGCCGCCGCATCAACTCGCTGCCGCCGTCGTCACAGCCCAACCGGCGGAATTGCGCGCGGGCGAAGAACTCGCGCATTACGAAATCATTTCGTTGCTGGGCCGGGGCGGCATGGGCGAAGTCTATTTGGCGCACGACCGGCACTTGCAGCGGCGAGTGGCGTTGAAAGTCTTGCTTGCCAGTTACACGCACGACCCCGCGCGCGTGCGCCGCTTCGAGCAGGAAGCGCGCGCCGCCTCGGCGCTCAATCATCCGAACATTGCGATGATCTTCGATCTCGGCGCGACCGCGCGCGGCCATTTCATCGCGATGGAATATGTCGCCGGCCAAACGCTGCGCGCCCGCTTGCGAGCCGGGAAGCTGCCGCTCGACGCCGCATTGGAGCTTGCCATTCAACTTGCCACCGCGCTCGAAGCCGCACATCAGGCGGGCGTCATCCACCGCGACATCAAACCTGAAAACCTCATGCTGCGGCCTGATGGTTATCTGAAGGTGTTGGACTTCGGCCTCGCCAAACTCACTGAAGCCAATACGCCGCCTTCCACACTCCACCCTTCGCATTCGGGCACTGCGCCAGGCACAGTGTTGGGCACGGTGAGTTACATGTCGCCCGAACAGGCGCGCGGACAGGCAGTAGACACGCGCACCGATCTCTTCAGTCTCGGCGTAGTGCTTTATGAACTGGCGACCGGCAAGTTGCCCTTCGACGGCGAGACGACGAGCGATGTGCTGGCCGCCATCTTGAAAAGCGAACCGCCCGCTTTGACGGAACTCATTCCGTCAGCGCCCGCCGAATTCCAACGCATCGTCAGTCTGGCTTTGCGCAAAGAGCGGCGCGCGCGCTACCAGACCGCTGGTGACTTGCTGCACGACTTGCGCGAACTGCAACGCAGTCTGGCTGACACGGCCTACAGCGAACCGCTAAGCGTGCCGTTGCCGGTTCCCGCCACTGGCTCCATTGCCGCCGCGCGCACGCAATCCAGTGCCGAATACGTCGTCAACGAAATCAAGCGGCATAAATTTGCCGCCGCCGTGTTGTTGGTTTTGGTGTTAAGCGCGCTGGCTTACCTTTACGCCGCGCGCGATGCCCGCGCGCCCGTGATCAAATCGTTGGCCGTCTTGCCGCTCGCCAACGTGTCGGGTTTGCCGGAACAGGAGTATTTCAGCGACGGCCTGACCGAAGCGTTGATAACCGATCTGGCCGGACTCGGCGGGTTGTGCGTCATCTCACGCACCTCGGCTATGCAATACAAAGGCGCGCACAAAGCCTTGCCCGAAGTCGCGCGCGAACTGAACGTCGAGGCCGTACTCGAAGGCTCAGTCACGCGCGTCGGCGACCGCGTGCGCATCACGGCGCAATTGATTCACGCGCCGACCGAAACGCCGCTCTGGGCGCACAGTTACGAACGCGACGTGCGCGACGTACTCACGCTGCAACGCGAAGTCGCGCGCGACATCGCCACCAACATCAGCCTCAAGCTGACGCCCGCCGAGCAACGCCAATTGTCCACCACGCGCCCGGTCAATCCGACGGCTTACGAAGCTTATCTGCAAGGCCGTTACCACTGGAACAAACGCACAGCGGAGGGGCTGGATAAAGCCATCGCCTATTTTCAGGACGCGCTGCGCATTGCGCCCGATTACGCGCTGGCTTATGCGGGGCTGGCTGATTCCTATCAACTGCTGACTCCGTATCGCAATTTGCCGACGGCGGAGTCTTATCCGAAATCGAAAGAGGCCGCGCTGCGCGCGCTCGCGCTCGACCCGACGCTGGGCGCGGCGCACGCTTCGCTGGCGGTGGTCAAACACGAATACGATTGGGATTGGTTGGGAGCCGAGCAGGATTTCAAACGCGCCCTTCAACTGAATCCGAATTACGCCCCGGCGCATCAGTGGTATGCCGAGTTGTTGACGCGCCTGCGCCGCGCGGACGAAGCGCGCGCCGAGATTGAGCGCGCGCACGAATTGGATCCACTCTCGTTGATCGTCAACGCGGTCAGCGGCTGGGTTTATCTCAACGCGCGCCAACCAGAACTCGCTATCGCCCAATTGCAAAAAACCATCGAGTTGGATGCGCGCTTCACGCCCGCGCACGGCTATCTGGGTTTGGCCTATCAGCAACAGGGCCGTTATCCGCAAGCCCTCGCTGAATTCCGCCGCGCGCTGGAATTGTCGGGCAGCAGTCCGCGCTATCTGGCGAACCTCGGCGTGACTCAAGCACTGGCGGGCGACCCACGCGCGGCGCGCCAAACGCTGGCTGAGTTGCTGCGCCTCAACACGCAACAGCGCGTACAGCCCTTTCATCTGGCGAGTGTTTACACCGCGCTGGGCGAACGCGACTTGGCTTTCGTCTGGCTGGAAAAAGCCTATCAGGAGCGCGGCGTATGGCTGCTCTTTTTGCATTTGGATCCGCTCTTTGACCGCTTGCACACCGACGCGCGCTTTGCGGATTTGCGCGCGCGCGTGGGACTACCGGAGTAGGCCCACCATCAACGCGGCTGCGGCGCGCCCGTGCCAGAACGCGTGCGTCCATCACCGGCAATGGAGGCTGACCGAACGAGGCACTCACTTCATCCCGCCCGACCACACAATGCGCAACTTGATTTTGGGACCCTGGGCTTTTGCCTGCGCAAATACTGCCGTCACCGGGAATTTTTGTCTTCGATGAATGGATTATCCGATTGGGATATCATATGAAATACCAATCCAATCAAACCAAACCCGCAGATGATTTTCGTTCCGATGCTCATCCAAAACCCGTTACAAACGCGGAGCCGCCGGTTTCGTCGGCGCGTCCCAGGCGTGCGCGCCTTTCACCTTGAGCTTGCGGCGATAAACCTTGTCGCCGGCGGTGACATACAAAACGTCGTTGTTCGCGCCGCCAAACGTGAGGTTAGAGCTTTTCCCGTTCGGCGTCGGAATGATCGCGTTGACCCGTCCGGCCTGATCGCAAACTTGTATGCCGATGCGTGAAGCCACATACAAACGTCCATCACGGTCAACGCGCATGCCGTCAGAACCGCTGTCATCGGTGGCGTCAGAAACGTGCAACCAGTAATAACGCTGCTTGTGCGCCAGCGTACCGTCGGGCTGAATCTGATAGCTCCACACCCAATGCGTACGCATCTCGGCGACGTAAAGCAACGTCTGGTCGGGTGAGAGCGTGATGCCGTTCGAGAAGCGCAAGCCGGTGTCTACGACTTTCTTTTCGCCGTTCGGTTTGATCAGCCAGATGTTGCTGGTCGCTTCGTAACCTTTCGGGTCTGTCACGTATACGTTGCCGTTGTGCGCTACGACCAAGTCGTTGCCTTTCACGCCTTCGGCCAGCACGGCCAGTTGTCCAGCCGGGTCGTAGGCCGTGATTTTTTCGATGCGACCCGCCGCGCCGTATAGCTTGCCGTCCGGGCCGAACGCCATGCCGAATACACCATTCGTATCCTTAGCGAACTCGGTCAGCTTGCCGTCGAGCGCAACCTTCCAGATGTTGTTGCTCGAACCGTCGGCGAAAAAGACTTCGCCTTTCGCATTGGCGACCGGGCCTTCGCTAAACTTGTAACCTTCGCCGACCAGTTGCCAGTCTTCGCCGGGAAGCAGCAAATCATTGAGGAACTGATTCTTCGACTTCCCCGCTTTAACCGGCGCGGGCCAATCCTTCCACAACCACTTCATCGCGTCAGGAAAGAGCGAAGTGCCGTGGCGTCCGTTGTGCGCGCCTTCGCCCCAGACGTGTTGAACTTCATAGCCCGCAAAAATTAACGAGCGTTCCATCGCCTGATTCGCCATCCACCAATCGCCCGCATAAATGTTGTTGTCGTTGCTGCCGTCCTGCAAATAGACGCGCAGCGGTTTCGGTTCGTACTTGCGAATCAACGTCGAATAGCGGTCGCCGCCACGCAAGCCAACGTAAGTGCCAATCGTACTGAATACGCGCGAGAAAGCATCAGGCCGTTCCCACGCGGCGGTGAAAGCCGCAATCGCGCCGCTCGACGAACCGCCAATCGCGCGGTCGTTGCCGCTCTTCGATAACTTGATCGTGCGGCCATCGCTGGTCTTTTGCTGTTCGACCCACGGCAGCAACTCTTCAATCAAAAAGCGTGCGTAGTTATCGCCCAGCCCGTCGTATTCAAAGCTGCGATTCATCCGATCCAGCGCTTCGGCATTCGGCGCTTTGACGCGACCGTGCATAACGAATACGCCAATGGTGACGGGCATTTGCTTTTGCTGAATCAGGTTGTCGAAGACTTTATCAGCTCCCCATTGCAAGCCGTCCTGATTGACGTAAACACAAGCGGGCGTGTCGCCGTTGTATTGCGCAGGCACATAGATTTTCACTTCGCGCCACGTGCCGGGAAAGATTTTCGAGCCTTCAAAATTCAGCGTGATGATTTCGCCTTTCGGCACGCCGTCCTTGACGACCGCGTCGGGATGCGTCGGATAGGTTTCTTGCGGTTGGGCAGCCGGTTGATTGTTAGGTTGCGCAAGACAAACGAATGCGAGCGCGAACACACAGACCAGTGCGGCAAACGTAGCTCTAAACATGATGCTTTTCCTTTTGTGAATGGCGTTGACGAGACAAGCGCGAACTGCTGCGCTCAGGATGGCGCGGAACATAGCGCAGCCTCACTTTGTATCGCAACCTGTCAGGTTGCGAGGGCTTCACGTTTTAACCCATTTGTCGCCAGCGCAAGGCTTCGCAACCTGACAGGTTGCGATACAATGCCGTCGTTGTATTCACCAACTCAAAACCCGGAGACACCTTAATGAAACTCTTGCTCAAAATTTTCTGCTGGGGCGCGCTCGTCGCCGCACTTTGTTACCAATTCCCTGCCGCCGCGAAACCCGCGAAACGCTATCTTTACGTAGCCGAACCAGGCATTCGCAATTACGTCGAGTACGGCGGCATCGGCTTTATCGTTTACGACATTGACGCGGGCTATAAGTTCGTCAAACGCATCGCTACGTGGCCGAGCGTTGAAGGCAAGCCGCCAGAGAACGTCAAAGGCGTCGTCGCCAACGCGCAAACCGGCAAAATTTATTTGAGTACGCCGAAGCGCGTCGCCTGTTGGGATCTGGTCAGTGAAAAGATGGAGTGGGACAAAGAATACGCGGGCGGCGCAGATCGTATGGCGCTTTCGCCCGACGGCAAGACGATGTACGTGCCGTCGTTCGAGGGGCCTACGTGGTTGGTCGTCAATGCACTCAACGGCGAAATCATCAAAACACTCACGCCGAATTCAGGCGCGCACAATACGATTTATTCGCTGGACGGCAAGCACGCTTATCTAGCCGGTTTGAAATCGCCGATGTTGCGTGTGACTGATACGACATCGCATGAGATTGCGCGCGAGATTGGGCCGTTCACCAAACCGGTGCGCCCGTTCACGATTAACGGCTCTCAGTCGTTGGTATACGTGAACGTGAACGAATTGCTCGGCTTTGAAATCGGCGACTTGAAAACGGGCAAAATGCTTCATCGTGTCGAAGCGCAAGGCGTCACGATGGGGCCGGTCAAACGGCACGGCTGCCCTTCGCACGGCATCGGCCTCACGCCCGACGAAAAAGAAGTCTGGATCGCCGACGGTCACAACGAAATGCTGCACATCTTTAACAACACGGTGATGCCGCCGAAACAAATCAAGAGTTTGAAAGTACGCGAACAGCCCGGCTGGATCACCTTTTCGCTCGACGGCAAACACGCTTGGCCTTCGACGGGCGAAATCATTGACGTGAAAACCAAGAAGACCGTGGCGTTATTGACCGACGAAGAAAAGCGGATGGTGATGAGCGAGAAAATCGTCGAGATTCATTTTGTGGATGGCAAGCCGGTAAAGACCGGCGATCAATTCGGCTTGGGACGAAAACGATAGAGACTTTTTACTATAGGGACGCTTCACCAAGAAGTAGCCTGAAGTAACTGAATGTCGTCGTAAATTCATCTGCAAGGTGGAGGAAACAGGATGTTGAGTGATGCAGATTATGAAGAGGCGGTACGACGTTATAAAAATATGAAATTGGACGGGCATGAACGACAACTGAGGTGGTCACATCATTCTTCATCTCGACATCATTGACGGCAAAGTCTGGATTCAATACGACGGTACGAATCGCCCCGTCGCCGACGCCCTGCTCGAAGCAAGCGTGCCGCGCGAAGACATCGTGCTGGCGTTTCATCCACCCGAAGTGCGGCAATACACGGAATTCGCGGTGGCTTGAGAAAAGAAAAACAGGCGACCGTAACGCATCCTCGCCAAGGTTGCGCCGCTGCCACCCAAACTGATTCTGGCAAAACTCTCAGCTAAACTTGCGCTTTCCCGCGTCACTGTCAGGCTGGTATACTCCGCCGCGTACGTGTCACACTTCCCACAGGAAATATGAATACATCGAATTATCTGGATAAGCTCGCCGCTATGGCTGAGTGGGTCGAAGGCTACTTTCGCCGTTCGACGATGATTGCGCTGGTCGCGCTGGCCGTCATCGCGGGCGGATTGACCGGCCTGGTCTTGTCTTACCAATTGAGTTTCACCAGCTTCGCCGCCGAAGTAGACGCTTTGCAAGATTATCGCCCGGCAGAAATCACCAAGGTTTATGCCGACGACGGCAAGACGGTGATTGGCGAACTCTCGCTCGAACGGCGCATTCCTCTAACGTATGACCAACTGCCCGAAAATCTAAAGAAAGCCATCATGGCGATTGAAGACACGCGCTTCTTTTCGCATCTGGGCATTGATCCTTATCGGCTGGCGGGCGCGGTGGTGCAAAGCGTTTCGCGCGGCACGCGGGCCAAAGGCACTTCGACGCTGACCCAGCAATTGGCGCGCGAGCTTTATTTGAGCAAAGAACGTTCTTACATCCGCAAGGTCAAAGAGGCGATTTATGCGCTGCAAATCGAGCGCGTATACACCAAAGAACAAATCTTCACGCTTTATTGCAATCAGATTTTCCTGGGCGGTGGCGCTTACGGTTTTGAAGCCGCGTCGAATTATTACTACAGCAAGCCGCTGAAAGATTTGACGATTGATCAATACGCGATGCTCGCCGCGTTGCCCAAAAGCCCGATTTATTACTCGCCGATTTTGCATCCGAAAGCCGCGCAGGAACGCCGCAACCTCGTGTTGGTTTCGATGGCTGAAGCCGGATACATCTCAGAAACCGAAGCCGAGACGCTGAAGAAAAAACCGCTCGCATTGAATCCGAACGAGACGCGCAACAAGAATGATAAATCGCCGCACGCTTATTTCATCGAAGAAGTGAGGCAGGAATTGCAGCGCATGCTCGAACGCAATTCGCAGGACGCGATGGAAGTTTATAAGGCGGGCTTGAGCGTTTACACGACGCTCGACGCACAGGCGCAGATCGAAGCGACCGAAGCGGTACGCAAAGGCGCGCGGTTTTATCAAAAGCGCCACGGCTGGCGGCACGTGCAATTCCCTAACATCCTCGTCAAAGAAGACGGCACGTCCACCGGCAACGAACTAGACAGTTATCAGCATTACACCTGGTCAGCCGTCGCGCCCAAAGTCGAAGAAATCATCACCGGCGTCATCACCGAAGTGAGCGACAAAGGCACGCAAGTCACGTTCGGTCGTTATGGCGCGACGATCACGGCGGCGGATATGGCGGTCACGGGCAGGACACCGTCGAAAATATTCAAGCGCGGCGACCTCGCGCAATTCAGCGTCGTGTCGGTTGATGAACCCAAACGCGCGGTCAAGGTGAAACTCGAACCCGAACCCGAAGTGCAAACGGCGCTCGTGATGATCGAAGCCAAAACCGGCGAGATCAAGGCGATGTCGGGCGGCTATGATTTTTCGACCAGCAAGTTTAACCACGCCACGCAAGCCAATCGGCAAACGGGTTCGGCGTTCAAGCCCTTCATCTATTCGGCGGCACTTGAATACGGCTTAAGACCTGACGACACGGTCGAAGACTCGCCGCTTAAAATCCGTGACTGGCAACCCCACAATTACGACGAGAAATACCTGGGTTCGATGCCCATTCGCAAAGCATTGGCACAATCGCGCAACATTCCCGCCGTACGCATCTTGCAAGAGATCGGCATTCAGAACGGCGTCAATATGGCGAAGAAATTCGGCCTGCCTAATCCGATGGCTCCGTTTCTGCCCTCTGCGTTGGGCGCAACCGAAGAACCGCTGATGGCGATGGTCTCGGCTTATACGGTCTTCCCCAATCGCGGCGTACGCGTCGAGCCGGTGCTCATCCGCAAAGTCGTAGACCGCGACGGCACCATCATCGAAGAAGCCAAACCGAAATCTTATAAAGTCCTGAGCGAATACGTCGCCGCCCAAATGGTCGAGATGATGCGCGGCGTCGTGTTGGAAGGTACGGCCAAAGCCGCCAGCGCCGTCGGTCACGAAGTCGCGGGCAAGACGGGTACGGTCAACGATTTCACCGACGCGTGGTTTATCGGCTATACGCCGAAGGTCGTCACCGGCGTGTGGATCGGTTACAGCGACTCGAAAGAACCGCTCGGCAAAGGCGAAACCGGCGGTACGGCGGCGATTCCCTTCTGGATAGATTTCATGAAAGATTATCTGAAAGACCGTCCGAAAGAACGCTTCGGAAAAATTCCGCCGCTGCCCGACGACCTGCGCCAGTTGCAGGCAGCGCGTGCGCGCGACCGCGCCAACGGACGCTCTAAACTCGACACGGGCAAAGGCGACGTGTTGCCTGGTTCACGCGACTTGCCTGATTCCGATCCGCTCAATGGCATGAACACGCAACCGGCTGCGCCTGTGCGTAACAATCAAACAGGAGGGCAATCCACCGCGCCACCCGCAGTCCGTGAGGCTCCGCCGCAACCTGCACCTGAACCACGCAACGAACGGCCCAATCGCATGATGCGTCCGCCTGATCCGACACCTGCGCCGACGCCACCGCCCAAGAAAGGCAAGAAAGGCAAAGGCGATGGCGGCAATTGAAGGTAACTCGAAATGGCTTATAACAAGTTCACCGTTGGGTTAGTGCAAACAAAATTCGAGATTAAGATTGTTGAGGTAGACGATCTTTTTGGCGAAATACCCCCAGTAACTCCTAGTGTGTTACTCAAAAGCTGGCTTGCGCACCAGGTTCCGATGGCAGAGGCCATCGGAACCGAAAAAGCAAAATCGGAGTTTATCGTTGCTCCTATGCTGTCTGACTTGCGTCAGTACCTGAAAGAAACAATCAGCCTTTTCTCCGGCATAGATTTCAACGTGGATCGCAGCGCCGGACTAACCGGACGTTGCGATTTCATCGTGAGCGCTTCCCCCTTACAGATTAATTTAAGCTCTCCTATTTTGATGATGGTCGAAGCTAAAAACGACAACATCAACGAAGGACTAGGACAGTGCATGGCCGAGATGATCGCCGCACAACGGTTCAACGAAAACAAAGGCGACCAACCTCGAATCATCTTCGGCTGTGTGACAACCGGCAGTAAGTGGCAATTTCTCAAACTGAAAGAAAAACAAATATGGCTGGATAAGAAGCAATACTTTATCGGAGCGCCCGAAGTTATTTTGGGCATCCTTGTCCACATCACCAAAACATCGCCAGCCTCAACCTAAATGACAGAACCCAATTTCAAATCCGGCTTTGCCGCACTCATCGGACGCCCCAACGCGGGCAAGTCTACGTTACTTAACGCGATTGTCGGCGAACACATCGCCGCCGTTTCGGCCAAGCCGCAAACGACGCGGACGCGCATTCAAGGCATCATCACCAAGCCCGAAGGCCAGATCGTTTTCGTAGACACGCCCGGCATTCACAAACCTGGTTATGCGTTGAATCGCCGCATGATGAATTATGTCACCGATGCGCTGTTGCAAGTAGACATCGTGTTGCTCATGCGCGACGCCTCGCAAACTTTTGGGCAAGGCGAACGCTTCGCACTAGACTTGGTGAAAGAAGCGAAAAAGAAAACTTTTTTGTTACTCAATAAAATTGACCTGCTCAAAGATAAATCAGTGCTGCTGCCGATTATTCAGGCTTATTCAGAAGAATATGAGTTTGCTGAAATTATTCCGATCTCGGCGCGCAAAGGTAAGAATCAAGACTTGCTGGTCAGCAAGCTCATCGAACACCTGCCGGTCGGCGAGCTGTTATTCGAAGCTGACGATTACACCGACCAACGCGAACGCGACATTGTGGCTGAGTTAGTACGCGAAAAGATATTGGCGGTGACCGGCGATGAAATTCCTTATGTTACTGCCGTACGCACCGAAATGTGGCAGGAACATCCTGAAATCGGCAACGCCGCGACAGAAATCCATTGCGTGATCTATGTTGAACGCGAGTCGCAAAAGCCTATCCTGATTGGACGCGGTGGACAGTTCCTGAAAAAGGTCGGAACGGAAGCACGGAAAGATATTGAGAAATTATTAGGTCGCCACATTCGATTGAACCTATTTGTTAAGGTACAAAAAGAATGGCGCAACGACTTGCATCTGCTCGACCAACTCGGCATTCAGGAAATTAACCAAAAAAATAATAAAGAAACGGCAATATCTTTCGATTTTATTCCGGCTGACTTACTTGAAGAAGTTGAAACTGAAGTTGAGCTTGAAACTGAAGTTGAAGCTGAAGCTGAGCCTAATCCTGAATCCGTTCGTTCTATGAAAATCTGGCACGCACTCGAACTCACTTTTGCCAAAGCGGCTGAGTCCGCCGTCACGCCGCAACTTTGGAACGCGGGTACAACCGGACTTGAAGTCTCAGAGGACAATGCCGCCACGATCACAATGCGTGCGTATTTCGACGTTGCCCCCGACGCTGACAAGTTACGCGCCGACATTCATCAGGCGCTCACGCATTTGCACTTGCCCGCCGACGCTTTGCATAGCCTTGAAGCCCTGACTATCGCCGATCAGGATTGGTTGACCGAATGGAAGAAGGGCTACGAGCCGATGAACATTGGCGAACGCTGGCTGGTGACACCTTCGTGGAAACGCGATCAAGTCGAAGCGGGCGAGCGGCTATTGATTCAAATTGATCCGGGCATGGCTTTCGGCACGGGTACGCATGAAACGACGCGCGGCTGTCTTGAATTACTCGAAACGTATTGGAAAGGCGGCTCCCTGCTTGACGTAGGCACAGGCACAGGCATTCTCGCCATCGCCGCCATCAAGCTGCATCCGACCGCCACCGTCATCGGCTTTGACGTAGACCCCGAAGCCGTCACCGTCGCCGAAGAAAACGCCGAAATCAACTGCGTCGCTGAATCTTTGACGCTCGAAACCAACCGCCTCGCGGCTTTCGTCGGGCAGCAATTCGATGTGGTATTAGCCAATCTCACCGCCGATGTCGTCGTACCGTTGACCGTTGAGTTTTTTCAGGTCGTGAAATCACACGGCGTCTTGATCGTCTCAGGCATCTTGGGTGAACAGGCCGATGAAGTATTGCAAACGCTAAGGTCGAACGGCTTCAGCTTGATCGAAAGCAAACCCGACGGCGAATGGATTTCTTATGCGCTGCGTTCGCAAAAAACCCTGATCGGATAGCCCATGCAACGCCATCGCTTTTACGCGCCGCCCACACAACGCAACGACTCGCAAATTCTGCTTAATGAAGACGAAGCGCATCACCTCACGCGCGTCTTGCGTTTGCAGCAAGGCGCGACGGTTTACGCTTTTGACGGCGCAGGCATTGAATATGAATGCCGCGTCGCGCAAGCCGATAAACGCACGGTCACACTTGAGATTCAGCACCAACTCACCGATGCCGTAGATTCGCCGCTCCGACTCACGCTGGCTCAAGCATTAGTCAAAGGCGACAAGTTCGATTGGATCGTGCAAAAAGCGACCGAACTCGGCGTCACGTGCATCGTACCGCTCATCACTGACAATTCAGACATTCGAAAAGCTGAAGAACGCGCCGAACAAAAGCTCGCGCGCTGGCGGCGCATCGCGCTCGAAGCCGTCAAACAATGCGGACGCCGTACGTTAGTTGAGATCGTTGAGCCGCAAGGCTTCGCAGAGTTTTGCGCGAACGATCAAAGCGAATTGCGCTGGCTGCTGGCTGAACGAAACGGCCAACCGATGCCCACGCTGGCTGCGACGGTGAATTCTCTCTCGGTGGCAATCGGGCCAGAAGGCGGTTGGAGCGACGCCGAACTTGCCCTCGCGCATGAATATCAGTTCAACGCGCTGCAACTCGGACGGCGCATCTTGCGCACTGAAACCGCTGCGCTGGTGGCGCTAACACTGGCTCAAGCCCACTGCGGCGATTGGCGCTGAAAGCAAGTTGCCGAGTAACGCAAAGATAAAGCCCGCACCGAATAAGTTTCGACGCGGGCTTTATCTTTGCACTTCAAGTGAAACAAGCAAGCGCGGTTAACAGGTCGGCGAGAACACCGGAACCGCCGCGCTCGAACGTTGGGAATGTGATGCGCGTTAGCTGCCGGTCATTCGCTCGAAAGTTTTATATTGCGTCGCACGATGTTCAGCCACTGATTGATTGGCTTGTTTGAATAAATCTTGTACGGCGTTGTAATCACGCTGCGCCAGCGCTTCCTGCAAATTTTGTAACTCGGCGATCATCACGCTTAAAGCCTGCGTCACATTCGGCTGATTGGTCATCACGATGTCGCGCCATACGCTGAACGAACTGCCTGCCAGTCGCGTCATATCGCGCCAACCGGTCGCCGCCAGTTGTTGCGCCAGCGCGCGTTCAGCGACTATTCCATCGTGTTCGCCATCCAGCAATACCGCCAGTGTCGAAGCCACCAACTGCGGCAAGTGGCTGATTAACGCCGCGGCTGCATCGTGTCGGTCAGGCGTCGTCACCAAAGGCCGCGCGCCAAAGCTCACGATCAATTCGTGCAACGCCGCAAACTGTTCAGCACTCGCCGTATGCGTTTCCATCATGGCCCACGTAGCGCGTTCAAATAAATGCGCCGTCGCAAATTCTACGCCCGTATTTTCGCTGCCCGCCATTGGATGCCCACCGATAAAGGCTACGTGTGCAGGCAACGAAGCTCGCGCCACGCGACAGATTTCGGCTTTCGTACTGCCCGCATCCGTGACCAGCGCGCCCGCTTTCAGTAAGTGTCCTTTGGTTTTGAGGAAGTCGAGAATGCCGCCAATCGGTGCAGCAAGAAAAACCAGATCGGCTTCGCAAGGAGGCCCATTGTTATTGCCATCGAAACTGGTTTCGAGCGCATCAACGACGCCACGCTCGACCGCGAGTTGCGGCGAACGCTTGCCGCCGCAAGCCGTAATGCGTCTGACGAAGCCCGCACGCCGCAAGGCTAAGGCAAACGACCCGCCGAGCAATCCACAACCGACTATCGTTACGTGAGCGAACTTAAACATAGAGGTGGGCGTCACTGTTTCGGACGTTGGTCATAGCCGCCTTTCAACACGTCTTTCACGATGCCGCGTTTGATGAGTTCGGCTTCGGGCAGTTCGCCGAGGTCTTTGGTGTCAACGATCCACTTGTCTAACGCAGCGCGCATTTCACGCAACGTCTTTTGGTGTTTGGGGTCGTTTGCCAAGTTATTGATTTCGTCAGGATCGCTTTGCGTATCGTAAAGCTCTTCCTTCGGTTTGGTCTTCGCCCAAAACAACGCAGGCGCTCCGCGCAAGTTGCCTGCGTCATTCAAGCGCCGCCAGACTTGCATCGTAGGGTTCTGTTCGTTGTAGGTGAGAAATTGCGCGTAAGGCAGTTCGGGCGCGAAGTTGCGCAGGTAGTGATAGCGCACACCGCGCACGCTGCGGATGCGGTCATAAACTTCGTCCATGCGATCACGCGCTGAAAATACGTATGGGCGCGGCTTCGCGGTTTTATCGCCGAGAATGATCTGGCCTTGCATACGCGCGGGAATTTCGGCTCCGGCCAGAGCCAACGTCGTTGGCGCGAAATCCAAAAAGCACACGAGGTCTTCGCGCACCGTGTTCGGTTTGAGCTTGCCGGGCCAACGCACGACGAGCGGTACGCGAATGCCGCTGTCCCACAGCCAGCGTTTGCTGCGCGGCATGCCGCGTCCGTGATCGCCAAAAACCATCACGACCGTGTTGTCAGCCACTTTGTATTTTTCGAGCCACGTCAGCACATCGCCCACAATGTAATCAGCCGCCGTGAGATCGTCGTAATACTGCGAAAGGTCTTTGCGAATTTCTGGCGCGTCGGGATAGTAAGGCGGCAGCTTCATGTTGGCGGGCTTATGAAACTCATTTGGCTTGAGGCGCGCAGTATTTCTAGCGTGCTGTTCGGCATTCGCGCGCGTCTGGCTTTCGTGCGTGATGGTCAAATTCAAATAGTGAAAGAACGGCTTCGACGGCGGCGCTTCTTTCAACCAGTCTTTGCGCGAATCAACTTGTTGCGCGTTGGGCTGATAATTGAACTTGGTCGGGTCAGTGCCACCGTCGTCGAAGTTCCAATCCACCTTGCCCGGCCACGCGACGTGATAGCCCGCGTCGCGCAAATACTTGGTGAAAACTTCGGGCGGATTGATGAGCTTCGACCGCATGTGATGCGAACCCATCGTGGTCGGATACATTCCGGTCAACAAACCCGAACGGCTCGGCGCGCATACGGGCGCGTGCGTGAAAGCCCGCGTGAACCGTGCGCCTTCGCGCGCGATGCGATCCATATTCGGCGTGATGGCTTGCGCATCGCCATAACAACCCAAGTTCGGACTGATGTCGTCGAGTACGATCCAGATAAAATTCGGTTTGGCGCTTTGCCCAACACGCTTCGCTTGCGTGACAGGCACGTTGGCAAAGGTCAGCCAGCCAATGAAGGTAAGCAAAATTCCGCGCCCAACACGGCGCACCAACCCATCGCATTTCATCGCGTAACGCTCCTCAAAAATTTTTGTATGATCACTTGCGGAAGGAAACTGCTTCGACGGCAGGCAAGATAACACCCCGTCTTTTAACTAAACAACGGCTCAATTACCGTACCGCCAAAATCAGTCAGGCGTTCATTGCGTCCGTTATTGAGATAAGTGAGTTTCATTTGATCGAGGCCGAGCAAATGCAACATCGTCGCGTGTATGTCGCGCGCGTGATAACGCTGGCTGACAGTTTTGAATCCCAACTCGTCGGTTTCGCCGATGGCTTGTCCGCCTTTGATGCCGCCGCCCGCCATCCACATCGAAAACGCCGTAGGGTTGTGATCGCGGCCTTTGCCGTTTTCCGACACCGGAGTGCGCCCAAACTCAGTCGCCCAAATCACCAACGTCGAATCTAGCAAGCCGCGCGATTTGAGGTCTTTGAGCAAACCGGCGATGGGTTTGTCAGTCCACCGACACATCTGTTCGTGATTGCCTTTGATGTCGTCGTGCGCATCCCATTGCGAACTCACCGGCCCGCCACCTGAGAACAACGTCACGAACCTTACGCCGCGCTCAACCAGTCGTCGCGCCAGCAAACAGCGCGTACCGAACTCCTGCGTATCGGCTTCGTCTACGCCATAAAGCCGCTTGGTGGCTGCGGTTTCTTTCGACAGGTCTACGGCTTCGGGCGCGTGCTGTTGCATGCGAAAGGCGAGTTCATAGGCTTCGATGCGCGCAGCCAATTCGCCATCGTCAGGACGTAGCCGCGCTTCATTCATCTGCCGCATGAACTTGAGCAAATTGCCTTGCTGTGCGCGGTTCGTGCCGTTGGTCGGAGCCAAATTTAAAATCGGCGTCGCGCCGTTGCGCAACTGGGTGCCTTGATAAACCGCAGGCAAATAGCCCGCGCCCCACATCGGCGCGCCGCCTTCGGGCAAGCCTTGCGGTTGCGTCATCACGCAATAGGCGGGCAGGTTTTTGGTCTCGCTGCCCAGGCCATAAGTCACCCAACTGCCAAGCGAAGGATGCGCAGGCAATACGCGCCCCGAAGTCCATTCATACATCGCGGGCGCATGCACAAAGCTCTCTGAATAACACGAACGAATTACCGCCAAGTCATCAGCGCACGTCGCCAGGTGCGGATACAACGCGCTGATGTCGAGGCCTGACTGCCCGTGCTTTTTGAACTCCCACGCCGAGCCCAGCAACGGCGTACCCGCTTTAACGAACTGGCTTTTCACTTCGCCAAACGACGGCGGCATTTGCTGTCCGTGCATTTTGTTCAGCATCGGCTTCGGATCGAAGGTTTCCATCTGGCTCGGCCCACCAACCATGAAAAGCAAAATGACGGACTTGGCCTTCGGCGCGAAATGCGGAGCCTTGGCGGATTTCAGATTGGAGATTGCAGATTGCGGATTGGCCGCTGTTTCGTCAGCCAGCATTGACGCGAGTGCGTATGCGCCGAAGCCGTTGGCGGCTTTGTTCAAAAAGTCGCGGCGGGTGGGTGCGATGGGGTGGTGTGATGATGGTATTCGCATAATTTTAATCGTTTGGATTGGCGAAGCCTGTGGAGTGCGGCGGCTACGACGCCGCTTTCCCACGTCTCCGCAAGAGACGCAACGCGCA
>JAYSVR010000244.1:0-5846 GCA_043718445.1 Acidobacteriota bacterium | reverse complement strand
TGGCGTTGGCGTTGGCGTTGGCGTTGGCGTTGGCGTTGGCGTTGGCGTTGGCGTTGGCGTTGGCGTTGGCGTTGGCGTTGGCGTTGGCGTTGGTGTTGGCGTTGGTGTTGGTGTTGGAGTCGGCGTAGGGGTTGGAGTTGGCGTCGCCGTGGGAGTTGGTGTTGGCGTTGGTGTCGGAGTCGGCGTAGGGGTTGGAGTTGGCGTCGCCGTGGGAGTTGGTGTTGGTGTTGGCGTTGGCGTTGGTATCGGTGTCGCCGTCGGTGTTGGCGTGGGTTCTGGTGTTGGCGAGGTTACTGAAACGCCGCCTGCGAGATATGCGCACGACAGGCTGATCGCATTCACATCCGCCACCTCGCGCCGCGTAGGGCTATCGCCAAATTCAACCGCCGCCAATCCGGTAAAGTTGCTTGCGACCACAAACGTAATTCTGAACACCTGCTGCACGCCTGCCGCAAAACGCTGATCGGCAGGCAAGGCCAGTGTCATACCTAATCGCCCATTCGAGGCGGCATTAGGATTGATGAAAAACGCTGCGCCGGTTGCGGCGTTACCTAAAGCGACGCTCTGATATGTCAGTTGTGCCGGATTGAAATTCACACTGAAGCCCAGTGCGTTTTCATCACCTTGTGCGACGAGTTCGATAGAGATGACGACGGATTGTCCCGGCTGCGCGGTCGTGCTGACAACGCGCAGGCTGCGACCGTTTTGACCAAAGGCTTCTGTAGTAGCGCGCTGCCAATGCAACCCGAAACTCAACGCCAGCAGGCTTAACGAAACGATCAATGAATGTTTGAACACGAGAAGAAAGCGCGACTGACGTGACAGCCAAAGCACAATGATGCTCCTGAAAAAAGGTAGTGTGTGTGAACCGCAGCGAGGATGCGGCGGGTTATGCGTTGCGCAAATACTGCTTTTCTATCGCCATAATTTTGGCGACGCGCTTGCCGTGGCGGGCTTCGCCATCGGGCGTAGCGAGCCAGGCGGTGACGATTTTTTCCATCTGTTCGCGCGCGATCATCTTGCCGCCCAACGTCAGCACGTTGGCGTAATTATGCTCGCGGCTGTTGCGTGCGGTCGCTTCGTCATAACACAGCGCCGCGCGTACGCCGGGCACTTTGTTCGCAGCCATGCAAGAGCCTATGCCCGCGCCGTCAATGATGATGCCCAAATCGCAGGTACGTTGCGCGACGGCGTGCGCCACCGCGTGCGCGAAATCTGGATAATCCACCGCGTCTTCTGAATGCGTGCCGAAATCGCGCGCTTGATGCCCCAACGCTGCCAATAAAACCTTCAATTGCTCTTTCATCACAAAGCCGCCGTGATCGGCTCCGACGGCGATGTGCAAGCTGTTACTTTTTCCGGTAGGTGACGAATGCGATTGCAACACGATGCTGCGTTCACGAATTGCATCTCGCGCTGCTGGTGTGATCACCGCATCGGCACGAATCAACAACTGACCGCCGATAGGTACGGCTAAGACTTCGCGTTCGGTGATGACGCGCTTGACCGATTCATCTGACATATCAGATGGAGAAGGTGCGCCGCTTAACTTTTCGGTCAGTGCGCTGCGTACGAGTTGTTGAATTTCTTCGCGTTCGGTCATTCAAGTTTGGTAGGGCAGGTTATTAGCCTGCCCTACCTTTTTATTCGCCGAATATTTTGCCGATGTTGATACCGCCGACGCTGCCGCCCGCGCCGCCGCCTTGATTCGGGAACAGCTTGCTCAACAGTCCGGCAAAGGCCGCGATGTTGCGGGTTTGAATCAGAATCTCGCCCGGCCCCGTGAATTCAGCGACGATGCCTTCGCCGCTGAGAATGGAGCGGAACCAGCCGGAGCGCGCCGCCTTGCGCAACTGATATTGCAGATGTCCTTCCCACGCGACGAGGTGGCCGGTGTCAACGACGTAGCGTTCGCCGGGCGCGAGCTGCTTGCGATGGATCGCGCCGAACGAAGACACCAGCAACAAACCTGAGCCACTGACTTCGAGTACGAACAAGCCTTCGCCGCCGAAAAACGATTTCGCGCCGCCCCATTGCGTATTCACCTGCAAGCCCATATCGCCCGCGAGATAAGAACTCGCTTGCACCTTGAACACCTGATTGTTCATCTCAAGCGCCGCAATATCGCCGGGCGCGGGCGGAGCAAAAGTGACTTCGCCCTGCGTGCCTTGCGTAGTGAACGTCGAAACGAAAGCCGATTCGCCTCCCACCATACGACCGAGCGCGCCCATCAAGCCGCCTTTCATTTGCGAAGCCAATTCGATGTTGCCCGACATCGAGACCATCGCGCCCGCTTCGGCTTGAATAGATTGCCCGCCTTGCAATGTGACGACGGCTAACGAAAACGCCGGCTGATACAAAATCTCAAAACTGTATCCACGCCCACTACCACGTCCATCGCTGTCAATGCGAATGCCTCCGCCACCACTCGGTGGAGGGCTATAAGCCTGCTGTCCGTAATTCGGCGGCGGAGCCTGTTGGGCATAATTGGGCGGCGGCGCGGCCTGCATCGGCGTACCGCACACCGTACAAAACTTGGAATCGGCGGAAACCTGGGTTCCGCAATTGCTGCAATTCATATTGGATTTCCTTTCGTTGATTCTTAAACATCGCTCGACCGCGAGAGATTCGCATTAGTCGTTTTTTTCTACAAGTCAGCCTGACAGCCTTTGCTTCAATACGTTTGCGCTGATTTGAATTTGCGTTACTCTGCCCCGCCAGAGGCAATCATATGGAAACTTCATCTTCATCTTTATCTTCATCTGTCACGCTCGCGGGCATCGAAGCCGCACGCGAAATCGTTTATCAAACTTTGACGCCGACGCCGTTGGCTGAATATCCATTGCTGAACGAGAGCCTCGGTTTGCGCGCACTGGTCAAGCACGAAAACCATTTGCCGACCGGCGCGTTCAAGGTGCGCGGCGGCTTGAATTTCATGCACAACTTCGCGCGCGAACACGAGGCGCGCGGCGTTATCAGTGCGACGCGCGGCAATCACGGACAATCCATCGCAGTGGCGGCAGCGCGTTATGGTGTGGCAGCAACGATTGTCGTACCGCACGGCAACAACGCCGAGAAGAATGCCGCGATGCGCGCGCAAGGTGCGCGCTTGATCGAACACGGCGACGATTTCGCCGCTGCCGTCGAAGAAGCCAACCGTTTAGCAGCGACAGAAAACCTGCACTTCATCCATTCCGCCGACCCGCACCTCATCCACGGCGTAGGCACTTATGCCCTCGAAATTATCGAGACGGCAAAATCACGCGGCCTGACAATTGACGCCATCTGCGTACCGATTGGAATGGGCAGCGGATTGTGCGGCGTCATCACGGCCTTTCGCGCGCTGTCACCGACAACCAAAATTTACGGCGTACAAGCTGTCAACGCGCCGAGCTATTACCTTTCGTGGAAGGCCGGACACATCGTCACGACTGAGACTGCAAACACCTTTGCCGACGGCATTGCGACCAGCCGTCCCGCTGAACTGCCCTTCGAGATCATTAAAGGCATAGGGCAACGCGGCGTAGACGAAATCATCCTCGTCAGCGATGAAGAAATCGCCGAAGCCATTCGCTTGCTCTGGCGCGCTACGCACAACATGGCCGAAGGCGCGGGCGCAGCGGCGACCGCCGCCATCATGCAGCTAGTAGGGCAACGCCGCGACGAATTGCGCGGCCAAACCGTCGTGAGCCTGCTGTGCGGCGGCAATCTCGATACTGATACGCTGCGGAAAATTTTTGCTGCCTGAGCTACGATGCGATTGCATGTCGTGGCGCTTTGAGGCGCAATACGCGAAACCACGAACTTGTTTGAGGACAACTGCCATGAGCAAACCATCGAATGAAACAGCACGAGCGGCGGCTACGGCGAGAGCCTTGATTCCGCCGTTGGAAAATGGTGACACGTTGACGCGCGAAGAATTCGAACGGCGCTATCACGCCATGCCGCGCGTCAGAAAAGCTGAACTGATCGAAGGGAAAGTTTATATGCCATCACCCGTACGTCGAAAAAACCATTGCATACCTGATAACACCATTGCTGGATGGCTGTTTACCTATCGCGCAACCACGCCTGGCGTCAGCTCAGCCACTAACGGCACAGTGCGGCTCGACGAAACCAACGAACCGCAACCCGACGCCGACCTGCGCATTGAAGAGCGTTACGGTGGACAATCATTCATCAGCGAAGACGATTATCTCGAAGGCGCACCTGAACTCGTCGTCGAAATCGCCGCCAGCAGTGCCGCTTACGACCTGCGCGAAAAGCTAAAAGTTTATCAACGCAATGGCGTACGCGAATACATCGTTTGGGCGACGTTCGATCAACAGGTTTATTGGTTCAACCTGGCGAGCGGCGCGGAAGTGCGCTTGCCCGCAGATGAACACGGCATCGTGCGCAGCGAAGTCTTCCCCGGACTTTGGCTCGATGTAACGGCGCTGTTAAGCAACGATCCAGCGGGCGTATTGAATACGCTGCAACAAGGCCTCGCCTCCTCGGCCCATCAGGAATTCGTGCAAAGGCTGGCTGCCAAAGCGGAAGAAAATGCCTGACCTCGTTCAGTTACAACCCAAAGGCAAAGCGTTGCCGATCATGCCAATCGAATTGCACACCGACCCTGTCTGCGGAATGAAGGTCAATCCCGCGACCGCCGCAGGCCAGCACGAACATCAAGGCACGACCTATTATTTTTGCAATCCGCGCTGCCTCGAAAAATTCAGCCGCGATCCCGAAGCCGTGCTACACCCAACCAACAAAGAGGCGCATCAGCCAGAGATGCCACCAAAGGATGAAGATGTTGAATACACCTGCCCGATGGATCCCGAAGTCGTGCAAATCGGCCCCGGCGTATGCCCTAAGTGCGGCATGGCGCTCGAACCCAAAACCGTTTCGCTCGCCACGCTGACGCAAGAGAATCCTGAACTCGCTGAAATGCGGCGACGCTTTTGGTTCAGCCTCGCGTTGACGCTTCCCGTGTTTGTGCTGGCTATGTCTGAAATGTTGCCGGGACAACCGATTCATCACGCGCTCGGTCACCGCGTTGTCACTTGGTTGCAATTGATCTTGAGCGCGCCCGTCGTGCTGTGGGGCGGCAGCGTATTCTTTCAACGCGGCTGGCAATCGGTGGTGAATCGTTCGCCGAATATGTTCACGCTGATTGCGCTGGGCACAGGTGCGGCGTTTGGTTATAGCGTAGCGGCGACGTTATTCGCCGCTCAGTTCCCTGTTGCTTTGCGCGGACACGGCGGCACGGTCGCCGTATATTTCGAAGCCGCCGCCGTCATCGTCACCTTAGTTTTGTTGGGACAAGTGCTTGAGCTTCGCGCACGCGCGCAAACGTCCGACGCGCTAAAACTGTTGCTGGGCTTGGCTCCACCGACGGCGCGTCGCGTGAGCAACGATAACGACGAAACCGACATTCCGCTCGAACAAGTCAAACGCGGCGACCGTTTGCGCGTACGTCCAGGTGAAAAGATTCCGACTGATGGCGTCATCGTCGAAGGGCGCAGCAGCGTTGACGAATCAATGCTCACGGGCGAACCGCTGCCCGTCGAGAAAACCGCGAACGATCAAGTCACGGGCGGTACGCTCAACGGCACGGGCAGTTTCGTCATGCGCGCCGACCGCGTAGGCGACGAGACCCTGCTCGCGCGCATTGTGCAAATGGTCAGCGAAGCCCAACGCAGCCGCGCTCCGATTCAGCGCGTCGCCGATGCCATCGCCGCCTGGTTCGTACCGCTCGTTGTATTGGGTGCGATTTAAATCGGGACGAAGTTTTCAGTAGGCGCTTGACATAGCTTTTGCCAATAGGCGTTCCATTCCTCATTGGCGCGCTGGACTCGGAGCGC
>JAYSVR010000243.1:0-5847 GCA_043718445.1 Acidobacteriota bacterium | reverse complement strand
TCTTTGCCGATAGTTTTGAGGTCGGTATCTTTGCCTTTGTAACGAAAGACCGACGAACGCGGTTTGACATTCAAATTCGGCAGATTCGACAAACTCTTGATGAGCGTTTTCGTCATTCCATCGCTCAAATATTCAACCTCTTCATTTTTGCTTTCATTAACAAACGGCATCACGGCGATGGATTCGATCTGTTTGGTCGCCGTGAAATAACCGTATCCAAAATATCCACCGGCGGCGAGCAGCAAACTCAAGCCCGCCGCGAGCCACCGCTTCTTTGGTCTCGAATGGTCAGGCGAAGTCGGTTGCGCACTGGCGGCAGCGGTCACCAAAACTTCGGGCGCTGCGGCAGTGGCGTGCTTCAACATCATGGTTTGCGCTTCAACCGGTTCGTTGTTCGATGAATGGCGTTTGTTTTCTACCTCTGTCAGAGCCTGCACGATTTCGCTTGCCGTCGGACGCTGGCTGGCCTCTTTGTTCAGCATCCGCAAAATCAAGTCATTCAACGCAACGGGCAGCTTCGGTTTCCATTGCTGCGGCGGCGCAGGCGTTTGCAACGTGATCGCGTGCAGATAGCCAACCATTGTTTCAGCCTTGAACGGATGCCGCCCTGTCGCCAGTTCATACAACACGATGCCGAGCGCGAAAATATCTGACGGATGGCTGACCGCTTCACCGCGCGCCTGTTCGGGCGACATATACGCAACCGTACCCATAATCGTGCCGGGCAAGGTGAATTGCGGATTGCGGATTGCAGATTGCGGATTACCCGGCAGAGGTTGCAGTAACGTGTCGGTGTCTTCTTCAATCCGCATTCCGAAATCCGCATTCTGCAATGGCGAGAGCCGCGCGAGGCCGAAATCCAGCACCTTAACGTAACCATCGTCGCGCACCATTACGTTATCGGGCTTGATGTCACGATGCGTAATGCCTGCGGCATGCGCGGCGCTCAAGGCTTTCGCCATTTGACTGCTGAGGGGCAAAAACGTCTCAAACGAATTGTCTGCCGCAATGACCTCACGCAGCGTACGGCCTGACACCAGTTCCATCACGATGAAACGTCCGGCGTCGCTTTCGCCGATGTCGTATACGCTAATGATGTTGGGATGATTGAGCGCCGAAGCGGCTTTGGCTTCCTGCATAAAACGGCGCACGCGCTCGGCATCCTGGGTGGATTCAGCAGGCAAGACTTTGAGCGCGACCTGACGATCAAGCCGCGTGTCGGTGGCAAGATAGACTTCGCCCATGCCACCTGCTCCGATCTTGGAGACGATGCGGTAATGCGACAGATTCGTATTGAGTAGCGATTCCTGATTCATGGATAGCTTAATGAGTTTCGATTTGATGGCGGCGGATGCCGATATTCATTGAGGTTTCAGGATAGTGCATCTTCAGCGGCAATACGAGAGGCGGGGCGAAAGGCTTTCACTAGCCTCGGAATGTGAAACGGTTGAGGCGAATGGTTGGCTTGCAACTGACGAAGCGGCTTCAACTATACTCCCGCTTGCATTAGAGTGCCGATGCCTAACGTAAACTGGAGGAAACCAATGGACGAACAGCAATACAAAATTTGGTGGCAGCTACATCGTCGTGCTGCCGTCGGCGAGCAGTTGCCGGACGAAGAGGCGCGCGCTTACCAAGCTGGGTTGGCTGCGCTGGAAGCCGAAGAATGGGCTGAACGGCGACCTGCGACGGAACTGTTGCGTCCGCTGCAAGAGCAGTGGCGCGCGCTCACCGCGCGCAATCGGCAACTGGCACAGGAAGAAGCAGCCTTACGCGTGCAAGCGACGGAGCTGGAGCGCAACTATCTGGCGCTCACCGGTGAACCGCTCGGCCTTGAAATCTAATGGCTCATCCGTTGCACCAAGCAGTGCGCCATGCTTTTGTCTATCGCTGCGCCTATTGCGGCGTGACCGAAATCTGGGTCGGCGCGGAACTAACCGTAGACCATTACCAACCGCGGGCGGCGGGCGGCACGGATGAGTTGCCGAATCTGGTTTACGCTTGCCATCGCTGTAATCAATACAAAGCTGACTATTGGCCGACGCCGGAAGAAGCAGCCGTAGGTTTGATCGTGCTTCATCCGCAACGCCACGACTTGTCTTTGCATTACCGCGAAAACGAATTGACCGGAACACTGGAACCGCTGACGGTGACGGGCGAGTTCAATCTGTGCTTGTTGCATTTGAATCGTCCGCCGTTGGTGGCGCAGCGGCTGGCGCGCCGTGCGGCAGAAGCGATTGAGCAGAGGGTTCAATTGTTGGAAGCAGAAGCGCAACAAAGTGAACAGGCCATTCATATTTTGCGCACCTACTTGCTGCTATTTCTGCGACCCGGTTCAGCCAAGCCACCATTTGACGAATGAAAACGGGATTGGTCGTGTGCGAGCGCGGGCTGATTCAAACAGAGCATCCCGTTCCGCATCGCCCTTTACCATCCGCCGTTATCTGAGGTAGAAACCCTCTCACCGCAAACATTCTATTGATCAATCTGGCCGGCGAAGCTGTGCAACCGTCGGTCTTCTCTTCAAAAAAAAGGAGTCTTGCCATGAAAGCATGTTTACGCCGCCGCTGTGCGAGCCTGTTGGTGTCGGTCGTCATGATGACTTTGTCTGCGTCGGTTTTCAGTCAAACCAAACGCGGCATCACCGAAACGGATTTATTCAAATTCAACTGGATCGCCGATCCGCAAATCTCGCCTGATGGCTCGCGCGTCGTTTTCGTAAAAGTCTGGGTGAATCAGAAAACGGATCGTTATGAACAATCGTTGTGGATGGTTTCAACCAACGGAGGCGCGGCGCGGCAACTGACTGCCGGGCCGTTGGACGGTACGCCGCGTTGGTCGCCGGATGGCAAGACGCTGGCGTTTTTGCGAGTGGCGACGAAAGACAGCAAGCCGCAACCGATACAGATTTACTTGATGTCGCTCGACGGCGGCGAAGCGCAGCCGCTCACCGAAATGACTAAAGGTGCGGGCGCATTCGAGTGGTCGCCCGATGGCAAGACGATTGCGTTTACCAGCTCGGAAGAAGACAAGCCTGTGACGGAAAGCGGCGAGAAGCCCGAACGAGTTAGCGATGTGCGCGTCATCAACAAAGCCGTCTATCGTTCAAACGGCCCTGGTTACTTGAATCCGAAAACGCATTCACATATCTGGACGATTGCCGTCGCCGGTGGAAGCAAGGCCAAGCAACTCACGAAAGGGAATTGGAACGAAGGCGCTGTGCAATGGTCGCCTGACGGTACGCGGTTGTATTTCGCATCGCGCCGCGTGGCCGAGGCTTATTACGAACAGCCGCGCTCCGACGTTTATTCGATTGATTTGAACGGCGGCGACGAAAAGAAAGCGTTGAGCTTCGACGGCGGCATGCGCGGCTTTGAATTCAGCCACGACGGCAAGCGCATTGCCTTTGGCGGTTCGCTCGCGCAAACGCCCGTGCTTTCTTACAAGCAGCCTGATCTCTTTGTGAGTGATTGGGCTACGACGAAAAACTTGACTGACGGATTTGATTTCGACATCGGCGGCGGCATCGGCGGCGATCAATCGGCTCCGCGCGGCGGCGGCGGCGGCGGCGTGTTGTGGAGCAGCGACGACAAAACCCTCATCGTCAATACCGCCGAACAAGGACGCGCCAATCTCAAACGCATTGACATCGCTACGGGGAAAGTTACGCCGCTCACGACGGGCGATCATGCGATTCAATCATTTAGCGCCACGCCCAATGCGTCGAAACTCGTTGTGTTGATTTCGACTTCGGTCAACGTTCACGATCTGTTTTTGCTGGATGTCGCTACGGGCAAGCTCACGCAATTGACCGACATCAACAAAGATATGTTCGCGCAACTCAACCTCACGCATCCCGAAGAGATTTGGTACACCAGCTTTGACGGCAAGAAGATTCAAGGTTGGATTCAAAAGCCACCCAATTTTGACGCGACGAAAAAGTATCCGTTCATCTTGGAAATTCACGGCGGGCCGCATGCGGCTTACGGCTTCACGTTCACGCACGAGTTTCAGTGGATGGCGGCGAAGGGTTACGTCGTGCTTTATACGAACCCGCGCGGCTCGACGAGTTATGGGCAGGATTTCGGCAACGTGATTCAATACAACTACCCCGGCGACGATCACAAAGACCTGATGCTGGGCGTAGACGAAGTGTTGAAGCGCGGTTACGTTGACGCTGAAAAGCTCGGCGTCACGGGCGGCAGCGGCGGCGGCGTGCTGACCAATTGGGCCGTAGGCCAAACCAATCGTTTCAAAGCCGCTGTCTCGCAACGTTCAATCAGCGATTGGGCGGGCTTTTGGTATACGGCTGATTTCACTTTGTTTCAGCCGACGTGGTTTAAGGCCGCGCCGTGGGAAGACCCGCAGGACTTTGTGCGTCGTTCGCCTATCACCAACATAGGCAAAGTGACCACGCCGATGATGTTTATCGAAGGCGAAGCAGACTGGCGCACGCCCGCGAATGAAGGCGGCGAGCAAATGTTTCGTGCGTTGAAGTATCGCAAGATTCCGACGGTGATGGTGCGCTTCCCCGGAGAGTCGCATGAACTCTCGCGTTCGGGCGCTCCGTGGCATCGCGTCGAACGGCTGCAACACATCGTGAACTGGTTCGATAAGTATTTGCAGGGCGCGCCGATGAAACAGTACGACGTTGAATAGTTGGGCGTTACGAGCAGTGAAAAAGGCGGGCGAGTGTGTTTATTCCATCATTCGCTCGCCTGCTTCTTTTGGTTCGACCAACACCGTCTTAAACGTACTCACGCGCACTTGGCCGGGCGCGAAGCCTTTGGGTTTGGTGACGAATTTCTTTTCGCAATAGTTCACGCCGATGCGGGCTTCGGTGCGGGCTTGCGAAAACTTGGCGGCAAGTTGCGCGGCTTCGGTGAGAGAAGTCGGCGGCACTGGTTTGCGCGACGGATTGCGCAGGATGACGTGCGAGCCGGGGTAATCGGCGGCGTGAAACCATAGGTCGTGCGATTTGGCTACGCGCAGGGTGAGACGGTCGTTGTCGGTGTTGGTGCGTCCGACGAGGATTTCAAATCCGTCAGATGACAGATAACGACGTAAGCCGGTGAGCTTGGGTGCTTTGGCTTTGGCGGGTTTATGCGCGGCGGCAACGGGTTTGGGCTGTCTGCGCAAACCGATGTGCGCGGCAAAGGCTGTCAGATCATCGAGTCGCGTATGTTGCGGCAGCAGCTTGAGTGAGCTTTCGAGTTGGGTGATTTCGGTTTGAATTTGCGGCATCCGCGTTGCCAGACTTTGAATGCCGTGACGCGCTTTGCGGGCGAGTTTGAAATAACGTTCGGCGCATTCTTTCACCGTCGCCGTTTGCAGCGCGGCGATCTCAAGCGTCGCTTGCGCTTCGTCGTAATAGTCGGTGACGAGAAAAGTGTCGTTTTCTTTTAACGCCTGATGCGCGTTGGCGAGCAGCAATTCGCCGAAGCGTTGATGTTGTGCGCCGCGCGCGCAAGCGGCTTGCTCACGTTCAAGGTTCGTGAGCAAGTTGCGCTGTTTCTTGAGCCGCGTTTGCAAATGCGTTTGGCATTGTTGCCGCAAGCCCGCGAATGCGCGCCGCGCCGCGAGCAGGCTGAAATAGGCCTCGGCGGCTGCATTGACAGTGGGAAAGGCCGTAGCAGGTTGCGCGTGCAAGTGGTGCAACGGAATGGGCGACAGTGTGACAGCTAGCGTTTCGTCGCCGGTCACTTCGCGCAGTTCAGCCAGTGGTGGCGCTGAATACAACTTAGCTTGCGGGGCATTGGTGAAAAGCTCATCCAGCAATTGTTGCAGGGCGGTCAGCGCGGTGGAACAAGATGGCATCTTGTTCCCTTCAGGCAGGAACAAGATGCC
>JAYSVR010000242.1:0-5848 GCA_043718445.1 Acidobacteriota bacterium | reverse complement strand
GCAAACTCAAAGCGGACGAACCGCTCTTTCCCGGCATCGTCGGTTATGAAGATTCCGTCATCCCGCAAGTCATCAACGCACTGCTGGCGCGACAGAATTTCATCCTGCTCGGCTTGCGCGGACAAGCCAAGAGCCGCATTTTGCGTGCGCTCACCAGCCTGCTCGACGAGGCGATTCCGATCATCGCGGGTTCTGAAATCAACGACGATCCGCTCGCGCCGTTGAGTGCTTACGGCAGACAACAAATTGCCGAACACGGCGACGACACGCCGATTGCGTGGGTAGGACGCGACGCGCGGTATGTCGAAAAACTCGCTACGCCGGATGTATCCATCGCCGACATCATCGGCGACGTAGACCCCATCAAAGCCGCGCGCGGCGGCCACCTGCTCTCAGACGAATTGACGATTCATTACGGCCTGTTGCCGCGCGCCAATCGCGGCATCTTCGCCATCAACGAACTGCCCGACCTCGCGGGCAAGATTCAAGTCGGATTGTTCAACATCCTGCAAGAAGGCGACGTGCAAATTAAGGGCTACCCGATTCGGTTGCCGCTTGATGTGGTGCTGGTGTTTTCGGCCAACCCCGAAGATTACACGGCGCGCGGCAAGATCATCACGCCGCTTAAAGACCGCATCGGCGCTGAGATTCAAACGCACTACCCGGCCTCACTCGCCCAAGGCATCGCCATCACGCGTGCCGAAGCGTGGACGGAACGCGATAACATAGAAGTTCACATTCCCGCCGCCATCCGCGAAATCGTCGAACAAGTCGCCTTTGTCGCGCGCAACGACAAACGCATTGATAAACGTTCAGGCGTGAGCCAACGCTTGCCCATCAGCTTGCTCGAAACGACTATTTCCAACGCTGAACGCCGTGCGCTGGCGAACGATGAAAAGCTGGCGACGCCGCGCGTCAGCGACGTTTACGCCGCATTAGCCGCCATCACCGGCAAGCTCGAACTCGAATACGAAGGCGAACAACTCGGCGCTGAACGCATCGCGCGCGAACTCATCCGCAAGGCTTGCGGCGAAGTTTTCGGCGAACGTTATGGCGGCATTGACGTGCGACAAGTGCTGGATCATTTCAACCACAACCGCAATCTGGTGCTGAACGAAATGATGGCGGATGAAACGGCGCTGGCTGAACTCAAAAAAGTGAAGGGCTTGCTCGACGCCGCGCGCAGTACGATGCTCGAAGACGAACAGCCTGGCACACTGGTCGGCGCTTGCGAGTTGTTGCTGGAAGGTCTTTACGCGCAAAAGAAACTCGCCCGCAACGAAGAGCGCGGCGGAGCCAAATATACGCAAGCCCCGCAGGATCGGCCTAACAAACGGCGCGATTTCGATGACTGGGGCGGCGGACGACTCAACTAAAAAGGTTGAGTACCAAAAAGTAAAAGGGCTGCATAGCGGTAAAAGCTACACAGCCCTTTTGTCGTTTTTACTTCGTCGGTTCGTTTAGGACATCTCGATGCCTACCGCGCGGAGCGCGTCGAGCGTGTAACCGCGCCCTGTCAGCAGACGCATTTGCCCGTCACAGAGATAGGCAAACGGACGACCGTTATATTCCTTGCTCGCCAGCGGAGTGGCTTTCACGTCTTCGCCCGTCACCAGCAACCACATATCGGTGAGGTGTTCGTGAATCAGCGAATTGACCTTCTCCTGCATTAACGGTTGGGGCGGTTGGGGCAGTGGCGGTTCTGCCGGTAAAGCGGTTTCAATCGCCGCACTCACTGCAACCATTTCTTCAACGTTGTTATTGGTAGTCAGCATGTTCTCTCCAGTTTTCTTCATCACCGTATCCTTTCACCTGCACCGAAGTCAAAAACCCGTACTGCTTTTGTTTCCTAACGCGGCGCTCTGATGCAACACTTGTACCGTGCGTTGTTTAATGTTCAGGCTGTCAGGCCCCTGAAATTGGTCTGTTTAGTTATTCGTGCCGCATCGCAGAAATAGATGCGAAGGGGAATGGTGGGGACTCGCTTCCCGATGCTCTTGCGATGAGCCAGCACTAATTTTTTTGGGGACGTTAGCTAGGTTTAGCTATGCTAGTGATTCTGCTTACCAAGAAGGTGTGCGAATTTTCTTATTTCATTACCGATAAACCTTTGCTTATTTGGCACTGCATTACTACACGCGAAATTTGATTTCGTCAAAGGATAAAGTTGGCGAAGCGAAGTTTTTACACTTTTTCTTTCCTGTTAGGCGCTTTACCCGACATGCAATGGGTTTTCTTAATCTTGTGTTGAAGGCAGGCAATTGGTCTGCTAGAGTGCCGCTCGTGTCAGCCCCCTTGCTCGTCACATGTTGATACAGAATGTAAAACTTTCTGTGTAGTTTTTGTGAGCAAGTTCTCGCAGATGAGGTAGACACAATGCAGTTCGCTCTCTCCACGTTGGTTGTATTCCCCAATTGCTACCTGATTAATCAGACGGCGCAACGCAACGTACGAGGCTCGCAAGCAGTTTCCACGCGGCCTCGTGATATGCCCAAGGTAAGTAAAGATAAAGTTCAATCTGTCGAATTTTCGCCTAAAGCGCCTATACCCATCGCGCTTTTTCAGGGCCAACCGTCACCTTTTGACGCTGCGCCTAGCTTGTCCACCGATAATCGTTGCCTGACAGCAAAGCCCCCCAGGCTGTTGAGAAGCTGTTCAGAAGAAAGAAAGGGTTTAGCAATGCTGAAATATCTGCGCGCCCCCATAGCGCACGTTTTGTTTCTTTTCGTTTGCACGTTGCTATTGACGTGCCAGCCGCTTGTGGCGACGGCCAAGTCGCGCAAAAAACCTGCGGTTAAAACACAATCCAAGAGCAGTAAAAAAACCAGCCCGAACAAGCGCGTCAGTCGCGCTGAAGTCAAAGCCAGCACCAAAGCGAATGCTAAAGACATGCAGGCGCTGTTGCGCAAAAAAGGCAAGCTGACCAAAGAGGAACGCAAGAAAGTCGGGTCTTATCGCGCCGCGCTGGCCGCCGCTGAACGCCGTCGCCGCCAAGCCATTTATGAAGCTCAACTGCGCGCCATTCGCGCCCGCGACGAAGGCTTGCGCAACATCGCCTCGACCAACGTACTCAAAGACAACAGCACGGGCGAAGACCTCGAAATCCGTCGCGCCGCCATCGAAGCCCTCGGCGGCAAAGCCGGTACGGTCGTCGTGATGGACCCGAACAACGGACGCATTTTCACCATCGTCAATCAACAGATGGCGCTGGGTTCGCCGGTCAAGCCCTGTTCGACGGTGAAACTGATTTCAGGTTTGGCGGCTTTGCACGAAGGCGTGTTCGACCCGAATCTCGACGTGCCTATCACGGCGCGTTATTCGATGAATCTGACTGATGCGTTGGCGCGTTCTGACAATCCTTTCTTTCAGGTGTTGGGTCGGCGCGTAGGCTTTGAAGGAATGATGCGCTATGCCAGCAACTACGGCTTTGGCGAACTGACGGGTGTCAATTACCCTGGCGAAAACCCCGGCTTTATCCCCGAAGAAGTCACCTCGCTGATGCCCAGCCACGGCGACGGATTCGGCGTGACGGCGATTCAACTTTCTACGTTTGCCTCGGCCATCGCCAACGGCGGCAACCTGTATGTCCCGCGCGTTCCGCGTTCGGCGGAAGAACAAATCAACTTCCGTCCGCAACTGAAACGCCGCATCGAAATGTCGCCCGAAGACCGCTTGCGCATGATGGCTGGCATGATCGGCGCGGTGAATTACGGTACGGCTAAACTGGCGAACGATCCGTTAAGCCAGGTCGCGGGCAAAACCGGGACCTGCACAGGCAGCACCGACAAACTCGGCCTGTTCACATCGTTTTCCAGCGTAGAAAATCCGCGCCTCGTCGTCACCGTCATCACTACGGGTTCGACCGAAGCGGGCAAACGTGCCGCCGATATTGCCGGGCGCGTCTATCGCTCGATTTCGTATAAGTACTTCAAACCCGGCAGCAACCCGCAACTCGCTCCGGCTTCCACTGTGATGGACTTCCCGCGTTTAGGCGGCAACAGTCAAAACCAACAACGCTAATCGCCCGCATTATTTGAAAGCGACAAAAGAAAAGGGGCCAAGGAATTTGAACAAATTCCTTGGCCCCTTTTCTTTTTGAGCGCCGCGTTACGCGGCACGTTTACCCAGCTTGCGCTTGACGATGTTGGTGAGTACGCGCAACTCATCTATCTGAAACAGCCGCGCCGCCGCATAAAACGTTACGACGCCGACACTCACCGACAGCATCACCGTCAGCAAGAGCGCGCCAAATTTTTCGCCGCCCAGCCACTTGTGCATTTGCCAGTTCACCAGTCCGCACACCAGCCCCATCAATAACGAAGCCGCTAAAACCTTGCTGAATGTTTCGCGCAAGTTGGCTCCGACCAAGGCACCGACGCGGCGATAGAGGAACATAAACAGCAGCACGGAATTGATGACAGCCACCGATGCCACCGATAAAGCCAGTCCGCGATGGCCGAAGTTAAACACCTTGACCGAAAACCAACTCACGATGAGATTCGTCACGATAGAAACCAGACTGGCAATCATCGGCACGCGCGTTTCTTTCAGCGCATAAAACGAAGGCGTCAATACGCGCACCGTCGAATAAGCCACCAGCCCCAAAGCGTAATAGCTCAAGGCTTGCGCCGTTTGTTCAGTGTCGAAAGCGGTGAACTTTCCGCGTTCGTAAATCAACGCAATGATCGGACGGCTCAACACAACCAAACCCACCGCCGAAGGAATCGTCAGCACAAACATCAACCGCAAGGCTTTGCCCAGCGCAGTTCTGAATTCAGTCAAGTCAGCCAACGCCGCCGCGCGCGAAGTGATCGGCAAAGTCGCGGTTGAAATCGCTACGCCAAAGATGCCGATGGGCAAATAGATCAGCCGAAAGGCGAACTGCAACCAGTTCACCGGTTCGTTGCCCAAACTCGTAGCGAAGTTCGTACTCACAACTAAGTTCACCTGCAACGCCGCCGCGCCCACAATCGCCGGAGCCATCAAACCCAACACTTGCCGCAAGCCCGGATCAGTGAAACTGACTTCGCCGCGCCAGCGATAGCCCACCGCGCGTAAGCTCGGCACTTGAATCAGCCATTGCAACACCCCGCCAATCAACGTACCGACCGCCATCCCGACAATCGCTTTGACCGCGCCCGATTGATCGCTCGTCGCCGCGCGCTGATACCACAACGCGCTCGCAATCTCGGTGATGTATTCCGGCGCGAAAGCATAAGCGCACAACAAGCCGCCGAAGATCGAGCCTACGTTAAACATCGTCGAAGCCGACGCCGGAATCGCGTAATAACCTTTCGTATTCAGCACGCCCATCGCCACCGCTGCCAACGAAACCATCATCAAAAACGGCAACAGGATGCGCGTCATCGTAATCGCCAGCGCGATCATTTGCGCACGTTCAGCTTCCCCGCCCGGCAATTCATTCGTACCAACCAACAGGTTCACGATCTGCGGCGCGAAAACCATTCCCAACAATGTCACGACCGTCAGCACGACAATCAAGCCGTTGTTGACGAGGTTCGCCAAACGCCACGCTTCTTTCTCGCCTTTCTGAGTCAAGGTTTGCGTGAAGGTCGTCACGAACGCGGCTGACAATGCGCCCTCGGCAAACAGGTCGCGCAACATATTAGGAATGCGAAACGCGACGGCAAAGGCGGCGCTCGCCAATCCTGTACCGAAAAATGCAGCGAAGACTTGTTCGCGTACCAAGCCGAGAATGCGGCTGCCCATCGTCGCAATGCTCACCACAGTGGCGGAACGAGCCAAAGAGGAAGAGTGCGGAGTGCGGAGTGCGGAGTGCGGAGTTCCCTCTTCAATTTTTTTGGTCGTATCCAAATCTGCTTTTTCT
>JAYSVR010000241.1:0-2047 GCA_043718445.1 Acidobacteriota bacterium | reverse complement strand
GGTTGCGGCGCGTAAGCCATCTGATAGTAGTTGTGCCCCAACTCGTGATGAATCGTCGTGAAGTCTTCGTCGTTGATGTTGATGCACATCTTGATGCGTACGTCGTGCTGGTTGTCTATGTCCCAGGCGCTGGCGTGGCATACGACATCGCGGTCTTGCGGCTTGGTGAAAAGCGACCGCTGCCAGAACGTTTCAGGCAGCGCGCCGAAACCCAGCGAAGTGAAAAAGCCTTGGCCGTATCTGACCATCTGTTTCGCGTCAGTCTTGCGCGTTTGCAGGATTTTCGTCAGGTCATAGGTTTGCGCCGAACTCGCGGGCTTCACGATGTCATAGATATTGCCCCACTGTTGCGCCCACATATTACCGAGCAAGTGCGCAGGGATCGGCCCCGTCGCAGGCACAGCCTCGCCGTATTTCTGCCGCAGCTTCGTGCGGGTGTAAGTGTGCAACGAATCGTAAAGCGGCTTGACCTGAATCCACAGCCGTTCCATCTCGGCGGCAAAAGCATCTGGCTCCATGTCGTAATTCGTCCGCCACATTGCGCCTACGTCTTTGAAACCCATGCCTTTCGCGCCTTCGTTGGCGAGTTCGACGAAGCGCGCATAACGCTGGCGATACTTGGGCGATACGCTGTGCCAGCCCAGCCAGGCTTGCTTGAGTTCTGCGGGATTGCGGCTTTCGGCGAGAATCTTTTCGAGATCGCCGAGGCTTAAACACTTTTTGCCATTCTCAGATGAAGCTCCGTCGGGACAATACTTGCCCTTGCCGTAATCGCCTTCCATCGAAGCGGCGACTTTGGTCAGTTCTTCGCGTTTCTTTTCATCGTTGGGCGCGGGCATCGTCAACGAAAGTTTGAGCAGCTTCAGCTTGCGCGCCGCATCGGGCGAAACGTTCACGCCATCGAATTTGCGCGCGGCTTCGGCGAGGTCGGTGCCGAGCTTGATGAATTCCTCGTTGTGTTGGGCTTCGATGGCTTCGGTGTCGTCGGTGATGAAATTGCTCTTGACCCAACTGGCGCGGCTCAGTTTGATCGCGGTGTCGGAATACTGTTTTTCGGCATCCGCCAGAAACTTCTCAGCGCCTTCCGCCGTCAGTGCGAGATTCGCAGTTGAATTGCCGACAGTCGGATTAGGCGCGACGGAACAAGCCGCCATCCATAACAAGCCAGCCGATAAAGCCAGCAATAAAACGAACGATAAATTGGGCGGGACACAACGACGCAGCATAAGCACTCTCCCTTGAAGATGGTTGATAGAAAATCAGGTCAGACGTTTTTCACGCGCGGCGTAGCTTACCGGCATGCCTTTTGGCTCACAAGCCTCACAAATTGTGGGCTTGCCCACAGGTGCGGCGAGCGCCTATGCTTCGCGTCACGGTGCGGCGGCTGAAAGGTAGCCGCACAGGATTTCAAAAATATGACTCATACCATCCGCGAAATTCTCTCCGCCCTGCAATATCTGATCTTCGGCCTCGCCGCGTTTTGTGTCGTGTTGCGCTGGTTCTCGCATTACCCTTTTTACTGGCAAATTATGGTATGGCTGATGATCGCGGGCGGAGCCACCCTGATTCGCATTATTGTGATGGTTGCTACTGAATGGTTCAGCGCCACGGGCTGGCAATCCATCCGCCGCCGCAATTGGGATTAAAGGTATGACTGAGCGTACGCCACCCAAACGACCTGACTTGTTAGATGGATTTCTCGTTTTATTGCTGGCGTTTTTCTGCGGCTTCTTAGTTCACCGACTTACCCCGATTACCGGCTGGTCAATAGCTTTGGGTGTCATCACCAGTGCTATCGTTTTTTGCTTTTGGTTTATGAGCCGCCAACCGGCGACGACGTTGTTGACGACTCATCTTCCTGTCGCTGCATTTTTATGGTTGGTTGCATACGGCTCCGTACAGTTTTTTAACAGAGAGCCTTTCAAAGCCACAGTTCAAACACTGGCGCTTATTTTCCTATTCGAGTTTGTTCAACTTTCGAAGCAAACCAGTGATCGCAAAGCCTGATCAGCCAGCACACCATCAATTGCCAGCCATTGATTTCGAT
>JAYSVR010000025.1:0-2878 GCA_043718445.1 Acidobacteriota bacterium | reverse complement strand
GACTCGTCGCCCGAACTCGAACGGCTGTTGCCTGCGCCGTAAGCGTCAACGAGCGCGACGCGCAAGCCCGCCTGATTTAACTGAAAAGCCGTCCACGTGCCGAACACGCCTGCGCCGATGATGGCTACGTCAAAAGTTTGATTCATAGTGATGCCTGATTTTTTAAGGCCTGATTTTTACAAGGTTGAACAACTTGCGATTGTTACGGACTATATTGATCGAACTGGCGCAAAACAAATATGGCAACAAGTGATGATCCGCAAGAATTGGGACGCCGTTGGGCAGGCGAAAACAAACCCGTGAAGGAGCTAGTTGCGGGTTTGCCAGCAGAGCAATTATCTATCGCACTCACGGCTTATGCGGCGGAGTTGAAAGCCTTGTATGCCGCCGAAGCGCAACGCGACGCGCTCACGCAACTGGGCAATCGCGCGGCTTTCGAGCATCATCTCGCGGCTGAAAGCGCGCGGGCTTTGCGCTATGGTCGCGTGCTGACCGTGGCGTTGATTGATCTCGACGGATTCAAGCAAATCAACGACACACACGGACACGCCGCCGGAGACCTTGCCTTGCAACAGTTCGCGCAGTTATTGAAAGACACGTTGCGGCAAAGCGATCAGGCGTTTCGTTATGGCGGCGATGAGTTCGCGGTGCTGTTGCCTGAGACAAGGGAACCAGCGGTTGAGGGCGTGATGTTAAGACTGAAAGAAAAAATGGCGGCGGCTGGTTGCGCTTACGGTTTCAGTTGGGGATGCGCCACCTTGCCGGACGAAGTAAGCGAGCCTCAGGCGGTCGTTGCCACAGCGGATGCGCGGCTTTACGCGCACAAACGAAAGAAGAAATGACTTTTACCCGATTGGCCCAACAGCTTTTGCGGTTGACGAAATTCAACACGCGCGTGGTTTACGGCACGTTGACCTTAGCCTTTCTGTTTCTGATCGGACTGATCGTAAATTTGGGAAGTTATGGCGCGAATCAGTTGGAAGAGTTGAGCCGCCGCGCGCAATCACAAGCCGATGGGTATGGCTTGCGGGTGCAACAGGCTTCGGCGTTGCGTTCCGCCGTAGAAAACAGTTTGGCCGAAGCGCGCACCTATCGCACCGCCCGTGAAAATTTGCGGTTGATGATGGTTTCTTACAACACGCGCTTTAACTCGGCCATGCAACGGCTGAGTGACGAATTCGACAAGACGCAAAAAGTCAGGGACGGGCGCAGCACAGAATTGACCGAAGAGGAACGCCGACTCATTGATGCGCTACTCAAAGGCCAACCAACGTTCACGGGTTACCTGGAACAATTTCGCGAGCGCGTCAGTGCCGAAGTCAAAGACGACAAAAATTATGTCCCGCGTGAAATCGTCACGCCGCACGATGCCGAAGTGGATGCGACGCTCGAAAAAGAGAAGATCACCGACCGTGCGACGCGGCAGTCGTTCATCGAAACGCAGTTTCTCGGCGCACAAAATTTTTTACTGAAGGCGACGCAGGCGTGGGAAAAACAACTTGAGGACGGACGCAAAAACCTGCTGGCTGACGTGAGTTCGCAACAATCTGCCGCCGCCGCCGCGAGTCGTACCAGAATGTTTTGGACGGCCTTGCTGGGCGTGCTAGTCACGTTGGCGACCTATCTGGTCGTGACCACGCAGATCAAACAGATTCGCAAAGCCGAAAACGAGGCGCAGGAAGCGGGCGGATTAACGACCTCAGTGTTGAACAGCTTGCGCGACGGAGTGTTGGCGATCAATGAACAAGGCGCGGTGTTTTCGGTGAACCCTACGTTTGAGAAAGACTTTCACTTCACGCAACGCGAATGCTTGCATCAGGATTATCGTACCCTGCTCGCGGGCTTGCCCGCGCTGCGACAAGCGATTGAAAAAGCGAGTGAACGTATGTCGCTCACGTCGGTTGCGCACGTACGCGCCGCCGAGCGGTTAGAAATCAAACCGGATGGCGCGGCGGGCGATACGCGGTTGTTCGATCTTGAAATCACGCCGCGCAAAGTGAGCGGAGAAGAGCGCGGTTCGGTCATCGTGCTGACCGACGTGACCGAGATCGAACGCAACCGCGAAGAAGCCGAACGCAATCGCGCGCTCAGTCGCATCGGGCAATTGACGGCGCAGGTCGGCCACGAAATTTATAATCCGCTGGGTTCGATCAAGCTCAACACAGACTTGCTGGATATGCAGCTTCCGCCGGATGCGCCTGCGTTAAACGATGCGCGCGAAACGGTAAAACGGCTCAAGCGTTCGCTCGAACACCTCTCGACCATCGTGCTGGACTTGCGTTACCTCTCGCGTCCGCGCGACCCCGAACGCAAGGCGACCGAACTGAACGGCTTGCTAGACGAAGTGATCGAACTCGCGCGCGAACGCTTGCAGCGCACGCAAATTCAGGTCAAACGCGCTTACGCCACGAAACCATTGTGCGGCGAATTCGATCCGGTGCAATTGCGCAAAGTCTTTCTCAACCTCTTGATGAACGCGATTGAAGCCTCGCCGTCAGGCAGCGAAGTTACGCTGGCAACGCGCGCCGTCAACGCCCGCGCACTGACGAACGGATTCAAAGCCGAACGCGGCGCGTTGATCGTCAGCGTGACCGATCGCGGCAGCGGCATGTCCGCCGAAACCAAGCGCCGCGTATTCGAAGCGTTTTATACGACCAAACAACACGGCACGGGCTTAGGCATGATGATTACGCACGAAATCATCAAGAAACACGGCGGTCTTATCGAAGTCGAAAGCGAAGAAGGACGCGGCACCACTGTGGAAGTATTGCTTCCACTTTGAGGAAGCAGAAAAGGCAAAAGGCAAAAGGCAAAAGGCAAAAGGCAAAAGGCAAAAGGCAAAAGGCAAAAGGCAAAAGGCAAAAGGCAAAAGGCAAAA
>JAYSVR010000240.1:0-2047 GCA_043718445.1 Acidobacteriota bacterium | reverse complement strand
TCGCCGTAACCGGGCCGCGTGATGATTTCCATCCGCCCAAAACCATTGCTCGAAAATTCCGGCGAATAGGGATTCTGGTTGATGCGGATGGACATGATTGCTTCTTTCGGAGGCAACCGTCCGGTGTTTTGAAAACCGTCCACGATGATTTGTGCGCCTTGCCCATTGCCCGCGCCCGGCCCGGCGATGGCTTGCAGGTAATTGCGCAAGTCTTCTTCGTTATCAGGCAGGTTTTGAATGAATTCCTGACCCAGCACCGTCGCCGTCATGTTTTGATCGGGTTCGACGTTGTTGGCGGCTTCGTTGAGGCTGGTGGTGATGGATTGTTCAGCCAGTGCGACCGTCAGCCTGAGCTTGAGCGGCGAAGGCGTAGGCACTTTCACATCCTTCATCAGGCTTGCGTTGAAACCCGTGAATGAACTGATCACGGCATAAGTGCCGGGGGCGACGTTGTTGAAGACGAAATTGCCCGCCGCATCGGTGGTCGCGGTGCGCTCTTTGCCCTTGTCATCGGTCAACGTAACCAAAGCGCCCGGAATCACGGCATCCAGTTCGTCTGCGACATTGCCGCGTAAGGTGGAATTTTGCGCCCATACCGGGGCGCTCAAAACCAATAGCGCCAAGACCAGTTTGAACACCTGATGAAATGATTGCGTGTGGTGAGTCGTACTCTTTCGCTCAGTCATAATTCGTAGTCTCCGAAAAAAAATCCTTCTCCGTCCAAATTTGATTGCGTGTCTTAATCGCTTAATGGCCCACAGGGAATCTTGCACGAGCCTTAAGCACTGCCACGAATAGACGGCTTGAGGCAGCGGGCAGTTTCATAAAATTCTCAGCTTGCAGCCATAACTCTTTCAGATGCCCACCCCAACTGGATTCATTGCCATTTCAGAAAGTCGCTGCTAGCTTGCCGCCATTCAACTTTAATCGCCTTACCACTTCAGGAGGATTCATTTTTATGGCAGAACTCATTCGCATCACACGCGGCGACAACCCCTATCAACGCGAAGTTCAGGGCAAAGCCAACGAACCCATTTGCGTCGCTGGCATTCTCGACCGCGCCAAATTGCTGTTAAACCTGCGCGACCTGAATTATTCGCTCACCGAGATCGTAGACCGACTTGATAACAACGCGCCGCGCATCGCCATCATCGGCGGTTCGCCCGATCATCCGGCGCACATCATGGATTACCAAACCACTGCGCACGCAGCGGTCAGAATCTGGCAAAACGGCGGCGTACCCTTCGCGTTCTCGACGCCGGTGCTGTGCGACGGTACGGCGCAATCGAATGTGGGCATGTCCTATTCGCTCGAATCGCGCAACGTGATGACCGCGATGATCGTCAACCAGATGGAAGCCCAGTGTTATCACGGAGCCTTCGTCATTCAGGGTTGCGATAAGCAACCGACGGCGGCACTGGCTGCACTCGCGGCATTGGATGTCACGCGGCAAGCGCGCGGCGACGCGCACGTATTCGCCACCTTCGCGCCTTCGCATGTTTTGAAAGGCGGCGAAGTTCCCGCCGCATTGCGCGAAGAAATCGAAGCACTCGCCGTCAAAGCCGAACGCGAAAACCAATCTGCCATTGCCAACGACTTACGCGATGCGTTGGCGTATGTGTTGCAATGCACTACGAATCAGGCCTTTCAAGGCGTATTGTCGCGCGCCGTCACGGCGGGCTTGCTCGCGCCCGCGCAACACAAAGACATCGAAAAACAATTGGCCGTACACACCTGTGACAGCAAAGGCGGAATCTGCGCGTTTAACGGTACGGGCAATTCGTCACGGCACTTGATGGCGGGCTTCGGCATGGTTCACCCTGCGCTCGAACTGCTCACCGCTCCGCCCAATCAGGAACAGGTCAATCAAGCCGTGGACGCTCTCTTCACGATTTGCAACGACCCTGATTTCTCAGTCAGCACGCTGGTCAAACGCAACGTAGAAAACGCCGTCCGCATTCATTCGACGACGGGCGGTTCGACGAATCTGATGATGCACTTCGTCGCCTGCGTCATTGCGGCGGGCGTGGACTTTTCGATTCACGAT
>JAYSVR010000239.1:0-2049 GCA_043718445.1 Acidobacteriota bacterium | reverse complement strand
TAAAGTTCGTGTCGCTTATCATTCAAAAGCAGTCGCGCACTCACCGCCTGCGGCTGGTTATGGATGGCTTCGAGAAAAATATTGGCGTCAAGCAATAGTTTCATGGCTGGTAAAATCTTCCTCTGTCTTTTGCGCCATCCATTCCAAGACTTCGTGCTGCATCTCGACCGAAGTCATTTCGGCAGGCGGATCATCCGGGTCGGCGCACCAATCGAATGTCAGTCCGCGCGAGTATGGCGCGTCCGCTGCTTGCATGAATTTATTCACGACAGCCGAATCGGGAAGTGGTTCGTCTTCAGAATCAATAACCCAATCAAACGCCAATTCGCGGCGAGCGGCGGGCGTAGTGGCGCTTTCCTTGCTCAGTAAAAACTCAACGAAGTCAATCAACTCGTTTTGCCGTAGCGGCGAAAGCCGCTCTACCTTTTCCTGAATTGCTACCGATATTGAACTCATAATTTACCTCTCTTTCCTCTCAGCCAAACTAATCAACATTCCGACCGCGACCACGACGACGCAGCCAATCAGGTTATACCACAGGAAACTTATCGGCTTGAATCGGTCCCACGCGAAGACCGCCGCTACGCCCGCCATCAAGCCATAAAACGCGCCGTTGCTGGTCGCGCGTTTCGTCCCGATGGCGAGGACGAATACGCCCAGCAGCGAGCCGTAAAAATAAGAGCCGAATTTGTTGACGACTTCGATGAGCGAACCGAGCTTGGTGGCGTTGAGCGCGACGATGCAAGCGAAGATGCCCCAACCGCCGGTGACGAATTTCGAGACTTTCAAGTAATGCTTGTCAGTGGCTTCTTTGCGGTAATGCCGCTTGTAAAAATCCATCACCGTCGCGGTCGAGAGCGAAGCCAGTTCCGCCGAGATGGTGCTCATCGCCGCCGCAAAGATTGCCGCGATGATTAAGCCGACTACGCCGGGCGGCGCGTAGGTCGTGATGAACGAAGGAAAAACATAATTGGTGTCGTTGAATTTCGTGTTGCCGGTGGCTTGCTTCCAAAAGGTGATGGCGCGGGTGCGAATGCCATCCATCGTCTGGTTGGCGGCGAGGTAAGTTTGCTTTCCCGCCTCTGTGTTGGCGTCGCTGGCAAAGGCGACAGCAGCATCTTTGCGAGCGTTGAACGCTTGCGCATATTCCTGATTCAACGCTTGATATTCCGCGCGTTGTTCAACCTTCGCCCGATCATCCGCCTTAAAAATAATTGGCGGTTGATTGAACTGATAAAACACGAACACCATCACACCGATGAACAGGATCAGAAACTGCATCGGAATTTTTACGAAGGCGCTCATCAGCAATGAGACGCGCCCTTCTGAAACCGACTTCGCCGTGAGGAAGCGTTGCACCTGGCTTTGGTCGCAACCGAAATAGGCCAGCGCCAGAAACATGCCGCCGATCAAGCCCGACCACAGCGTATACGTCTCGTTCAAATCGAATTTCGTATCAATCGTTTTCAGCCGTCCCGTTGCGCCTGCGAGCGATAGGGCTTCGTTCATCGAGACGCCTGCCGGAAACTGGTTGACGATGACGAACAGCACGACGAACAGGCCGATGAAGATGATGACCATCTGTTTCACGTCCGTCCACGCGACGGCCTGCACGCCGCCGAACATCGTATAAATCGTCGTCGTCAAACCCATCAACAAAATCGTTTGCCACTCGCTCCAACCCAGCACGATTGACAGCACCACCGCAGGCGCGGCGATGACTGCGCCACAGGCCAGCGCGCGTTGAATCAAAAAGCAAAAGCTCGCGAGCGAGCGTGTCTTCGCGTCGAAGCGGCGTTCGAGATATTCATACGCCGTATAAACTTTCGCCCGATAAAAGAACGGCACGACGGTTACGCACAAAATAATCAGCGCGAACGGCAAGCCGAAATAAAACTGAATGAAGCGCATCCCGTCGGCATAAGCCTGTCCCGTCGTGCTGACCAGCGTGATGGCAGAAAGCTGCGTAGCCATGACCGATAAGCCGACCGCCCACCACGGCAGGCTGCGGCTGGCGAGGAAGTAACCTTCCAACTCATCCGATTTTTT
>JAYSVR010000238.1:0-19858 GCA_043718445.1 Acidobacteriota bacterium | reverse complement strand
ACCAGCTATAATCTGGTGGGCGGCAACTGGCAGGCCAACTGGAACAAGAAAGTGAATTACGCTTACAAAGCGACGGGCGCGCTGAGTGGCGTAGGTACTAACTTAATCGGCGCGGATCCGAACGCGACGACCAATGTGCTGAGTAACACGAGTTTCCGTGCTACGGGGGCGATCAAACAACTTGATTACGGCAATGGCTTGCGGTTAGAGATGGGTTACAGCGCCGAGCGGCAACAGCCTACGTCAATGAAAGTAGCTCCGGTGAGCAACCCGAATGCGCCCGTGTTGAGTTACGGGTATAACTACTACGACGCGAACAGTCACAATAACAACCGGATTCGCAAGATTACCGATAATACTGATGCGAACTACTCAATGGAGTACCAATATGACAACTTTAATCGGTTGGCCTTTGCCGGGAACTTTCAGTTGAATCAAGGCGGTAACTTCGGGCGTTGGTATCATTACGATCCCTTTGGCAACCTCAAGCGCGTAGACCGCTTCAATCCGACGATTGGCGCGGGCGAAGTGATGTCTACGATTAACTTGGCGAACAATGCGAGCGGTGCGCCGCTGACCAACGGCATCCAGAACGTCGTCGAAAACGGACAGACGCTGGCGCACACCTACGACGCCGCCGGAAATCTGACCAACGACGGACAGAAGACTTACGCCTATGATGGAGCCGGGCGCATGACTTCGGTCAACGGCGGCGCGCTGGGCACGTATGGCTACAATGGCGATGGGCAGCGCGTGCGCAAGGTCGAAAGCGGAGCTACGACTTATTACGTCAACTCGGCGGTGCTGGGTGCGGCGGCGTTTGAATTAAATGGCTCAGGCGCGGTCAATCGCGTACACGTCACGGCGGGTGGGAAAGAAATCGCGCAACAAGCTACGGATGGTCAGTTCTATTGGCTGCACACCGATCATTTGGGGACTCCGCGCAGGATGACTAACTCAACCGGCGTGGTGATGTTCCGAGGCGAATACGACCCGCACGGGAATCCGTTGCTGGAATGGACTACGATTAGTAACGGGAAGTTTACGGGGTACGAACGGGATGCGGCGGCAGGGCTGGACTTCGCGCAAGCGCGACATTACAAGTTTGGGCGAGGTAGGTTTATGCAGCCTGATCCAGCTGGACTCGCCGCTTCAAGCAAAAAGCTCCCACAAACACTAAATCGTTTTTCTTACGTTGGTAATGATCCGATCAACTTTATTGATTTTTCTGGGCTTGACAGGGTAATCTGGACTTGCACCAGCACACGAGTCTTTTATAACGACTTCTGGTGGATTAGAACTACCTGCACTTCTCAAACTTTTCCTGGTGGAAGTCAACCTGACGAAGAAACAAAAGATTCTAGCGGCGACGAACCCGAAGGAGGGGGCGGATCCGTTTCTAATAGTGCATTGATACTTAATAACGGAATAAGCAAAGCTAAAAACATTATTAAGGGCAGCGGCTTGGCTTGCCAAAATTTATTTAAAGGATTAAATGTCGAAGAATATCTTAAAAATAACGTATCAATCAGCGATACTAGAGCAGATGGAAAAAAGTTTGAAAACGACAAGCAAAATGCTTCTACTTCGGGAGGTCAAACAGCATTTAACGAAAATGGAAGTATGTTTACTGGCCAAGAAAATGGCCGCGACCTTGCACAAATGCTTGCGGACTTAAGCCCTCAAGCGCGTTCAGATGCAGGTTTAGGGGGTATATACAGCATAGACCAATATCGTGCTTTGATCATTCTTCACGAACTCATTCATGCAAACGATAAAACTGGCAAGTATAATGATATAGGTGATCTGGAAAAAACCATCGATATTGATAGAATGCTGACATCGTCTTGCGATTTCAATTTTAACTAAATTACAAGGAAGTTAGCACATGAAACTGATTCTCTTAATGGTTATAAATCTGTTCACTTTAGTTCAGAGTGAGCAAGGCAAGCAAAGCACATTGCCTGCTAGTCAAAAAATTATTGAAACGACGCTGTGTGAATTGAGTACTAACTCAGAGCGCAACCTTAAAGAAATTTTTAGAGTTACTTTGGTATACTTTACAAATAGAGAGTACGGGGTTGCCTACGATTCGAACTGCATAGAGAAACCTAACCATTACAGGCTAGTTTTAGCCTGTAAAGATTCAGAAAGTTGTAAGGAAATGACGGATCAAATCACCAAAAGCCTTCGTGGTGACATTAGATGGGCGCGAGGTGGTTTAACTGCTCTTTGCATGCTCAAGGAAACTAATTTCAATATAGGTGAAAAAAAGAGCGGGCTATCCGATCCATCTAAATTAAGAGAGCTTGAAATCATTAGCATAGAAAAAACATTCTTCATTAAAGATGAGATTCCCTGGCCATACGGCATTCGTCAGGAATAACAGATTATCCCCACAGCGTACAGCATCTCTTCGGCAAAGTGGCGTGAACTGATTTGACCAATCCCTGTAACCTGCCTTCGACGGAATTTTCTTGTTGAGGTTACACGATGACAGAAATATTTCCGCCTGAAGTCACTGCTGTGCGCACACAACTTGCTCGCCCATAAGCGATAGGGGTACTGAGTGGCTTGGACACCGACCTCATCGGTAGCGATCCGAACACAATGACCAACGTGCTGAAAAGCACGAGCTTCCGCGCGACGGGCGCGATCAAACAGTTGGATTACGGCAACGGGTTGCGGTTAGAGATGGGTTACAGTGCCCAGCGGCAACAGCCTACGTCAATGAAAGTAGCTCCGGTGAGCAATCCGAATGCGGCGGTGTTGAACTATAGCTACAATTACTACGACGCGAACAGTCATAATAACAACCGCATTCGGAAAATCACGGATAATCTGGATGGCAATTACGCGGCGGAAGATTCATCGCGGCGGGGAAGTTACTCGAACTGCGGTTGACGCTGGGTGAAGGTAGTACGGGGAGCATGAGCGACCTGAGCCTGCCAATCAGGCGCATTGTGGGTGTTCAGGTCGCTTACGCTTCCCCGTACTGCCTCGCGCGCTTCGAGCCTGTGTCCATAAAGTTGTCTTTGATTTTGAGGGTGCGTAAGATGCCGGGCGAAAGTGAGGTTTCAGCAAATGGCACAAGTAATGGAAACAGATCAAGGTTGGTTGATACACATACCGGATGATATGGCTCCGGTGATGGGTGTGCCTTACGGTTCGGTGGGCGTGTTGCATCCAACGGCGGGGGCGTTGAAGGTAGAAATTCTGCCGCCGCTGGCCGCTGACATCAGAGCGTCGGTGTTGCAGGGATGCGAAGAGTTACGCGAAGCCTTTGAGGAGCTTAAACGTCTTGGCGATTGAAACGGTGCGTTATCTCAGCTACGCCGAAGCCGTGCTTATTCATTTCACACTGATGGAATTTTATGGCGAGACGCGCTACGGCATTTTCAGCCGCGAGTTACTCGAATCAGCCCTGGCTCGCCCGCAACAAGCCGCCGACTTTGAAGACGCCGACTTGAAAAGACAAGCCGCTCATCTTTGCTTCGGCCTCATCAAAAATCATCCGTGGATTGGTGGGAATAAACGCACGGCGACGATGTTGATGCGCGAATTTTTACGGCTGAATGGCTATCGCTTTCAGGCTCCGGCGCGCGAAATCATCACCATGGTTTTAGCCGTCGAGGCTGATCGCTGGCGGGTGACAGAGATAGAGGATTGGTTGCAACGTTACGTCAAATAAACAAATTGGCTGTTACGGCAAGCGTGGCAGGCGCGCGTAGCGTCGGGTCGAAATCTACGAGCCAGATTTCGGCGCGTTTGGGTAAAATTATCTGGTTGGTTCCGGCCATAGCTCTTCCTCCAACGGAAACCATTCTTCCGCCAAGCCCAAGTCGCGTTCGGCTCGGTTAAGCGCGCCTTCCTTGAGTTGTTTTTTTAGAGAGGCTCTTTTAACCGCTTCGGCATAATGCTTGATGGCGCGGTCAATAAACCGGCTACGGTTGTTATCGCTCGTTAAGCGGTCAAGCAAGTGCAACGTTTCTTCAGATAAAGTGATATTGATTCTTTGAGACATACGATAAAACTCCTTACGTCAGACGATGCAGGCAAATTACCGAGGCAGGATGGATATGTCAAAAATTAATTTGGACGGCGGGTTGGGATGAGGCCACCAGGCAGTTATCTATTCCGAGTCAACTGTTCGCTACTGCTCACCTTACCGCTATCCTGTGGCAGTCAGAGAAATAAGTTAGCCGACACAGAAAAACGTTCGCCGAGTGCTTTTGCCAGCCGTTTGCTGACGGCGCGTTTGCCGTTGAGTACCTCGCTGACGTAACCACGAGATTTGAAGATGGGTATCAGGTCGGCGGGCTTCAGGTCGTTTTGTGCGAGCAGAAATTGCAGGATTTCGTGCGGCGCGCTGCGGGGAAAGTTTTCATGTTCAGTGTCGTAATCTTCGATCAGCCGGGTGAGTAACTCGAGCAGAGCGCGTTCTTCGGCAGCGAGGCGCTCGTGGCCTTTTTTCAGCAGGCCCCCAATCTCAGCATCAATCCGGTCATAGTCCGCTTCAGTCTTGATGACCACCGGTTGGGTGCGCGTCAGCAAGCGTCCATATTTGCGCGCATCGAAACTTTGCCGGGAAACAACAGTACTAACAGCCACAGTCATCTTGCCACGCTCCTTTGTCTTATTGTTTATGAGTGAGTATTTGCCTCACGTAAACGCGTCGGGCTTGATAAAGAATAATAGCGATCAAGCGATAATCGTTCCCTTTGACGTCGAAGATGACGCAATCGCAATAGACATCAGCGTGCCGAAAAGAATTGGTTACGTCGGCGAAGGTTCGCCAGTCGGACTCTTGGGCTACGTCGTACCAAGTTTGCAGCGCGCGCTTCGCTTCAGGGTAAAGTGCCCAGAACTCGCGCAGTTTTTTTCTTGCTGATGATTCTCATAAGGAACGACGACCACGCATCTGAGTTCGCAAACTGCGAACGTTGGCATTCTAGCCAAGTCAAGAAACTTGTCCAGCTATAAATGGTCAATGCTCACAGGCCCTACACGAAGCCTTTGATTTCGACGATTAGGTCGTGAATCGTTTTGACGAATGACCGTCGCTCACACATTGCCCCACCGCTTAAGACGCAAGCTCTATGATCGTGATGAGACGGGGCAGCCATAAGCACATTGCAACGCACGATCACTGGCCTTTGCGGCTGCCCGTAATTTCAATACCCAGATTTTTCAAAAAAGAAATCGGTCGGTCGCCACCGATCAAAGCGAAGATATAATCGTTGTCAATCTTGCCTTTATCTTTTTCGCCTCGCGCGTCTGACAGTGTCACGCCATCGGTTTCGATTTGTTTGATGACGGTTTTGTATTGGGCTTTAATTTTTCCTGCATCAAGGCAATCGAAGAAATCCATTTTGTTACCTAACTTGAGATCGCCTTTCAGGTCGCTGCGAATTAATAATGTAACTTCTGCGCCCTGATTAAACTTAAAGCTATCGCCCGTGCGTTCAAAGCCGGTTAAGGCCACGGCTACCTCAATGGCGGAGTTACCTGCTCCCACCACGATACATTTTTTGCCGACGTAATCTTTCGGGTCGCCTAACTTATATTGCACCTTGCTATCAGCCACGTTTTTCGTAGCTATCGGTTTGCCGCAATTCGTGCAAAAGCGTTCGCTGGCTTGGCGCGAAGCGCCGCAACTGTTGCAAAACTTTGCCAGCATTTGCCGCTGCACTTGCAAGTCTTCACCAGGCACTTTGAGTAACATGGGCGTACCGCGATTGCCGATGGATAACACGATGCAGCGCGCGGTGTAATTGCCAATTTCTTTGAGCGCGCCTTTTTCCGTAATTATTTTGAATAGATTATTTTCAGCTTTAATGTCGCGACAGCTTTCGCGTTCGTTGAATTTGAGGTTGACTTGTTGAGCGGCTTTCAGCCATCCGTCTAACATCGGTTCCTTGAAATTCCCGGCGGGTTGCGTCGGGTCAGGTAACAAAGGCAGAAATCCCTTCGCTTCGACTGAGTCAGGTTTGAAAAATACGAACTTGCCTTTGCCGTAAGTATTCTGAATCGTCGCCGCCACTGAATCTTGCTCAAGCGCGAGATAACGCAAGCCCGCTTTTTGTGCGCTTAACGTAGCCGATAAACCTGCGGGGCCAAGGCCGATAATGGCTACGTCATAATCGGCTTGACTATCTTTGGTTGAGCTTAATTCCTGAGTTATCGCTTCAATAACTTGCGCGCCTTCGTTGATAGCGTTTTTGATGAGTGGTACGCCTGAAACATCACCGATTAAATAAATACCCGATACGTTAGTCATAAAGCGCCCGTCGCGTTTAGGCACTTGCCGCGCGGGAATGACTTTAGTCGTATTCACGACGACGCAAGCCTTGGGGCTGGTCGGACATTCAACCTGACAACTGGTGTCTTCCATACACTGATCGGCGTTGACCGGCGCGGCGACACCATCTTTGGTGATGGCGATGACATCGTGGGGGCAAGCGTCTACGCATGCGTGGCAACCGATACAAAGCAGCGGATCAATCACTGGGCGCGGGAAGGGAGGCCCTTCAGTCTTTTGTTTTAACTGGCTGGCAGTGAGTTGCAAGCCAGCAGTTTTGGCTTGCGCGGGCAGCGCGACTTCGTTGCGCGGATGCCAGAAATAACGGCGACGAATGGTGTCAGTCGCAAGGATGACTAAGCCACCTATTGGCATTAACGCGAACAAGCCGAGCCACGCGAACCATGCCAAGCCGCCGAAGTTGCTCCACCCCGGCGTGTCGGCGCTGTGGCGTAAGGCGCTGGCCGAACCGATGCTGGCTTTGCTGTTAAAGAGGCGAAACGATTCGACGGCTTTGGTGTTTTGCCGCAACGCCGCGAGATAACGAATGGTTTGTTGTTCGTCATCAGGCGCGAGCGCGACCTGTTGCGAAGTCTTGCCGTGCTGTTGATGACAGGTGTCGCATTTCGCCAAACCGCGCACGAGTCCCGTGGCGGCAACCGGTTCGGCGTGGCATTTGGCGCAGGCTTGTTTGGGCGCTTCGAACTTGCCGTAACTCGATTGAATGTCGCGTTCGCCCTTTTGATTGAAATGGCAAGCGGCACAGAGTTGGTTGTTTTCTACGCCTTCGAAATGAAGCTGATGGCATTGATCGAGCGAATCTTTCGCGGCGTATTGTTCCGCGTTCAGCAACATTCGTTTGGGATATTTCGCGCGCCAACGTGCGACGATGCCTTGCCAACGCAGGGGCGAAAGCGACCAATAACCTGCGCCTTTGCCGCCACGTTTAATTTTCGGATAGCCCACCGCGCCGCCGTGCGGAATCGGCAACACCGTGCCTGCTTTGCCCGCTTTGCCGTCGTAAAGAATTTGAAACTGTCCATTGTGGCAGTTGTAACAAAGCCCGTAATGCAACAAGCCCGCCGAGTTGTCGTTGCCCAAGTGTTCGGTGTGGCAATCGTTGCAACTCAGTTTTTGATCTAAATGTCCTTGTAAATAAATGCTCGGCGCAAACGCAGCTTTAGTGGTTGTCGCTTTTGTTTCGTGGCAACCGATGCACTGGTCGAGCATGCCTGCCGTTGGCGTATGGCAACTCGTGCATGCGTTGCCGTTCGGATGGTTGGCGATGTTGCGAACTTGCAAAGCCTCAGCCGTCATTGCTTGCGCGTGCGCCGATGAAACCGGGCGCGGAGCAAAGGCCGGTTGATAAAGCGCGATGGCGGCCAATGCGCCAGCCAATACCACCAAACAACCCCACCAAAAGTAAGCCGAACGCCATAGCCGCGCGAGATCAAACGTAGGCCGCCAGTTGAATTGCGCCTTGCCATAGCGCCGCCCTGAACGAGGCCGTAGCGAAGTGAGGTCTTCGATCTTGCCGGCTTCGCGTTTGCGCTTGTCCCAAAACACGGCGAGCGCCAACTGGCTTTGGGCGGGCAGCAAACCCGTCATTGAACCGAGTCCGCTCAACAAGCCAGTCATCCGCGTGCCGGGCGCAGGCATTTTTATGAGTTGGGTTTTGTCGCTCGCGCCTTTGGGCATTTGCGGCATTTGCAATAGGGCAGTGCGCGATTCGAGCGGTTGAACTTTCAACTCCATCTCGACCGTGAGCGCGAGCGCGTCGGCTGAATAATCTATGCGAATAAGGAAAGGGCCGATTTGGATTACGTCGTTGTCGAACAGCGGCACGGCGGTGACGGCTTCGCCATTGAGCAAGGTGCCGTTGCTGCTCGAAAGATTGGTGAGCCAAAAGCGTTGTGCATTCTGTGGTGTGTTGGCGAGGTCAGGCAGGTTCGCGCCATACGAAATGCCTGCGTGCTGGCGCGATACGGCTCGATGATTCAGCACCACATCGCTGCGCATATCGCGCCCGATGATGAGGCCTTCACTTTCGAGCGAGACTTCATCAACGAGAATATCTTTGCGACGGATGATGAATTTGTTTTTCGACATAAAGCGTGGCGAACGTAGCGCGGACTTCAGTCGGCGAACGTAGTGTGGACTTCAGTCCGCGCGATTGCGCATTGCGCGCCGACTAAAGTCCGCGCCACGTCCGCCGACTGAAGTCCGCGCTACCTCGCGGCAAAATATAAGACCTGCAAAATATGAATGACCAGCAACGCCAGCATCAACGACGAAGACGCTACGTGCGGCGGCAGCCAGAGTTTCAGCAAGCGATGCAGATAGATCAACGCTTCAACGCGCCGCAACGTAGCCACCGTCACTGCCGCTGTCTCGACCGCTTCCATTCCGTTGCGCAAAGAAGTCATTGCGATCTGCAACGATTGCCTTTTCGTCAAATCGGGCAAGCTGGCGAGCAATAAATCCATCTTGCGTTTGTCGCGCAACGATTCTTTGGCGAGTTGGATGTTGTCTTGCAAGCCAGCGGCTTTGGTGGCCGCGATTAATTGCGTATTGCGTAACGGCTTCGCTAACGCCAAGCCTTCGCGCCGCGCGTGTTCAATGACCTGGCTCATCGGCTCGCGTTTAGAGTAATGCTGTAACAGACGGCTCAACGAAAAATAACGCGCCTTAATGGCTCCGTTGATGACGGCGGCGAACTCAGGCGCAGCCGCTTGCGTGGTGTTAGTCAGCTCTTCGCGTAACTCGGCGCGGCGCGTCAGCAGGTCATCGAGCAAAAGTGGAATGTCTTCGATGCGCGTCAACAAACGCGGCACGATGGCATAACAGGCAATGCCGAAAAGCCCCGTCAAAATGACCAGATCGAACATCAGCATTAACAACGTCGTCAGCCATCCGCCCGCGTTAGTGCCTCCGTGTAACAGCAATTGAATCGCAGCGATGACGCCGAGGTAAGCGTGCGTCACCAACCAATAACGCAACGCGCCGCGCCGCTTGGTATAAAGCACGCGCCGCCACGGATATAGCATCGCGCCGACGATGCCGAACAAGCCAACCAGACCGGTGAGCCAGCGCATGTTCAATCCAATATAAACCGGCTGGCCTAACTCATAAGTTTGAATGCCGCGCCACGTCGCATAAGTCGTCAGCCCGGTCAGCACGATTCCGATCAAATGCAGCAGGCGTTTCGGCCAATCGGCCAGATGAATGTTTTTGGCTATGACGTGATTGGGCGAAGTGAAAAGCGTGCCCTCTTTGGCGCGCAACTCGGTCAGGTATTGATGCGGATTGACGCGCGCCAACGCGCCCGTCGGGCAATTTTCTTCGCAGCTATATTTTTTGGTTTTGCTGCCCGGCGGATTCATCCCGGCGCGGTCAGAACAAAGATTGCATTTCACCGCGATGAGATCGTCGAGCGCTTCAACGGCGGGCGGCAGCGGATCAGGCGCGATTCTGAAGACATTCAACACACGCTGATTGAACGTTAGCGGCGCGGTCTCGCCTTGCGTGGCCTTGCGCGGAACCATCGTGATCGCATCATAAGGGCATTGCGTAGCGCAATCGCTGCAACCGATGCACGTGCCAGGGTTGATGTCTATCTGGCCGCCCGCTTGCCGCCCAATGGCTCCCGTCGGGCAACCGGTCAGACATTCAGGGTCTTGGCAATGCATGCACACTTCGGGCGCGAGCAAACTTTGCGCACTGTTAAGCGAAGGCGTTTTCAAACGATTGACGTGGACTCCGCGTCGCACCAACCGCGATTGTCCGTGAACCTTGTGACACGCCAGCGAACAGTTGCCGCAGCGCACACACAATGCCATATCCATCACCAACAGATTTGTGCCGTCAATCAAGCCGGTGGCGATCAATTCTTCCTGCGCTTTTAACGTGCGTTGTTTGACGACGGGCAGCGATACGACTGGTTTGCTTTCGAGCGGTGGCGGAGCGAAAGGCGCAAAGGCCGTTTGAAAGCCCTGACTCAACGCGGGGTTTTGCCGCAATTGCACGACTGAGATTTCGACCAATTCGGTGCGACCCAACAAGGTCAGCGTTTCAGTCCACGCGGCGTTTTCATTCAACGCATTCAAGCCGAATACGTAACCGCGACCGAGTACGTCGTTGATCTCGCCTTGCGTGGTCGCACGCGTGCGACGCACCCAGCCTTCGCGTATGACATACAATCGCGTGACGGATGATCCGCCGCGACACAGCACATGGTTTTTTGAATATACGCGAAACTGCGCGGCGGGTCGCAAGGCTTTAATGAATTCATCCGAGAGATTGAATTTCTCTTTGAACAAATCGAAGGTCGCATCGCGGCTGTGCTTGCGATAAGCGTCATCGAGCGCGGCGCTGAACTCAGGCAGCTTGCGCAATAGCCGCAACGCCGGACGTTGAATCTCTAAAACTTCGACTTGGGTTTGTGGCGTAGCTTTGACCGTGGCGTTGCGCGGTACGCCGGCCAGCAACGAAGCGTGTCCGAAGGTCGTACCGGTTTTGAGTTCAGCGACTTTGTCATTGCCGCGCCAGACCTCGGCTTGCCCGCGCGTAATGACGTGAAAGGCGTTGCCGCCCCAATCGCCTTCGGTGACGATGGTTTCGTTGGGTTCGTAAGTGAGCAGGCGCACATAAGGGCCTACGTTTTTGCCGTTGTAATTGCGGCCATACACGACGACTTCGAGATCGAGTTCGTATACATAATGGCCTTCGGTTTTGCTCAATAACGCCGAAAGGCCGGGGCTGTTTTGAATCGCTTCGAGGACGGCGCGGCGACTGGTTTGTTCTTGCGGCATAGTGGGTGGAGCGAAAGATTGATTAAGGGTGGGTACGCAATGCGGCGATGGCGTTGAGTGAGAGGCCAGTCACAGCGGCAATTTGTTCATCGGTCATCTGAGCGAGCAATTTGCGCGCAATTTCGAGAGCCTTTTGTTCGCTCCCTTCAGCTTTTCCTTCAGCTTCCCACTGCTCGCGTCCCATTCTTAAACCACGCTCCAGCGCCCAACGAGGCGCGTTGATGTATAACAACTTGCGTTCCTGAATATCGATTTCCTCTGGGGTCAAACTCGCTTGGTTAGCCATATCGAAAGCCTGTCCGATCTCAGGCACTTCGCTCATTTTTTCAGGCACGAGTTTCAGGTTCGGAGCCTGGCGCAGGAAGTAAAGCCATTTTTCTTTTACCCCAACCAGTTCTTCCAGCGTGTGGGTAAACTTCGGCAATTCGACAAAGACGAGTTCTAAATCGTTCACGGGGTAATCAGTCAGGCGGGATTTTTCTTTCAACACAAACGCTGATTGCACTCCTTGATGTTCAGGGAACATGACGAAATCAGTAATCGTCAGCGCGATGACGGCGTTTAGTTTGGGGTAGTCTTCTCCTTTTTCGATTTGCAAAGAATAGGATTTGGCCGCGTTGTAAAGGATGCGTTTTTCCAAGCCATCCATATTGAGTATTTGCATTTCGATGATGACGCTGATGCCGCCGCGCAGACGCGCCTTCACATCAACGTAAGTGTCTTTCATGCCCTGAATTTTTGGCGCGAGATACGGGTCAATGATTTCGAGGTCTTCGATGACAGGCTGTTCTTCATAGAGCATGGCATTCAGAAAGCTGATCAGAATCGGCTTGCTCTGTTCGGAGCCGAAAATTTTCTTGAAGGCGAAATCGGTTCTGGGATCAATGAATTGCATAACGCAGTCAGTATAGTTGCGAGAGTTATTGTGAGAAAGCGGTATGCCAAGCCATATCAGGTTGAAGCCGCAGCGAAGCCCGCAATACCGCAGGTGGCGACGTATGGCATTTCGTGCAAACGGGTTCTTTCGCCTGTTGATGGCAACTCCAACATGCCGACGAATGCCGCTGTCCTTGTCCCGTAGTGATTTGCAGGATGTCTACGGCTTTGGTTTGCGTGGGTTCGACAGTCTTATGGCAGCGGTCGCAACTCGCGGCTTTCAAATGCGCCGGGCTGTGGCGGAAGCTGAAAAGTTTCAACGCACGTTCAGGCCCGCGCGCAAAGCTCACCGCCTGCGCCGTTGTGATGTGACACGTATTGCAATCGCCCAGCTTTTGTTCGGCTTGATGCGTATGACACGCAAAACATTGTTCGTGACGCGGAAAGCTCGCCTTGATGCCGCGCGCTTCGAATTGATGACAGGTGCGGCAATTGGCTTTGTCGGCATCGTCGCCCATTTTGGATTTATCCATGTGCGTGCGATGCGAGAAACCGTTCATTTCGCCCGCGATGCCTGCGAGGCCGAATTCATTGTTGCGTGCCGGATAAGCGAAAAGCTGCGCCTGATTGTTTTGCGTGATGCCGTTCTTGTGACAAGCCGCGCACAGCGGACTCTTTTGCAGCGTATCAGTCGAAGTCTGTTGAAACGATTCGCTGCCGTGGCATTGCGTGCAAGCGTCGTGAAAGGGCAGCCACGTCGCGGTTTGCCGATTGGGCTGGCCGAGTTTCACGTCCATCGGCTTGGCGGCGTCGCGGTGATGGCAACTCGCGCAACTCTCAATCGGGCCGTTGGGTTTCACCAGATGTTCTTTGCGCGAATGATCGAAAAAACCTTTGCGTTGATCGGTGACGACTTCGGCGCTGTCAGGATTCGGCGTAGCCTGTGCCGTAGTCGTTGATGGCTGCGTCGTAGGCGGTGCGAGATTGCGTTGCGAACTGCGACAAGCGATTAAGCCCGCCAACAGGCAGCATAGCGTAAGTACAAGTTTCATTTGAGAGCGCATAAAAATTACTCCTTGCTCATTGCGTCGTACGCAACGTACGCAACACGGCTTCTCGCAACGCATCGGGCAAGCCCGGTTGCATACGATTGTTGTGGCAACTCACGCACGAAGCCTGCCCCGGCGCTTTGATCTCGTTCAGCGTTTGCGCATTGGCCGCGTCGTTGTGGCATTCGGCGCACAGATAATCGCGCGGCTTCACGACCGAGGCCACAGCCTTTTTCACCGACCGCGTATCGAACTCATGATCAGCGTGACGAAAGTCCAGCACCTTGCTTGTCGCAAACAGGTTCGGCGCAACTTGTCGCGCGCCGCTCGCATCAGGCAGCACATGGCAGCCGTTGCAATCGTTGCGATCAGGGAAATCTTTATTCGCCGAGGCAGGCTTGACCAGATGGCAAGTGAAACAGGTCGCGTGTCCGCTCTCGATGGTGAACTCCGATTGGTTCGCCGTGAACGGTTGTTGAATGTGGCAATCGTTGCACAACAACGCCGCGCCCGGCACCAGTTTCGCTTGCGCCAACATCGGTGAACGCAAAGATGGTTCGCTGATTTGAACGTCGTTAGCGATCGGCTTGCGATGAGCTACGTGGGAAAAGTCAGAGCCGAAATCAGTGGCGTTGCGCGCGGTTTGAAACGCCGCGAACAAGCCCGGCTCTTGCACCGAAGTCGGATTCTTATCGTGGCACACAGCGCAATAGCTCGGTTTCAAAAACGCCATCACCGCGAAGTTATGGCATTGCACACAACTCGCGTGTCCGGGAAACGGCGTCATCGGAGCGCCTTTCAAGTTCGGCGTCGCCTTGCCCATCACCGCGAACGGCGCTTGGTCAGAACTCAGATGGCATTGCGAACAAGCCAGGTCACGATGCCCCTGCTTGCCGTCTTTGCCAGCTTTGGCGTGTTCGAACTTGCGCGGCGGTTGCGTAGCTTGGGCTTGCGCACCACGTTGCATACACATCCCAAACAACGCCAAACCAGCCAACAACAATGTGATTTTAAGTTGTCGCATAACACATACCACGTAGCACAGACTTCAGTCTGTGGCCGTAGCGTGGACTTTAGTCCGCGCTGTTTTCCTCTCACGTCAATTCACTGACTTTTTCGATCCCCCTCCGCTGCCGCTCTGCCGCCGAAGACCACGGCCAGTCTTCAGGCTTTTCCACCAATCCAGCTTTCACCGGATTGTTCTCAATGTATTTCACAATGCGATTGAACTCCGCCGCATCACGTGACCAATGGTCATAAGATTCGGCTTGCCAAAAGGTTTTCCCTGTCCGTTCCAGCAGTTTGTTGGCTTCAAGCGAGGAGTAGCCTTTGATGGATTGCATGATCTTTGAGAGCTTCACGTAATCTTTATCCGTCAAACCGGCCTTGTCTGCTTTCTCCGACAATACCTTGGGCTGCAACAAAACGTGTACGTGATTTGCCATCACGACGTAAGCCCACAAGGTGTGAAGTGCCGCGTACTTTTGCAACAACGTTTCCTGCACCAAATCTGCAATACGCTCTTCCTTCAACCACAGCGGCCCGTCTTCTGCTTTATCAAGAATGGCATCGTAAAAAGCGAACTGCTGTTTGTGATGGCGCAACATCCTGTCATCGTTCGACTCTTCCTTCCGAGCGATTTCTTTATCCAACAACCTACGATAATCAGAAAGGCGCTCCCGCGCGGCTCTGGGCAAAGCGCCATCCAGATTCCAGGTCAAGAAGATGTTCGCCCCCGGTGGCTGCCAATGAGGCAAGTTCCTTTTATAGAAGATGTCGTCCATAAATTACCCTCCCGTCGTAGCACAGACTTCAGTCTGTGGCCGTAGCGTGGACTTTAGTCCGCGCGTATTTGTAGGTAGTCCGCGCATGTTTGAAAGACCTCTATTATTTTTAAGGTTCGCCAATGGAATCACGCGCGGACTAAAGTCCACGCTACGGCCACAGACTGAAGTCTATGCTACATCGCAGCCTTTGCCGCAAAGGGTTTAGCCCAGCAATTCAACGTGCAGCCTTTTCCCCAAAGCCTTTGCATAGCGAGCCAACATTGAAAGCCGCATGTCTTCAGCGTGGTTCTCGATGCGAGCAATGGCTGATTTATTGATCTTCAGCTTACTTGCGACTTGTTCTTGCGTTAAACCGATGTGTTCGCGGGTTTGCCGCAAGACGACTCCAACTTTGAAATGGGCGTAGCCGACTTCAAAGCCTTCCGCAAATTCCTGATCGCTACGCTTGTTTATGTATTGCTGCAAATCACTCACTTCGTTTCCCTGCACAACCATTGCCAGCTCTCGTCACTCTTTAATAATTATCAGAGCATCTTTTTGCTCGTTCTTTTCCCAATAGTGTCCTGGCATTTCTTGATCTTTTCCCACCCATATTTCACTTCCTCGCCACTGCTCCAGTACCTGTCTTAAACCTTCCCAGGTTTCAGCATCCTCCAATGATTCAAACTCTGTTGGGTAAAACCCAGGTTTCACAATTGTCCATGTTTGCCCTTCCTCATAATCATCCAGAGCCTCGGCAATCAGCTTATCGTTAGCGATTCCGCGAATTGGGTACGGTTGATCCTGAAGTACAAATATCACCATGCCTGAATCGGCTCTCATTATGAGGTCTTCGATTGCGGCATACGCTTGCACAACAAACCAATATCCACCTCCGCCGCTGTGAGGCTTGTAACGTTCCACCAGCAGATCATCTGCCGAATCAAACCAACTCCGTAGGATTTGGCCGACCTCTTGGTTTGTTGATGCGAAAGGCCCCATCGGTCTCCTCCATAGTTGCTCCTGCGCCAGACGACCGACTTACTGTTTAGAAGCGTGACAACCACTGCAACTCACAGGCGCAAGCAAATTCTGCTTCTGCTCATTCGTTGCGCGATGGCAGCCGATGCAACTGTCGTGAAAAGCGCGCTCAAAATAGAGTTCGTCGCACTCGCAGTTTTTCGGATTGCCCGCCGTATCGCAGCCCTTGCCGCAACGTTGATTGACCCACTTGCCTTCGCCGCCGCCAGCCGTGCGATGGCAGACGGTGCATTGCCAGAGTTGGGGCAGACCGACTTCGTTCGACGAATGATGGCAGCCCGAACACGAAGCCGATGCGCTTGCCTTGTAAGGCCACGTCGCATCGGGATTCAGACGGCCTTGATGCGCCTGATGATCGAACTTGACCGCGCCGCGTTCGCGCGCGCCTTTGACGTTGAGCGTAATGATCGAACCCGCTTGTTGCGTCATCGCGCGGCTCACCGGCAACAGTGCCAGCAAGACGAATACGAGAGTTGTGATTAACTTGAGCTTCATAAAAAAACTCACTGTCGCGGAGCGCCGTACCGCGCGCGAATGTCGCGATTGTTTTTCAGGTCGCGGTCGGTGATTTCAGGAACTGTCCATAAAGCGCCCGTCACCTTGTTCATAAACAGCCGCATCATTTCATCAAAGTTGAAAGGCCGCGCGCCGCGACGTCCGAACACCGCCAACTGATTGCCGCTTTCGTCAATGGCGCGGTCGCGGTCGAGGCCTTCTGACACGGCGAGAGCTTCGCCCACCGTATGTGCGTGGGCAATCAAGTGCGGCGTCACTCGCGGACTAAAACCATAATGCCCCGGCGTAGTTTCGGGCGAAGTCAGTTGCACGATCTGCAAGCCGTTCAATCCGTCGGCGATGTAAGCAAACAAGCTCACGTAAGTCATTCCGACTTTCACGTCGTGCGCGTCTTTGATTTCGCCTTCGGCGTTGTAAGTTTGCTCGAGGCGCGGATGTTCGGGCTGTTCGATGTCAATGATCGCCAGTCCCTGTTTGCCCGCCGCGACATAAGCATAAGTGCGCACGAGATAAATGCTGCGCGCGTCGGCGAGCTTGACGACGGCTTCGGGCAGCAGGCGCGCTTTCGTCGGATCGGTGACATCCACTACGCGAACGCCTTCTTCGTCACAGACGAATGCATAACGGAATTGCACCTGCACGGCTTTCGCGCCTTTCAACGGAATCGTCGCCACGGCCACCGGTTTGAGCGGATCGTTGATGTTGACGATGACGAGGCCGCGTTCACAGGTGATGTAAGCGTGCGTACCAGCGATAACGATTTTGTTCGCGCCTTTGAGCAAGCCGTTCGGATTCCACGCCAGCGCGCGTTTGATGAAGTTGTTGTTCGGGTCGCCATCCAACAATGTAGCCACGCCCGGCCCGTGATCTTTGTCGTCCAAATCGTTGCCCATCACGATCAAGCCTTCTTCGCGGTCAGTGCCGTAAAGATAAGCATAGAGCGGATGAATCATCTGCCCGTCGTCGCGGTTCGCGCCTTCCTGATTTTCGGGGCGATACTGTCGGCGCATCGGAATCTTCGTCACTGCCGCAGCGGTTGCCGTTGGGTCAACCGCCAAAGTCGTAGGCGAAGCAATCGAAGTCGCGTATTTCGATTTCACATAAAACTTTTGTCCAAGCGGCGAGAACGGCGCAGTGGTCATGCGTTCAGAGAAACCTTTTTGATCTACGTTGGCGATGTCGAAAAAGCGAAAGCCGCCCGTGCCACAGGCCGCGTAAAGATATTCGCCGCGCGCCTGCAAATCCAAAACCTGAATGTCGCGCTTGAATTTCAAGCCGTCGCCGATGTCGTTGCCGGGGTGTTCATAAACTTCTTCGAGTTCTTTTTTGAGTTTCTGATGTTTGGCGAACTCATCCGGGAAAGCGTCTTTGTGCATCGTGCTGCCGATGACGGCTTGCGGCTCGTCGCGTTCGGTGGCGACGATGGCTTCGTATCCATGTTCTCCCGTCGCTACGAAAACATAGCGCCCGATGAAGTTATAAAAGTTCGTACCTTGCATCGTCGCCATCGCCAGCCAGGCGTTGTTGTCGTTCTTTTCTGACAAGTGGCAATCGGTGCAACCTTTGGTTTCGCGCGTGCGCACCGTGTGCGGGAAGTGCGAAGAGAAAGCCGTGCCGCTGTAACCTTCAGACGAAACGGTTTGCTGCTGAAAATAAAGCCACTCGCGCAGCGCGTTTTGCGAACTCACCAACACGGCGCAGGCCGAACGCACGGGAGCTACGCGCTTGCCTGTGACCGTGCCGTCTTTGCCGAGCATGAATACGTCGTCGCGCAAAGTCTGAAAGTTGTATGAAGTCCAGTTGCGCAATTTGTCTTCGCCTTCGTTGTGCAACATCGGCTTTTGCTGGTTGGCGGTCATCTTCAAGTGGCAACCGAAACAACTCGGCGTCCACGAGAGATGGCAGGTATAACAAGTCATACTCGTATTGCTATGTGCCAACGCGGACGATTCGCTCAACGTTGGCGAACCCCACGTCTTGCCGTCTTTCTGAATCGTCTTGGCGAGCGCGGCTTTCTCGTTGTAATGCGCGCTCTTTGGATCAACCGAATCTTTGACCTGACGCACCGCCCACTCTTTGCCTTTTTCGACAGCCGAACGTTGATAGAGTTCGCCATCTTTTTTGAACCAGCGATCAGTGCCGAAAGGCGTGAAGCGATAATCGCTCATACGATTGCCGCCCGCCGCCGCCGAAGTTTTCGCGTTGCGCGACATCGGGTCGGCGCGGTCAAAGACGGTGCCGTGACAGTCTACGCAATCAATCTCAATGGCGTTGCGCACTTCGCCATAAAGTTTGCCGTCGCCGTGATTGTCCTGTTTGAAATGGCAATCAACGCAATGCATGCCTTTCTCTAAATGAATGTCTTTGAGGTGAACCGGCACGCCTGCGTCATCCGTGGGTTGCTTAACGGCCTTTTGCAATAAGGCTGGCGTGACTTTCGTTTGTTCGATCTTGTCGCCCGCCGTATCAAGCAAGTTGCCCTTGCGGTCGCGTTTGAATACGTCACGGAAAACCCAGCCGTGTCCGGCGAAATCTTCAAATTGCGTATTCTTCCTTTCAGGGCTGCTGTTCAGTTCGCCGAGCTTGTCGAGAAAAGCCGGGTCGCGCCATTTGCCGCGCAGTACTGATTCTTCGGGATTGCGCAACAACGCTTTTTCAGCTTCTTCAGGACTGAGTTTTTTCGGGTCGTACATATCCTTCGCGTCGGTTTCCAAATCCCACCACGTCGAGCCGTAATAGGTCATCAACACGTTCGTACCCGGATGCACATGGCACACGATGCACTGGCTCGAAGGAATTGCACGCGTGAACTGATGGCGCACCGGATGCCCGCGTTCGCTTTTGTTTTGCGCGGCACACAGCGATGGGTCTTGTGAGAAGCTTTGCCCCGTATGCCCGAATTTCGCAAAGCCCGCCGAGTGTTGCGGGTCTTTGTCGTTGGCATAAACTACGTGGCAAGCCGTGCATCCGCTCGAACGATAATCGCCCGGCTGATCGTTCGTACCCATCATCGAAAGCATCGGGTCGAGCAGCCGCGTCTTTTGCAAACCCAGATAAACCGGATCAGTCGAGAGCAGCGTACCGTTCCCGCGCAAGCTCAACAGGTTTTGCGTAGGCTTACCCGGCGCTTCTTCCAATTGCGGATTGCCGATCTCAGCCGCCTTGCGTCCGCCGCGTTCAAAGGTGCGCAGGATGTTGCCCATCTGCGTGATTTCCCAACGCGGCAACGGATCGAGATAAGAAAGGATGCCTTTGTTCAACGTGAGCGCCGGTTTGGGTTGCGGCGCAGTCTGCAATCGTTGCTGAGTTCCGTCAGGGCCAAACGATTCGCCGAAGCGCGGATTCTTGAAAGGAAACGCGCCGTTGTTATAAAGCGCCGCGCCCCACAGCATCGCGCCGGTCGTCATCATGCTGCGTTTGACGTTGTGTACGTCGCTGGTGTGGCAATCGGTCGTGCCGCACGAGAGATTGGCTACGCGCAAGTCGCCGGGGTTGACG
>JAYSVR010000237.1:0-5878 GCA_043718445.1 Acidobacteriota bacterium | reverse complement strand
AGTTGGCGGTTGGCAGTTCAAACCGGTAACCGACAACTGACAACCGACAACCGTTATGCAAGTTTACTTAGACAATTCCGCCACCACCCGCGTAGACGATACAGTCGTCGCCGCGATGCTGCCCTATTTCACCGAAGCGTTCGGCAACGCTTCCTCTACGCATCAATTCGGACAGCGCGCTAAGCAAGCGATTGAGACGGCGCGCAGCCAAGTCGCGCAACTCATCCATGCGCAACCTGCTGAGATCACTTTTCTGTCAGGCGGAACCGAAGCCGACAACCTTGCGATTAAAGGCGTCGCCGCTGCGCATCAAGACAAAGGCCGTCACGTCATCACTTCGCAATTTGAACATTCGGCGGTGCTGGCTTCGTGTGCCGAACTCGAAAAGCAGGGCTGGCAAATTACGCGCTTGCCGGTTTATGAAAATGGCTTGGTGCGCGTGAAAGATGTGCAAGCCGCGCTGACTGACGCGACGACGCTCGTCACGATCATGCACGCCAACAACGAGATCGGTACGATTCAACCGCTGGCTGAGATTGGCGCGTTGGTCAAAGAGCGGCGCGCCGCCGGACAAAAGCATCTGCACTTTCACACCGACGCCGTGCAATCCATCGGCAAGATTCCGGTGGACGTGCAAGCCCTGGGCGTAGACCTGCTCGCGCTCACCGCGCACAAGTTTCACGGCCCCAAAGGCATTGGTGTTTTATACGTGCGCAAAGGCGTCAGACTCACCGCGCAAATGCACGGCGGACATCACGAACGCGACCGCCGCGCGGGTACTGAAAGCGTACCGCTCATCGTCGGCATCGGCGCGGCGGCGGAACTCGCACGCACACAACTCGCCGAACGCATGGAAGAGATTCGCGGCTTGCGCGATTACCTCGAAGCGGGTTTGTTTGAAAAGATTCCGCACCTCACGCGCAACGGCGACGCGGCGCAGCGCATTCCGAGCGTCGCCAATCTCAACTTCGATTTTGTCGAAGGCGAAGGGCTGCAAATATCGCTCGACTTAAAAGGCATAGCGGTCTCGACTGGTTCGGCTTGCGCATCAGGTTCGGTCGAACCTTCGCACGTGCTGGTCGCGTTGGGACTCAACCAAGACAACGGACGCGGCGCGATTCGTTTTAGTTTGGGCAAGTTCAATACGAAAGAAGAAGTGGATTACGTGTTAGAGACGCTGCCTGTGCAGGTTGAGAAGCTGCGCAAGCTGTCGCCGATGATGCGCAACTTGAGTTAAATCGCTTGCCCACCCTCAAAGCAATGTGGTCAGATGCTGACCGTTGACGGAAACACAAAGGAGCTATTTATGGCGGCAAACTTAAGTTCTCAACCCAACCTTAAGCTGACAGACCCAACCCTGGCTTATGCAGAGGAAACGCCCGATTGGCGCATTGACTTCAAAGCCGTTAGCCAAAATCTGGCTGGAGCGATGTCAACTCAGGAACTTAGCTACTTCCAGATGCTGGTTCAGGAAACCATGAAGAAATCGAAATCCGCCATCCGAACCGGACTCATGATTATGTTATCAGGGATGTTAATGGCTAGTTCGTTGCCCAAACTTATGCATCACACTGATAGTTTCAGCCTTCCCTATCTATTCTCTCTCCGTGAATTCTGGATCACCTTCATCACATTTTCACTGATTGGAATTTACTTGATGTGCCAAGGGTTAGTTGGCAAAAAACAGTCTCTCACCCACATAGCGATTTTAGATGACGCGCTGAAGCTGAAAAAGGAAACTTGTTAATGCCCACCCCGCCGAACGATCCGCTCGCGCCAGCACGCTGGACGGAGCAATTTCTCAAAGCCTCCCGCAAGATTAACGAAGCAGACACAGGAACTGTGGTGGCCGCGGCGGGCAGTTCCTTTGTGTTCGGCCTATTCACGGGCGGATTGGGCTGGATTCCGTTTGGCGCATTTGCTTCAGCTTTGCTTTATCGAGGCTATCAACACTATGAACAAAGAGAACTACAACGCAGCCAGCAAGACGAACAAAGAGAGCTACAACGCGCCCGACAGCGCATTGAAATTACAGAGCTGGAACGTAAGGAACTCGAAGCCATCGCCAAATCGAAACTAACCGAAGCGCAAAAAAAATACCTGGTCGAAAAACTAACCGCAACAGATTCCTACCCCTCCACACCAGAAAAAACTAAGCAGCTACCGCCTTGAGACTTCGTATGAACTTTGCCGCAATCTTCTGTTTTTCTTCTGACTGCTCGCCTCTTTCAGACTGTGTATAGCTCAACCGTCCTCCAACACCTCGACAACCCGCGCAACCCGGGCACATTGCCTGACGCTACGCATAAAGGCACGGCGACCAATCCGGTGTGCGGAGACTTGCTAAACCTTTATCTCAAACTCGCGGACGATCAAATCAGCGCCGCCAGTTTTGAAGCGCAAAGCTGTCCGCCGTGCATTGCCGCGGCTTCGTTGTTGACCGAAATGCTCATCGGTCAATCCGTCACCACCGCGCGACAAATAAAACCCAACGACCTCAAGCAAGCCCTCGGCGGATTGCCGCGTAACAAAGAGCATTGCGCCATTCTCGCCATAGACGCCTTGCGCGATGCGCTCGCACAATTGCCGTGAGCGTGCTATAAAATCGGCCTGTTGATGACATCACTCATTAACCATTCTGCATTACTCCAAACACTGAATCTTATGGAAAGTTCGAGCGTAGCGGCTATGCCTTCTGTCGCACCAGAGACAGTTGCGCAACGATTGGCTGAAGCCTTCGGCGCAGACCGCGTTACGCAAACCAGCGGCAATCAATATCGCCTCGGCGAAGAAGATTCGCGCGTCATCGCCTATCCGCACAACATCGAAGAGTTAAGCGCGATGATGAAACTCGCGCACGAATCCAATTGGCGCGTAGCTCCGGCAGGCGCGGGCACGTGGCTCGAAATGGGCAACGCCATCGTGCAATTTCACGTGATCGTTTCGACGGCGAAGATGGCGCGCGTGATCGAATACGAACCCGCCGATTTGACGTGTTCCGTTGAAGCCGGTGTCAGCTTGCGCGATTTCAATTTGCGCGCGGCAGAACACAATCAGTTTTTGCCGCTTGATCCTTTCGGCGATGAACGCTCGACGATTGGCGCAACCGTGGCGACGGCGAGTTATGGGCCGTTGCGTGCGGGTTACGGTACGCCACGCGACTGGCTGGTCGGGTGTCGCGTCGTACACGCCGATGGAACCATCACCAGCGCGGGCGGCAAGGTCGTCAAAAACGTAGCCGGTTACGAACTCTGCAAACTTTATACGGGCAGTTTCGGTACGCTGGTAATTTTGGCTGAGTTGAATTTCAAGATGCGCGCCTTGCCGCAAGCCGATGCGACGCAGGTCTTTTATGCGAACGATGCGGCGACGCTGTGCGCCTTGATGGCGCGGCTCACCGAGTCAGATTTGCAACCCACCGCGACCGAATTGCTCTCGCCGCAAAACGGCTTGCCGATTGATGAATCGCGCTATGCGCTCGTGTTGCGTTACGTTAACGAAGAGCAGGAAACCGTCGCGTGGCAAACCGGCGAAGCCGCGCGGCTAGGCAACGGCATGGCGAATACGGTGTTAAGCAGCAACGATGCCAGCACGTTTTGGCATGACTATTACACCAGCGAAACCAGCGACGAACGCTGCTTCAGCTTGCGCGTGACGGGCTTGCCAACGGATTTGGGTAAGCTGATTGAAACCGCGCAACGGCTGATGCCCACCGCGATGTTACGCGCGCACGCGGCGAACGGCGTGTTGCGCATTCACGGCAGCGCCGACTTGTTGAGTGAGTTGCGCAGCAAGCATCAGTTCAAACTGTTGCTTGAGTTGCGCGAATTCGCCAAACAAAACGCCAACCAAAGTGGTGGACAGATGGTCATCCTGCGCGCGCCTGACGAGCTCAAAAAACAACTCGACGTATGGGGCGACGTAGGCGCTACGATGACTTTGATGCAAGGCTTGAAAAAACAATACGACCCGCACAATCGGCTGAATTTCGGGCGATTCGTGGCGGGGCTATAAGCTCTCACTCTTGACGATGGAAAAAAGCAAAAGGCAAAAGGCAAAAGGCAAAAATCAAAAGGGCGGCACTTCGCCTTTTCTATTTTCGCCTTTCTTCCTGTTCTTCACTTTTGCCTTTTGCCTTTTGCCTTTTGCCTTTTGATTTCATGACCAACGGATTACAGACAGCCTTACAGAGCGAAACCGACAAGCTATTGGGTTGCATACATTGCGGCCTGTGTTTGCCTGCGTGTCCGACCTATCAACAACTGGGCAACGAAAACGACAGCCCACGCGGACGCATTTACCTGATGCGCGCCGTTGCCGAGGGTCGTCTCGAAGCCAGTTCGCCCGCTTATCAAAAACATATTGATCTATGTCTGGGTTGCCGCGCCTGCGAAACGGCTTGTCCGGCGGGCGTGAATTACGGCTTCCTGCTCGAGGCCGCGCGCGAAGATTTGCTCGAACAAAAAACTGCCAACCCACGCATCTCGTTTCAGAAAAGTATGCTCAAGCTCGCGTTGCGGCATATGTTTCCTTATCCGTGGCGCTTGCGACTGAACTTTTTGTTGCTGCGCATCGTGCGCAGCTTTCCGTTGACGAAATGGGCTTTGCGTTCAGGCTTTTTGAAACGGCAATCGGCGCAGATGGATTTCGCATTTTCGTTGCTGGATACGACGCGTCCGACCGGAAAGACGACTCGGCGCGATGCGGCACAATGCCAGGCGTTGAAGCCGCGTCCCGTTTCAGTGTTCACGGGCTGTGTGATGGAAGGGCTGTTCAAGCACGTCAACGACGCGACGACGCGCGTGCTGGCGGTGAACGGCGCGCGCAATCAACACGTCGGCGCGCAAGCCTGTTGCGGAGCGCTGCACGCACATTCGGGCGACATGGAACTCGCGCGCCAACTCGCGCGGCGCAACATTGAAGCGTTTGAGCATGAAGCCGCGAACGCTACGATCATCATCAACGCAGCGGGCTGCGGCGCGCTGTTAAAAGAATACGGCGAGTTGCTCAAACACGATGACGAGTACGCCGAACGCGCCAAGGCTTTTGCCGCGCGCGTCAAAGACGTAACCGAATTTCTCGCCGACGGCGAAATCAAAACCGGTGCGGAACTCAATCAAACGGTGACATACGACGCACCGTGCCATCTTTATCACGCCCAACGCGTACAAACCGCGCCGCAAAAAGTGCTGCAAACGATTCCCGGACTTGAATACAAACAACTCGCGGGCTTTCAGGATTGCTGCGGCGGCGCGGGTATTTACAACCTGAGCGAACCCGAAATGTCAGAAGCCTTGCTCTCAGACAAGATTCATAAAGTGAAGGCCACCGGCGCTGATACGCTGGTCACGGCCAACCCCGGCTGCCACATGCAACTCGGCGCCGGCGTGCGGATGTTCGACGCCTCATGCGAAGTCAAACACGTCGTAGAGATGCTCGACGAATCTTATCGCCGCGCGGGCTTTTATGATGGTGATGGAAGATCAACCTAACTCCGTATTCAGTTGAACGCCACTTTCGCTAGCGTTTCGGTCAAGCTCCGCCTAAAATCCGCCGCGTCGTAAAACGTATTCCTGCCTTGGTACCGGAGAAAAAATTATGCGCGTTGCTTTTCGCTTCAAAACCTTGCTCGCCGCGTTGGTTGCGTTGGGTTGTGGTGTACTCACGCTTGCCGACCATGCGCCTTTCACCAAAGAGCATCTGAGCCATTGGGCATACAAGCCGGTCACCAAACCCGCTGTGCCAACGGTTAAACAACGCAGTTGGGTCAAGACGCCGATAGACGCTTTCATCCTGCAAAAACTCGAAGCCAGCGCGCTCAAGCCTGCTGCGGTGGCGGACAAGGCGACGCTGTTGCGACGGGCTACGTTTGATTTGA
>JAYSVR010000236.1:0-19870 GCA_043718445.1 Acidobacteriota bacterium | reverse complement strand
AGCGAATGCCTCGCACGCCTTTCAGATCATTTGGATGAGAACATCTCAAACAGACTCCGTTACCAGTCCCGCCATCCCTGACGATGCCCTTTTTTCGCTGGTCATCCCGGTTTATAAAAACGAAGATTCGCTGCCCGCGCTGCTTTTCGCAGTGAGCGAAATCAATCGCCAGATGGCTGGAGCCTTTGAGGCCGTCTTCGTCGTGGATGGCAGCCCAGACCGCAGTTTGGAAATCCTCGCAGCCTCTTTGCCCCAATGTAATTTTCGTTCGCAATTGCTCGCCCTGAGCCGGAATTTCGGTTCCTTCCAGGCCATTACCGCCGGGCTGTCATCGGCGCAGGGAACTTATCTCGCCGTGATGGCGGCAGACTTGCAGGAACCGCCGGAACTGGCGCTCGCCTTTCGCAAGATGCTGGCTTCGGGGCAATACGATGTGGTGGTTGGCACACGCGCCAAACGCGGCGATCCGTTGAGCAAACGCTGGTTGTCGGCGATTTTCTGGACAGCCTATCGCCGCATCGTGCAACGCGAAGTTCCGGTGGGCGGCGTGGACGTGTTTGCCTGCACACGCGGCTTCGCCGAACATCTGCTCAATTTGAAAGAGCGCAACACGACGCTGGTCGGCTTGCTCTTCTGGCTGGGTTTCAGACGCGGCGAAGTCAGCTATGAGCGGCTGGCGCGCCAGCACGGCCAAAGCGCGTGGGGATTCAGTCGCAAACTGAGATACTTGCTTGACAGCACTTTCGCCTTTTCTGATTTGCCCGTTCGCTTGATGAGCGCGATTGGACTGGGCGGTATTGCGCTCTCGCTGACCCTCGGCTTGATTGTGTTGTTGGCGTGGCTGGCCGGAGCCATCAAGGTACCCGGCTACACGGCCACGGCGCTCTTGATTATGTTTTTCGGCGGATTGAATTCGCTGGGCATTGGGCTACTGGGCGAATATCTCTGGCGCACCTTTGAGAACACCAAAGGGCGTCCCAATTATGTCGTGGTACACCATTCCACGTTTGAAGCTGCATTGGCTGAAGAGGAAAACGAATGAGTAGCAACCTTGAAACGCCGAGCTATTTCCGGCATCCCGCCGCTCTGGTCGAATCAGACAACATCGGCGCCAACACCCGTGTTTGGGCTTTCGTACACATTCTGCCCCGGGCCGTCATCGGTGCCGATTGCAACATCTGCGACCACGTGTTTATCGAAAACGACGTAAGCATCGGCAACCGTGTCACGATCAAAAGCGGCGTGCAGCTTTGGGACGGCGTCACTTTAGAAGACGACGTATTCATCGGCGCGAATGTGACGTTTACCAACGATCATTTTCCGCGCAGCAAACAATATCCCGAAGCGTTTTTGCGCACCGTCGTCAAACAAGGAGCCTCTATCGGCGCGAACGCGACGATTCTGCCCGCGCTGATCATTGGCAGGCAGGCTATGGTAGGCGCGGGAGCCGTCGTCACGCACGATGTTCCGCCCAACGCCATCGTGGCCGGCAATCCAGCGCGCATTGTGGGTTACGTAGATTCGCATGAAGCCCGGCATTCGACGCGCTTGCGCTCGCAAACCGTCACGGGCGCGCCAACCGACACGCCGCCTAAAGTCAAAGTGCGCGGCGTCGCCGTTCACCCTTTGCCCGTCATCACGGACTTGCGCGGCAGTCTGACGGTAGGCGAAATCGGCCAGGGCATGCCCTTCAAACCGGAGCGTTATTTTGTCATGTTTGAAGTGCCAGGCCGTGAAGTGCGGGGCGAACACGCACACCGTTTGCTGCATCAATTCTTCGTCTGTCTGAAAGGCGATTGCTCGTTGGTGGTAGACGACGGGGAAAACCGCGCCGAATTTTTGCTCGACAGCCCAACCATCGGCATTCATGTGGCTCCGTGGGTTTGGGGTGTTCAGTATAAATTTTCGAGCGATGCGCTGTTGCTCGTGCTGGCTTCCGACAAATACGACCCTGACGATTACCTTCGTGATTACGATGAGTTTGTGCGCCTGCTGGCGCAACAACAGGAACGATGATGAAAAAAGTTCTGTCCCCCCTCAGCAGCGAACACGCCCTGCCCATCGCAGTGTTATGCGCCATCACCGTACTGTTTTTTGCGCCGCGTTTTTTAGGCAAAAGCTATAGTTCCGTCGGCCAGCACATGTTCGCCAGCTATCCCTGGGCCGGCGCAGTGTCGCCCGACCCAGGCGTACCGAATCGCGGTTATCCGCAAACCGATCACGCCGAAACTTACTATCCTCTCTCAGTCTTTGCGACCCAGGCATGGCGCAGCGGCGAAATTCCCATGTGGTTACCTTACAGCTTTGGCGGCATTCCAATTATGGAGTTGGGGATGACCAGTCTGCTCTATCCGCTACGATTGCTTTTGATTCCCTTCTTCGATCCGCCGGAGCAACACGACTGGATGATGTTCGCGCACCTGCTGCTGGCGGGTCTGGGAATGTATGCATTGCTGCGTAGCTGGGGAGCGAACGCGCCGGGCGCTGTCGTCGCGGCGTTTGTCTGGCAGTTCAACGGGCACAACATGTTCTGGCTGATCATCGAACAAATGGCCATCGTGGCGGCTTGGTGTCCGTGGATGTTATGGGCGGCCACGCTGGCGGTGCAGCGGCGCTCATTCAAATGGGCCAGCCTGGCAGGCGCGATCCTGGGCATAGCCCTTTTTAGTGGCGGGACGCATTACGTTCATTTGAGCGGCTGGTTGCTGGCGATGTGGTATGGCACGGATGTGTTGCGCGCCGTCGTCATCCACTGGCGACAGCAGCAAACACGCGCCGCACTCCATTACTTGCTGCTGCCTTTGGTGAGTTTAGCCACTGCACTCATCGTAAGTCTGGCTTATTGGCTGCCGCTGCTCAACGTCCTCACGGATGTTTCGCGGCGTCCTTTTCCCTTAGAAGCGCACCTCAACCAAGGCAGTACCTGGCTCGCCTTGTTGCAAGGAATGTCATTGCCGCGCAGCGCGTGGGCAGTCGCCGGAGATGCAGATTTTCAGAGTTTCTCGTTCACGGGCTTAACCGCCGTCGTGCTGGCGGTCAGCGCGTTACTGCTCAACCGCAGCCGGCACGTGCGCCTGGCTGGCGGATTTCTGCTGGTGGCGTTGCTCACGGTACTCGGCGTCGAATGGTGGTTGAAGCTGCTTTATCACAATTTGCCGTTCTTCAACACGATGCATTTGCATCCGATGTTTTATGTTTTCACCTTTGCACTGGCGGTGCTAGCGGGCTTCGGTTGGTCTGAACTGACACGCCGCGCGCCACGCTTGCGCTGGCTGATGGCGCTCGTCATCCTGACCGGTGTGGTGCAAATGGGATTGCTGCTCCGGGCCTGGAACGCAGTACTCGATGGTCATCTCGCACAAGGGCTGGGCTCTTTGCTCGATGGCAGAGCGTTGCTGTTATTGCTTGTGGTTAGCTTCTGCCTGGGTCTGGCATTTTGGCTAAGGCGGCGCGGCGGAACAGCCAATCACGCGGCGCTCTACGCACGTTCGACTTTTCAGTATGCTCCGGCGGTGCTGATCGTTTTCAATTTATTTCTGTTTGCCTGGCTCACGCTGCCTCATCACTGGTCTTCCCCGTTGTGGTATTTCCCCAAGACGCCCTTGCTCACCAAATTGCGCAGCCTGCCACACGAGTGGCGCTTATTACCACTCTATCAGCATGCTCCCTCTTGGACGCCTCCGGTGCTGGCAGGAAAAACTTCAGCGATCTTCGGATTACGCAGCGGCCAAGGGTACGAATCACTGCTGCCCCAACGCACGGCGTTGCTCTGGCGGACGGTGGAGCAGGCGGGAACCAACGCGGCACGCGGCGAGGTACCGGCAGCATACCGGCCTATGTTTCGGCACGACGAATTACCCCTTGCCTTGTTAGAAAAACTGTCGGTCGGAATATTTGTGACGCCGCCCGGCGTCGAGCCACTGGAGGCGCAAAGCGGCAGAAATCTCGTAGCTGATGGTACGTTGCGCCCTGTCTATCAAGGGCCGGATGGATTCATTTACGAAAACCCACGCGCGCTGGGACGGGCGTTCTGGGTGCCTCAAACTGCGCAAGTCGCCAGCGGAGAGGAAGCCTTGAATACGCTGGCAAGCTCAACCTTCGATGCCCGGCGAGCAGCCCTGATCGAAGCGCCACTTCCTCCGCACGAAGCGGCGCAGCTCAGTGCAAGTGCTGAAACCAATCCAGCGCCAAAACAAACCACGACGCACATCGTGCGCGAAAGTTTGAATGAAATCGAAATTGAAACGGCTGCGGCACAAGCGGGCATACTAGTACTCAATGATACGTGGGCGGCGGGCTGGCGCGTCTTTGTGGATGGCTTGCCACAAACCGTACACCGCGTGAATTACACATCACGCGGTGTGGTGGTATCCGGCGGACAACATCAAGTCGTGTTTCGTTACCGCCCGCCGCTCTTGCTCTTCAGTCTTGGAATTTCATTGGCAGCCTTGCTGCTTTTGGCGGCATGGTTTTTGGTGACAGGGATTCGCCGCTTACGAGAGCGCGTTCAATCCCACTTGCCGACCACCGGCACATCGCCCGGCGAACCGTAAGTCGCCGCCGTGTCAGCCAAACCATTCGTATTGGAATGGCGTAGTAAAAAGGTGGCATTCGAAGGGCGAAAGACGCCGATGTTCGTAATCTTGTTGCCATCCCAATCGCCAATCACCGGCACATCGCCTCGGTCGCCAAAGGCTAAGATAATCTCAGCCGCGCCCGGCGTATTGCTGTTGCGCAACAGGAACGTAGTCTTGCCAGGTTGAAAGACGCCAATCGTTATAGTGCCGTCGCCGTTCCAATCTCCGGCCACCGGCAAATCGTCCTTTCCGCCATATTTCACGGTGATGTCAGACTCGCCGGGCGCATTGCTGTTGCGCAAATAGAAGGTCGTATCACCAGGACGAAAGACGCCAATCGTCACCGTTCCATTGCCATCCCAATCCCCCACCACCGGACGGTCGCCTTTCAAACCAAACGCGACGGTTACATCAGCCTTCCCTTCGCTCAAACTGTTCCGCAAATAGAACGTCGCATCACTGGGACGATACACACCGATCGAAGTGCTGCCATTGCCATCCCAATCGCCCGCCAGCGGTATGTCGCCATCCTGTCCGAAATGAAAGTGTATATCTCCAATTCCGGTGGTCAGACTCTTGCGCAAAGCGAAAAGCCCGCCCGCCGGTTTGAAAGTGCCCAACGTCGCGCCGCCTTTCTGCGCAGGCTTGGCGGGCAATTCCATCGCAGGTGGCTCATAACTGTTGGTGCTGCGGCAGGCGACTGCCAGCATCGGTAAGAGAAACAAAAAACCACAAAACTTACGAGCCAATCCTGTCATTAGGGTTCTCCTCTGAAAATATGTGGGGCAGGATCGTATCCTGTCCATCTGTTAAATGCGCGAGAGCGGGGCAGGACACGATCCCATGAGCGCCAGGTTAAGGTGTAAGTCCTTTGAAATCAGTCGGCTGTTGCCGACTGTTGATAGTGCTAAGAGTTGCCCAACCACCAAAATCTTGTGGTTTCAGCGGCTTTGAGCCACCTAGCAAGCAGATGCAACGCTTGGCGGGCCAATAACATAGCACTGATTTCAAAGGACTTAGGCTTATCCTGGCGCACATGGGACACGATCCTGCCCCACATATTTTTATTTCAAAAATTAAACGGTACTTCTATGTCATTGCCGACGTTCATGCCCGGCGGAACGTAATGAATCACATAAGAACGCCGCGTCAATTGGGGATTATTTATTTCACTGCCGCCGTGCAACAACATGCCATGCCATAACAGGACTTCGCCCTTCTTGGCGAGAAATACCTGGCGCTCATACTTGCGACAAAGCTCGCCGACGTAAGCCTGATAAGCGCGGATGGTCTGTTGGCTCGCCGTCCTGAAATTCGTTTGCGGATAATTGTGGAATAAGCGTCGAAATGGTTAACCGCCAGTCGGGAATATTCCGCGCCCTGAGGCGTCTCTCCAAATCAACCTTCAGCAACTCGGCGTGCGACATAGAAATGAGCGCGTCGTCCACGCCGAGCCGGACATCGTAAAACATGAATCCGTCCAACGGTTCGGTCACCGTCCAAAAATGATCGAAGTCGCGGTTCATCGAATCAATGTCTTCTTCGCGTAACATCCCACTGACTACACAATAGCCCTCGGTGGCGTACTGGCGAAGCAATTCATAATCCGCATCACTCAAAGATTTCCGGCGACGGCGTGCTTCGAGCAAGTCCAACGCTTCAGGACGATCAAACCAGGGCAGTTCCTCCGGCTTCGCTTCCCATTTCCTGACCGTCTCCCGCACGAAAAGGGCGCGGATGTTATTTTCTAAAGACATAAAAAAACCTTTCGTCAGAGGCTTGTGCATAAGGGGAATGAGTTGCTCAGGCATGCATCACCCGGGCCGCTTCTTTCTTGCGCTCCATTCGGTGAGGTTCAAGCATCAACGGGGCGTGCTTATGCGGAATCCATTTCGTCTTCCATTTTTCCTCATAACGGCGGCGATTTGTTTCAAACAATGGATTGTAATTACCATTCGCAATTAACTGTTTGAACGCCGCTTGCCCGAAGTGGTGAACAAAAACATCGGCAGCGCAAACCACGCGCAACCCGGCATTTTTTACGCGCAGGGAATAATCATCGTCTTCGAACATACCGATACCGAACTGCTCATCGAGCGTGCCGATCAGGTCATAGGTCGTGCGTCGCAGGGCGAGGCAAAACATCGCCAGCATCGTGATGTCGGCAATCTGCTGATCGTGTTGCCAAGTGTAAGCACGCGCGAAGGATTCCATTTCGCGCCACGTGTGATAACTCACGGCGAGTTTCGCTTCATTGCCAACGGCATTAGTGACCGGGCCGACGATCCCGACGGCTGGGTCATCCAAATGAGCTAACAACCGACTCAACCAGCCCGGTGGCACAATCGTGTCATTATTTAATAGCACCAAAAATTCGCCGGTGCTGATGGCAATGCCCTGATTATTGGCTTGGGCAAATCCGTGGTTGGCTGAATTAAGCAGAATTTTTATTTGTGCATGCCGCGACGCCATCTCGCGCAAGTAATCAGGCGTACCGTCGTCGGAGTTATTATCAACGACGATTATTTCGTAGTTCGCATATTCGGTGTTGCGCAAAAGGCTTTCGAGGCAAAGCTGGGTAAGCGCCAAATTGCGCCAGGTCACGACGATAATGCTGGCCTGCGGAGTGGTTTTCACCAACCCCTGATAAATTGCCTCGTAGCGCTTTTCCCAAGTATGTTCTTGCGCAAACAATCGTCGCTGTTCTGCCCGAGTTGCATTATCTTCCGCCAAGGCCTGATCCAGCCGCGCGGCGAATTCTTCGTAAGTGTGCGCCAGATAAACAAAATCTCGGTAAGCCTCAAGTTCCTGCATGGCCGTTGCGATTACCGGTTTCCCGCCGCTCAAATACTCATAAAGTTTCACCGGGTCGGTCGCTTGCGTGATAGGGTTTATTTTGAAAGGGATCAAGCAGGCAGCGAAATGATAAAGATATTGCGGCATGGTTTCGTAAGGCTGTTGACCGAGTAACTTAACATTCGGCAAAACCCGCAAGCCGGATACGTCTACGCCAAACACCCCGCCCAATAAAATAATTTGATATTGCGGACGTGCTTTCGCCAGATATTCGACCAGCGCCACGTCAAACCATTCGGCGATGGCACCAAAGTAACCGATGATAGGTTTGTCCACACCACCGAGCAGCGAGTTAGGGCGGCAATGCCGGTCGTAAAAATCAACGTCGGCGGCATTCCGCGCTAGCACCAGATCGGGGCGAATATTTTTCCATTTAAGGTAGAGGCGCTTGGCGGTTACGACGACTTGTTGGCATTCTTTTACCAGACGACGTTCCATTTGCAGGAGGGCAGGTTTCACGCCGGGGAAATTTTCCCACTCATCCATACAGTCATAGATCGTTTGCCATCCCCAGCGTTGGCTCGTTGCCAGAGCCAGCTCCCCCCAAGACGCAATCATGATGTAAGCAATCGCGGCGTCTATGTGGAAAGTGCGGCGTAATTCGGTCAGCGATTCCAACAACTCCTGTTGATTGAGGCCTTGAATGACTTCGCCGTATACGTCAGGCAGGCGTTGTGCTGCCAAAAGCACTTCATAAACGTTTTCCTGCACTTCCCGCACGGCTACGCGCGGAACCGCCTTGGCGGGCAAACTATTCGTTGTACTCAGGTAAAAAACGCGATGACCGTGCGCCGCAAACTGGGACATGATTTGTTGGGGGCGTTGATAGCGAAAATCCCAGTCAATAATCGAAAAGCAAATCACATCGGGGCGACGTGTAGTTGCTGCCTCAAAGGCTTCAGGCAGCGCCGCCATCTGGTTGGTATTCAAATGCGGAAGCAGCGTCAGCGCCCGATACCCCGTCACGGATTGCGCTCCCTGACTGTCGGAAGCCGTATGGGCGGGCGAAGCGGAGAATTCAGCCGGGGATAAAAATATGGGACGGATCTTCATCCAATTTTTAGCGGCTGTCGGCAGCAGCTTGCTCAATACGGATTTCAGCAACGCCCTCAATTGCCAATACCAACGCTGAAGGGCCAGCCATTCCAAGGGGTGGCGCAAGGCGTTGGCGATGAGGCGCACGGGGCGCAACCAGCGCCAAACTTGGGCCGCCACGCGCCAGATCAGCGAACCTTTGATGCGGCTTAATTCCTGTTGCTTCAGGGCGAGTTCGTCGCGCAACCAGAGGATGCCTTCATCCCGTTGCTGCAAGGTTTCCTGCATGCGCCAGTGTTCTGAACGCAGCCAATTCACTTCTTCAACTAAGATTTCCAGTTCTTTTGCCGACAGAGGTTTTTTATCTGAAAACGCAGGAGGTGCCGTGCCCTTTTCCTTAAAGGGAGACGAAGGGATGTGCGGCCTATCAACTATGGGGGATAAACGTTCCTTTTCAGTTCCCTGAAAACGGATGCGAGCGTTTCTTTTCATGTATTAGTCATGGGTAGTGGGTAAACAACTCTTACAGGGCAACCGGACTGTAAGTTTTACCGCGTAAAAAGGCAAGAACAGTACAATAAACGCATACGACCTGGCCTCTTAGTGCCAATTCTCACATTGCTGCACCCGCGCTCTTTACGCATTCTTTAGCCCTCGCTACTATGCGCGGCATGACCATCAAAACTTTGCTCTTGCTCGTGCTGGCAACGGCGGCCCAGAAAACCTCAGCCGACCTTGATGCCCAGGCGCTCTAAAAAATTGGTCGGCTTGTCGCCTCCGATGAGCGCAAAGACGTAATCGTTTTTGACGCGCGCCTTTGCCTCAGCCGTCAGTGGGTCGCGTTCGCGCGCATCCATGAGCGCGACTTCGGTTTCCGTAATCTCTTTCACCGTGACACCAAAGCAGGCGTTGATGCGGCCTTCGTCAATGCACTCATAAATCATCATCTTATTGCCGAGCTTGAGATCGCTTCTGAAATCGCTGCGAATCACGAGCGTCACCGTGTTGTCGCGCCAGCCGACGATCTGGCCGCCGTCCGCCGAACGGTATGCCGCCAGGTCTACGGCGGTTTCAACGGCGGAATTGCCCGCGCCGACGACCAGGCAGTGTTTGCCCCGATAATGGTTCGGATCGCTCAACCGGTACTTAACCTTGTCGTCTGCGAAAGGGGGCGGAACGATGCCGACGTATTGCGCGCCGCAGCCGCAGCAGAACTTGGCTTGGCGCGTGCGTTTTTCGCCGCACTTGTCACAGAAAGTGGGCCAGACCGGTTCGGTCGGCGTCACTTCGAGTTTCAGGTCTTCGCCCGGCGCTCGCAAGCGCATGGGCGTACCGCGATTGCCAATCGCCAGAATCACACGGCGCACTTTGTATTGCGTCGGCAGTCGAGTTTTGTCTGGCACCGTCGTGATGACGAAGGCATTGCCGTCTGGGCCGTCCGGCTCGATGTTCTTGCAACTCTCAAATTCATTGATGCGCAGTTGCTGAGACTTCAGCGTATCAAGCCACAGTTGAATCATCGTTTCTTTCGGCGCGGGCGCGTCGGGCAGCGGCAGTCCGCCGGTCACTTCAACTTCATCGGGCTTGAAATAAACCAGTTTGCCCGCTTGGTAAGCCTGCTGAACGGCGGCCAGCGTTTGGCCTTGTTCGATGGCGACGTAACTCAACCCAAGTTCTTGGGCGCGGGCGGTGGCTGAGAGTCCGGCAGGCCCGATGCCGATGATCGCTACGTCGTAATCGGCGGCGGCATGATTTTTGGTCTGCCTCAATTCTTCAGCGATGTGTTCGATGACCTCGCCGCCTTCGTTAATTGCGTTCTTGATGAGCGGCACGCCCGATACGTCGCCGATCAAATAAAGGCCGGGCACTTCGGTCATGAATTGCTGATCGCGGCGCGGCACCTGGCGTTCGGGAATCGTCTTGCTCGTATTGATGACGATACAGGATTTGGGATTCGTAGGGCATTCGACCTGACAGCTTGTGTCTTCTACGCATTGGTCAATCGCAATCGCCGCCGCCACGCCGTTGACCATCGCCAGCACGTCGTGCGGACAGGCTTCGACGCAGGCGTGGCAGCCGATGCAGGTTTGTTGATTGATGACCGGGTGTGGATAAGGCGGCCTGTTCGGGTCGGTGATGATCGGCAACAACGCCGAAGTCCTCGGCGCTTGGGGCTTGGCTTCGCTGGCGGGCGCGAAAATGTATTTGCGCCGCTTAACCGTATCGAGCGCAACAAAGCCAACGCCCAAACCGAGCGCGCAAGCTGCCAGCGCGAACCAACCAAACCACGGCAGCGCGCCGTAATTGACCGGCAGGCGAAAAGCAAAACCGAGTGTAAGCAAAAGCGCCAGCAGCAACAGTGTGATGATGAGTTGCGCTCTTTTCATTGCACCGCCTTTTTAGTGTCTGCCGCTAACTCCATGCGTCGTCGTGAAGCGCGCAACTCTTTCTCTTCGCCGTGTTGCGCGTGGCAGGCCACGCAACCGGTCGCCGCTTCTTTGGTACTCGCCACTTGATAGCTGACGCTGTGACAGGTCGCACACGATTCGCGCACGCCTTGCCGCACGGCGTCGCCTTCGAATCCGGCGGTGTGGCAGTCTGAGCAATTCGCGCGGCCTTGCCGCTGCCCCGCGACGTGTATGAGATGAAATTGCTCGCTCAGGTCGTAGTGCATCGCCGCGCGCGGCAATTCCTTGCGCTGCCATGCGACCTGCGTCACGCCCGCCCAAGCCCATCTGCCATTCGTCAACGGATAACCCAGCGTGCCGCCGTGCGGCGTGCGAAGCGGCTTGCCGTGCGAGACTGACCCATCGCGATGACAGGCCGTGCAACCATTACTCGCCACCAACGCGAGGCTGAAGTCGCGGCCTTGATGTTCGGTATGGCAAGCAGTGCAAGTGAGTCCCACCGCCGTGTGTTTCTCTGACAGCGACGAACTAAACGCGGGCGTCGTATGACAAGCCGCGCAGTTTCGTTGCATCGTCGCTTGCGCGGAATGACAGGTCGTGCAGGAAGCCGCGTTCGGCGCGTGCGCGATAGCCGGTGTCAGCAAAAAATTGTTGCGGACGTGTACCGCCGAGAGTTCGCCGGGAGAATAAGCGTCTTTGAAAACGAAGGTCGCTGCCACCGCGAGCGCGGCGATGAGCGACACGCTCCACAGCAGCAATGAAAGCGGCCAGGCGCGTCGCAAGTCATCCGTAGGTCGCCAATAAAAGCGCGCCTTGCCGAAACGCCGCCGGCCTTGCGGTCGCAGCGGCGAGGGCATTTCGAGCTTGCCCGCTTCGCGTTTGCGATTGTCCCAAAAAACTTTGAGCGCGCGTGCGTCGGGCGCTTCGAGATCGCCCGTATGCACGCCCGTGCTGGTGAGCCGCTGGGTCGCTCGCGCTTTCGTGAGCGGCTCAGACTGGGGCAGCAGGTTCCGGTCGAGCAGCGCAGTTTCACCCGTATGGCCGGGCAGTTGCAGCGTACCGGTGCGGCCCGCGACCAGCGGCAAAGGGTTGACGCTCATCTCGACCGTCAGCATCAGGCCGTCGTTGGTATAAGCCGGGCGCAGCATGAACGGCCCGAGTTGAATCACGTCGCCATCGGCCAGCGGCACGCTCTCAACCAGGTCGCCGTTCACCAACGTCCCGTTGGCATGCGAAAGATTGAATATCCACCAAGCGCCTTTGATTTCCTTGATACCCGCGTGTGTGCGCGAGACCGCGCGGTGATTGAGTACTAGGTCGTTGCCGATGAGCCGCCCAATGGTCAGTCCTTCGGTTTCGAGCGACACCGGGTCGGTTTCCAGGTCATTGCGGATGATGATGAATTGATTGCTCATCGGTTGTCGGTTGCCGGTTGTCGGTTGTCGGTTGTCGGTTGTTACTATTTTGCCAGCGATCTCGAAAGCCCGTTGAGCAGGCGTCCGACTTCGCCAGCGCGATTCATCAGTTTTGTGGTTTGCGTTGCTTCGAGATATTTCAACCGCGAAGCAATCAGGATTTGCGTTTCGGCTTCGCAAAGCGAGCCGTAGGCAATGGCAAGGTAATGCAGAAACTCTTTCACGGAATCTCGCCCCTGCCCTTCTGCGATATTCGAAGGAATCGAAACTGCTGCGCGACGCAGTTGATTGGTCAATCCGTAAAGTTCCTCGCGCGGAAACTTTTTGGTCGCTTCGTAAACCTCTTCTACCAAATCCATGGCGCGTTGCCATGTTTCCAAGTCTCGAAAATCTTTACCTGCCATAAATATCTCCTTTCTTGTTGAAGCCCTAAACCGACAACCGGCAACCGGCAACCGGCAACCGGCAACCGGCAACCGACAACCGACAACCGACAACCGACAACCGACAACCGGCAACCGACAACCGACAACCGTTTCACCGCACCGCAAAATAGACCACTTGAATAATGTGAACCAGCATCAGCGCCAGCATCAACGAAGTCGCCAGCACGTGCGGAGCCACCCACAGCTTGAGCGTTTGATGCAGGTAAATCAGCGCGTCTACGCGACGGCTGAGGGCGGCTAGCTCGACGGCTTGACGAAAGCCGTCACGCTCGCGCGCGGGCAATGCGTCCGCTGCTGACTCGAACGCAAGCTGCGCGCTGGCGGTCAACACCTCAAGGCTTTCGCGCTTGAAGTATTGCCGCAGCAGAAAGCCGAGTGACAGCAACTGCGGTAACGCCTGCCGCTCGAGCAATGTGCGCGCTTCGTCAGAACCGGCGGCGAGCGCGGCGCGCAATTCTTCAGCGAGTTCCTCGCGGCGCGCGACGAGGTCTTCGAGCAGCAGCGGTTGCGCTTCGATTTTTGTCAGCAGGCGCGGTACGCAGAAATAACAGACGATGCCGAATACGCCGGTGAGAATCGCCAGATCGAACGAGATCATCAGCGCCGTCGTCAGTGCGCCGCCCGAACGCGCGCCACCGTGCAACAGCAAGACGATGCCGGCCAACGCGCCGAGGTAACTGTGCGCGAGCATCCAATAACGCAGCGGCCCGGCGCGCTGGCGGTAAATTCTTCGTCGTATCGGATAAGCCATGACGCCCGCCAATCCCACGAGTCCCGTCAGGCCGGTCAGCCAACGCATGGTGAGCCAACCATTCAAAAGCGGCAGGTCGTGCGTATAACGTCGCAGCCCCATCAGCGTGAGCAGCGTGAGCAGTGCGACGGCGGTTGCGCCAATGGCGTGCATCAACTGCTTGCCGCGATCTTGATGCGAGACGTGGCGCGCAATGGCGTGCGTCGCGTCTTGAAAGACGACGCCTTCGATCTGTTTGATCTCGGCGAAATAAGTGTGCGGATTCACGCGCAACAGCGCGCCCGTCGGACAATTTTCTTCGCAACTATAAGCCGGTGTTTTGGCGTCCGGCGGATTGAGACCCGTGCCCGCACAAAGATTGCATTTGACCGCGAGCAGTTCGACGCCGGTTCCCGTCGGCGCAGTGACCGGCGCGGGCAGCGGCTCAGGCGCGAGCCGCAACAAGTTAAGCACTCGCTGTTGCGCGCCAATGACGGCGGCCTGTTCCGGCTGCCGCGTCGTCATCGAGATCGCGTTGTAAGGGCATTGTGTAGCGCAGTCGCTGCAACCGATGCAGGTCTGCGGATTGATGTCTATCTGTCCGCCTGCGAAACGACTGATGGCACCGGTCGGGCAACCGGTCAGGCACTCAGGGTCTTTGCAATGCATGCAAACCGAAGGATGCAGCAAGCTCTGAAAGGTAGTGGTTGGCTTGCCTGCTTTTTTCTCTAACGACACGGGCCGAGTGATGTGAATGCCGCGACGCAGCAAGCGCGATTGTCCGTGAACTTGATGGCAAGCCATCGAACAGTTGCCGCAGCGCACGCACAAGTCCATGTCCATCAGCAGCAGATTCGCGCCGTCTACCAAACCGGTGTCTATCAATTGTTTTTGCGCCGTTGCAATCGGCAAAGGCTGACGTTGCGCGGCTTCATCGGGCGTCACCGCGAGCGGCGCGAGCGCGGTCAGCAAGGGTTCGCGCAACTCAGGTTCCTCACGCAACTTGGCGAGAGAAATTTCCAGCACTTCGGTGCGGCCCAGCAAGACGCCGGTTTGCGTCCAGACGCTGTCGCGCGTAACGGCTTCCAGCCCGAAACAATGCGAGGGGCCGAGATAACTTTCGCTCGCCGTGATGTTCCAGTCGCGGCTCTCTTCGTCGCTGACGTTGAGCAACTGCGTGCCTTGCTTTGATAGCCGCAGCCAACCCGAACGCAGCACATAGACCGACTCAATGGGTTCGCCCGCGCGGAATAAAACGTGCCGCTTGGAATAAACGCGGAACTTCGCTACGACTTCGAGTTGCTTGACGGCTTCGAGGCTGAGTCGCGCCGCCGCGCCCAGGTCTTGCAGCGTGACGGCGCGCGCGTAACGGCGGTAAGTGATGTCAAACCGTTCGCCGAACTTGGGCAGCTTGCGCAACAAGCGCAGCGCGGGTCGCTTGATTTCGAGTACCTGCACCGATTCGTCTTGCGGCGCGCGCACGGTGGCTGAATGGATGCCGCCTGCCAACACAGACATTTCGCCGAACTGCGCGCCGACCGGCAGATAAGCCACTTTGGTCTCGCCGCCGGGCCCCGCGACAAAAACATCGGCCTCGCCCTGCACGACGAAATAAAAAACGTTGCCGCCCCACGCGCCCTCACGCAGGATTTCTTCGCCCGCGTCGTAAGTGAGCAGCCGCGCGTAAGGGCCGACTTTCTTGCCGTTGTAATTGCGACCGTAAACGATGACTTCGAGGTCTACCTCATAATCGTATTGACCGCCGGGCGCAGCCACGAGATCGGCGATGGCCTCGATGCTCTTGATGGCTTCCAGCACGGCGGTATGTTTCGTTGTTTCCTGGGGCATAAGATTTCGTTAGCCGTCGGTCGGGCGCACCAGCGGGCGTCCGTTTTTGTCCTGCGTTTTATGGCACTTGATGCACGCGCCCGCGTCTTCGCCGCTGAAGGCCGCGCGCCCGTAATGCCTTCCGCCGTCGTGGCAACTGAAACAGCCGCGTCCGCTGCGCTCGCCGGGCGAGAGATGTTCTTTCACTCGTATCTTGCTCGGCGCGGCCAGCGGTTGATTGTATTTCCCTTCAAGCGTGTGACAGGCGGCGCAACTTCCGCCCGTGTAAGTGACGTGCGTTCGATGCGTAAAAAATGCGCCGAACGCGCGGCTCGTATAAAGCCGCGCGAAGGGTTCTGCACGCTCAGTCATCTTTGTATGACAGACGCTGCAATCAGCTTTGAGCTTCGCCTTCGCGTCGGCGCTGTTGGGCGCGTGGCAAACGTAGCATTCCGCGTGCGAGGGAATCGTGAGCGCCGCTTGTTTCGCCGTCGGTTTATGACACGAGGTACATTCCAGTTTCTTGCCGTCAGCCAGCGCGTATTTGTTCACATGATCCAGATGCTGCTTGCCGTCGAAGTAAGCGTTGAAATCGCGCCGCGCCGGAAAGTCGCGTTGCGCCGGACGCGCGGTTAATCCCTTTTCCTGGCCTTTTTCCAGACTATGACAAATCGCGCAAGTCTGAAGCGGACGTTTGGTGAATTGCGTGATGTGGCATTCGACGCAGGCTTTGTGTCCGGGGAAGTTCACCTGCAAACGCTGATTGTGTTCGTTCGCGGCGAGCAAGGGCTGACGCGCAACCGTCCGCTCGTGGCAGGCGTCGCATTTCAACTCGCGCGTTTCCTGCGAACCCGGCAGCTTGACCGCGCCGGTATGAGTTTTATGCGTGAAGCGGCTGTAATCAGGCTTCTCCTGCGCGTTGCTGCGAGCGAGCAGGGGCAAGCTCACCGCCGCGCCGAGGGCTGCCGTGAGCAACAGGATAAGTTTAATTTTCTGCGTCGGCATAGTTTGGTTTATTGAGGCTTCGTGGGAGCAGCGGGCTTTCTGCCGAAATGACTCGGCGGCGGCATTTGTGCGCCGCTCGTCGCCCATGCTTTCAGCGTCACGGGGGCGTGGCAATAAACGCACTTTGAAGTTTCCAGCTTCACCGCGCCTTCGATTTTCTGCTGCATCTGTCCTTCACTGTTGTGGCACTCAATGCAGCCTGCGGCGGGCGGCTGCTTCTCTTGAGGTTCTTCGCTGTCTTCCGCAAAAAAATCTGAACGCCGCACGGCGCGCTTCGCCGTCACATGGCACTCCACACATTTCGCGGTTGATTTGTCATCGTCGTCTTCGTGCGATTTGTGGCTGAAGGGCTTGAGCGGATCTTCACCGCGCTTAGTCTTAGCCGGATTTTTTTCGGGATTGACGATCAGCCGCACAAGCCAATGCACCGCAAGCTCAGAGCCTTTGCCGTCCGGCTCGCCTTTCACCGCGTGGCAAGCAACGCAATTCGTAGCGAAGGCCGCTTTGTCCTTCGCCACTTCTTTCTCATTGAAGTGGCAGACGAAACATTCGGGATGACTCGGACGACTTTCGCGCGCTCCGACATCAAATTGCGTCTTGCCGACAACGACCTTTGCCTGATTCATCGTATGACAGGCGACGCATTCAAAGCGGTCTTCTTCCTTGAACTTGGTCTTGTCTTTGAACCGTTCTTTGAACAACGCAGAGGCTTCGAAATAAACGCTGTGTTCGAGGTGCGCGTAGCGATCAAAAAATTGTGAAGATGCCGCCGCCGGATTCGGAAACACGCGCAGGTTCTTACCCATCGCGGCGAAGCTGGCGGTCTGATGGCAGATCAAACACATCGCCGGAAAAGTGCCTTCGGTGATGGCTTCGCGTCCAGTGAGGGCATGGCAATCGGCGCAGGCTGAATGGGTCGCCTCGGCTTTCAATCCGTTTTTTCGGTAAGGATAACCGCGCACGAGTTCGGGGTTATTCGGCGTCAGAGCGCCGTGGCAATAAGCGCAATCGAGTTGCTGCATCACGCCTTTGCGCGCAGCCTTGAGTGCGCCCGCGTGCGATGAGTGCTTGAATTTAGCGTAGTCAATTTTGCCGGGAGGAGAGGACGGCGCGGCACGTTTTCCCTGCGCGCCGACGTAAAGCCATACGCCAGCCAGCATAAAAATCAGCGTCAACATTGTGGGGAATGTTCTTTTCACGCGGACACACCGTGGCGGTCAGCAATGAATGACCGTCTGTTGCGTAACACCAAAATCCAAGTTGCGATGCGCGCGACTATAGTGGCACTGGCATTCCTGCGGCAAGAGGCTGGCGCTCAACGACAGGGTCTATTCATTCTCGGCGGTTAAAGACCGAGAGCGGTGAATGCCAACGCAGGTCGCGCCGCATAGCGTCGTAGTGCCGCAGCAATATTCTTGACCTTACGAAAGCGGAGCGCGGTTAGCGCCACATTGCGCAACGCCGCCATGGTGTGGGGAGCATTGCCCGTACGCACCGTTGACAGGTCTTCTCCTAACGTGACATCGCGCACCCAATGTACTTTGTTTTCAATCGTCCAATGCTTACGCCACAACTGGTTTAACTGCGCAGGCGTGGCGCGCGGCGGTGTGAGCGACGTAACTCCGTACACGGTTTCTTCCCGAATTTCGCCGGTCGTTTTGTTGAGCACGGTGCGGTCCAGTTTCAATACTTGTTGCAAACCGGGCCAATCGCTCAGGCCGCACATGGCGGTCGAAGCCGCGATGGTACGCGTTTCCACTCGTGCACCATGCACCGTCGTTTCGCTGGCAGACGTGACCGTATGCGCTAAAGTCGTCGTTTCAAAGACCAGCGCGATTTCTGCTTTGAGCGTCGGCTGATTGCCTTTCACTGTCATTATGTAATCACCGCCTGCTGCGACGATGGTGTCTGCGGTCGCTACTTGCGTATGCATCGCATCTACCGTGACGACCCAACCCGTCAGGACGAGGGCGGTCAGTAAATCATCCATCTGGCCGATTTCATTGGTACGCGCGCCCACGCTCACTTGCGCTAACACCGCGCCCAGGCGATGCGACACCGCACTCAGAAAATACGCGCTGGTCGCGCCTTGCTTGAGCGCCACGCACGCGGCTTTGCCGTCGATGGACAAGCCTTCGAGCGGCTCCGGCTCGCCGTGCAAACAGGCGGCCCAGCGGCTGATGGCACGTTCGAACGCGGCGACATTCAAGCCTTTGAAAATGCGATGAAGCGTGGCTTGGGACGGCGCGGTTTTACGTTTGAGACCGAGCCGGTGTAACCATTTCTGGCCGTAATTGGCTCCCCATTCGGCAATCGCGCTTTCGCTGCGTGCGCCGCACAACATCGCCACGCAAGATAAGAGCAACACGGGTAATAACTCGTAGCGTTTTCCTTGTGCTTGGCGAAAATCGGGAATTTCTGCTAATGCTTCTGACAGTGACACCATTCGCGTGTCCATGGGCGTTTCTCCTTCGTAGAATTTGTTTCGCAACTTCATTCTATCGGAGAAACGCCTCCTTCAAAGATCGAGAATGAATAGACCCTGGCATAAAGCCTGGGGTGGAGCGCAGTAGCGCGTAACCCCAGGAAAAAGGGGAGAACCGTTGTTAGCCCGCGAAGGCGGGCGATAGCCGGAGGCAGACGACCTCACTCACTGCCGCCCGCGCTGCGGGCTTGCGCACATTTGGCGCATTTCCCTGGGGTTACGGCTCACGCCTTCACCCCAGGCTTTATGCTCCCGCCCGCCTTCGCGGGCTGTAGGCGTTTAGCTTTGACTTCGTGCATTCAAAGGATGGTTGACTTGAATGAGTAACGCGAGAAAATGGCGCTATCCTGTTATCACGGATAGATGGGTTATCAACTTTATCCCGAAGCATAATTAAGCAGTAGAGGTCGCCGTCTGTAATCAGGTCTAGGGGAAGCGGCAACCTCTTCGCTTGTGGCAATACTGAATTTTGGAGTGATTCTTTTTATGGCCTTGATTGGCGCTAACGAACTCAAACGCAAACTTTTCATCTTGGTCGAAGGCCAGCCTTTCGCGGTGGTCGAGGTCGCTTTCGCTTCGCCCAGTGCGCGCGGCGCTTCGACGATGGTGCGCACGAAGCTGCGCAATCTGCTGACCGACAACGTACTCGAAAAGTCATTCAAGACGACCGAGAAATTCGAGGAAGCCGATGTCGAACTCAAACCCGCTTCGTTTCTTTATGCCGACGGCGCCGATGGTGATGAATATCACTTCATGGACGAAGTGAGTTACGAACAGTTCGCGCTGACCGAAGACGACCTCGGCGATGACCGGCTGTATTTGAAAGACGGGCTGCAACTACAAATTCGCACTTACAACGGCGCGCCGATTTCGATTCAACTGCCGACGATGGTTGACCTCGCCGTGGCCGAAACCGAACCCGCGATGAAAGGCGATTCGGCTTCGGGCGGTACGACCAAAGCGGCTACGCTTGAGACGGGCCTGGTGGTGCGCGTACCGCTGTTTATCAAAGAAGGCGAAGTCATTCGCGTGAATACCGAACTGAATGAATTTGTGAGCCGTGCGTAGCCGCGACGTGGCGCAGGC
>JAYSVR010000235.1:0-19871 GCA_043718445.1 Acidobacteriota bacterium | reverse complement strand
ATGATCTTGATTTATATAACCAAGTCTTAGGCGTCTGCGCCGGACTCTGGAATTTCAGGTTAAGTTGTTGATTCTAAACATCGCAACAAGTCTATTGGGTGGGCCGTAATTGACTGGCGTGAAGTTGGTACTCATCGTGAGGTTGACGTAATCGAATTGCGCCCATATAAAATTTTGCCCCTGCCGGTTTTGCGTGATGGTAAGTAACTTGAAATTGCCGTCATAGTTGAAAGTAATCGTGCGTCCCAAGGTATCAACAATGCTGCCGATGGAAGTCTGGATATTAGGCGAGACTCCCAAATTGACGTAATTGATCGTGATGCAATTGCCGTTGCGGTCTACGATTTTGGTGCAGCGATAAACGCCGTTGCCGCCCGGCATGGTGTAACGATATTGCACGCCGTCAGGACTGAATAACGTCGCCGTGGCTCCCGCCGTCACCAGATAAAAATTGGATGAATCAATCGCCTCGTAAGTGTTGGCGGCGACGTTGCGCAATACGACGCGACGCCCGGAAGGCAGGACGAGAATGTAACTGTAAGAACCGCGCAAGTAATGCTGCCCATCCAACTCAGGGAAACCCAGCCGAAAACCCGGCGTCAGCGAAGCGTAACGGTCATGGTCGAACGTGATGACCGAGCCATACTTGATCCAGGTCAGCGAGTTGTAATGCAACGTGACATTCAGGTCTAACCCGGCGCGTCCCGGCAGGCTCACCAGCGGCAGACCCCAGTGATAATTGCCTGAGAATAAATCTTCGCCTTCGCCACCCATGCGATAGTGCGGATCGGTCTGTGATTCTTTCACGTTGTAAAACATCGGCGGCGTATAAGCGACCGACGACGACGCAGCTTTCACCGCAGGTATGCCAGGCGAGGCGCTGGGCATCGCGGCGTTAGGCATAAAGGATGACGCACCTGTCGAGACCGTCGAAGTCGGCGGCGTTGAAGCCAGACTCGCCACAGCGCCGACCCAATTGCGCAAACGTTGCCGCCATCCGGGGCGAACCGGGGCGGATGCATCTTTTTCTGACGGCGCAGGCTGGGTTTGCAGAGCAATTTGATTAGTTGAAGCATTGCTGCTCGGCGCGAGGTTTTGACCGATTTTCTCTTTGGCCTTTTTGTTGGCGTGGCATTCGTCGTCGCGGAAGCCGCACCCCACCGAAGGTTTCAGCGGCGGACGCGGTAACTCTGCGCGATTCGCTTTTTTGCCTTCGCTCATCACCGCATTCATATCAGGCAACTGATAATCAGGAACTGATTGGCGGCGCAAGCCTTTATCTTCTTGATCCAGTTGGTTCGGGTTTTGACCGAGCGCCGTGCCGCTAAAAAAGGCGACGGGCTGGCTCGTGAGCAATAACACGACACATAAAGTTAGTGCGCAGGCACGAGTAAGAGAAAAACGGCTACGATGGATTACACGCATGGCTACCTCCGACTAACTTAATCACTAAGTTAGTCAAGTTATGCTGACCTGAAAGTTATGCTGGTCAGAGGCGCTGGGCGATTTAATAAGTTACTTGCTCTGGTTAACAGGTAAGCCTACGGCTCACCTTGCCGACCTTACGCCCAGCCACTGACAGCTAAATTTAATTTAGAGAAGTTACAGAGAAACGTTCGACCTGATGAGTTACGGCAATGGGCACCTGTTTTCTTTGCCGTAAGGCGATCAGCCGACCTATGTTTACAACGCGCCAGAAGCCTTTGGCACTAAGGCTTTACGCGCTGACGCTCTGTTTCAATTAAGGAGCGGTACTGCTTGCTCCGGTGAGAGTGACGAATGAAACGAAATGCTGAAGAGGCTCACCTGATTCCGGGGGACGGAATGAGGGTTCCCCTTGTGCGTGTTAATAACTAAAGAAAACGATTCAGCCTCTGAGTCAGACAAGGCTTTTCGTTTTCGGTGAAGTTCAGTCTTTATTGAGGCTAACGGGCGACACTGTACGCCCCCCCCATCTGGGATTACAATGCCTGAATAGATTAAAACGCAAAAAAAATAGGGTGAAATATCTCAGGTAGGTTTTCCCTTCAGCCAACTGACGCTGTTTCAGAATTGGTTTCCGCTACTGCCCGAATGCGAATGCGCTGCACGCGGCGCTCGTCGGCTTCGAGAACTTCAAATAGGTAGCTGCGAAATTCGAGTACTTCGCCGACTTTGGGCAGGTGGCCGAGTTGGTTGATGACGAGTCCGGCGACGGTCGTGAAATCGTCAGCGGCCAGATCAAGGGCGAGTTCGCGTTCGACTTTGCCAATTTCGACCATGCCGCGCACAAGCAGGCTACCGTCGGCTTCGGTGGCGATTTCGATTTCAGCCGCGAGCGGATCAGGTTCGTCTTCGTCTTCGATTTCGCCGACGATTTCTTCGATGAGGTCTTCGAGCGTGACCAGGCCCGCGACGCCGCCGTATTCGTCAATGATGACGGCCATTTGCGCTTTGGCTTTAATCATCTCTTCCATCAGTTCGGCGATCTTTTTCGATTCGGGAATTTCGTAAAGATTGCGCCGCGCTAGCGCTCCGGCACGTTGGCCGGTCTCGTCAGTGGCCGCCGCGTCAGCCCAATATGGCAGCAAGTCGCGCACATAAATCACGCCGAAAATATCGTCGAGTTGTTCACGATAAACCGGCAGCCGCGAGTATTTTGATTCGATCATCAGCGCGCGAATTTCCTGCAACGTGGCGCGCGCTTCAATGGCGATGATGTTCGGACGCGGCGTCATGACTTCGCTGACCGAACGGTCGCCGAGCGCGATGATCGTTTGAATGATCTCGCCTTCCTGCTCTTCGATAATGCCTTCCTGTTCGCCGAAATCGAGGAAGGCTTGCATCTCGCGTTCAGTGTCTTCGGCGGCAGCTTCTTCGGTGATGGGTTCGTCATCGGCGCGTTTGAGTTTGCGCAACGCGCGATAGACCGGCCACGTGATGACGCCGAGCGTATACCACCACAGCCGAATCGGGATACGCATTTTATACAGCACGTCTTCGGGCCGATTTTGCGTAATCAGCAGCGGTACAACTTGCCGAAACAGCAAGATGGCGACCGGCATCAGGCACAGCGCAGGCAGCCAGAAATAGGATTGCAGATAACGATGTGAAATCGCACTGAGCAGGATGGCGAGTGACCCAATGCAAAGATGTATGCCGAAGGTCAGCGTGAACGTGAGTTGCTGATAATGTTCGAGCAGTTCATTCCAGAAGGCTACGTCGGGCGAGTCTTTCTTTTCGCGCACAAGCAAACGCAACGACACGTCGCTCAACTCATCCAACGCGCTTTTTACCGTAGCAATCGTGACCAGCATCAAGGTAAAGATGCCGGTCAAAAGTAATTCAATTTCCATTTCTTGTAGTGGCTATTTCAATAACTGTTTGCGCAACCGTTTTTCCAGCCGGTTCATTTCGCCGTGGTCGGTTTCGTGGTCGTAACCGGCGACGTGCAAGGTGCCGTGAATCACCAGCCATTCGATTTCGCGCGCAAACGTCAATCCCTGTTCGGCGGCGTAACGTTCAGCGGTCTCGACGGCAATGACGACATCGCCCAGATGCGTGTCGTCGTGATTGAACGCGAATTCGTCAGCGGCTTCGAGATAAGCGAACGACAGCACGTCGGTCGGTTTATCTATTCCGCGATAATCACGGTTTAATTGCCGCATCTGGCGGTCACGAATAAAAGTTAACGTCAGCGTCGCCGCGCGTTCGCCGATGCTATCAAGCACGGCCCGCGCCAGTCGCGCGGCGCGCGCCACGTCAACCAGTTTCGTCCGCTGACGATTCAAGACTTCAATTGGCACGGCTTCAAGCTCTCGCCTTTTGCCTTCCATCTGCGCGGCCATGTTTTAGATGCTTACTTTGTTGGAATGCTCGTCATAAGCCTGCACGATCATTTGGACGAGATGATGGCGCACGACATCGTTCTTGTCGAAATGAACGAAGGCGATGCCGGGGATGTCGTGCAGGATGTGGTCGGCTTCGATCAGGCCGGACTTGCGTCCGTGCGGTAAATCAATCTGTGTCACGTCGCCCGTGATGACGGCTTTAGAGCCGAAACCGATGCGCGTGAGAAACATTTTCATCTGTTCAGTCGTGGTGTTCTGCGCTTCGTCGAGGATGATGAATGCCTCGCTCAAGGTTCTGCCGCGCATGAACGCTAGCGGCGCGACTTCGATTACGCGTTTTTCTAACAACTTGGTCACCCGTTCGTAATCAACCAGATCAAACAGCGCGTCATATAAAGGCCGCAAATAAGGATCAACCTTGTCCTGCAAATCGCCGGGCAGAAAGCCAAGCTTTTCACCGGCTTCGACTGCCGGACGCGCGAGGATGATGCGGTTGACGCGCTTTTGCATCAGGTATTGCACCGCCATCGCCACGGCCAAATAAGTTTTTCCCGTGCCCGCCGGCCCTATCCCAAACGTCATGTCGTGCTTTTCGATAGCTTCGAGATAGAGGCCTTGATTGGCGGTACGCGCGCTGACCTGTTTGCGTCCGGCGGGATTGATGCGTTTTTGGTTGTTGAATACGTCGCGCAACGTAGCCGTGCGGTCGTCGGCAATTTGCTTGAAAGCATCGCGCAACTCGACGTCAGTGGGCGCTTTGCCTTCGGTGAAAAGCTGCGCGTAATCCTTAAAGATGCGCTCGACGACGGCAACATCGGCTTCGTCGCCTTCAATGGATACATCATTGCCGCGCCCGCCAATACTGACACTCAACACCGATTCAAGGTATTTGATGTTCTGATCGTAGGGGCCAAAGAGGGCTTCGAGCGCGCGTTCCGGGAGTGTGATTTTAAGGTTTCTCAGAGTACTTCTCGCTCCGTGAAGAGGGTGCCGTTAAGAGAGTGAATGATATTGGTTTCGTTGACGGCGGCGCACGCTACTATAGGCTTTTGACAAGTGTCAACGACGCTGCTCCTGCTTGGACATCAATAAGGGCAGCTTCGGCAGTGCGCGCCTTGAGACACGCTGCCAAGCTGCCCTTACTGATGCGTAAACGACTGACAGGCCATTCAAGCAAATGAAAGACGTGCTAATTCACCGCTTCGACATTGGCGGAAAAGCGATAGCTGCCGCCCTGTGCAACGCCGAGGCGAAACTGAACGTTCACCTTCGCACCGTTGGTTAAGGGCGTGCCTAGCGTGATCGAACCTGCACTCAAAGTTGAATTCAAGCCGCCGCCGGTGGGTTGCGTCGGAGCTTCGAGCGTAAGGCCTTTGACCGCGACGGGCAGTCCGTTGATGGTGAGCGTGATGTCAGCGGAATCGAGCGCGCGCAAGATTGCCGTATTCACGCCGCCGTTGCTTAACTCGGTAATGCGAAACCTCAACGTCCTGACCGCTGAACCCGTGTTATTCGTGACCGTACGCCGCAGGTAAAGCGAACGCGTATAAGTCGCGCCGCCCACTGTTACCGGCACACTTTCGACCACCGAGTTCGGGCCGTTGTTGGCATAAACCGCCGGATTCAACAACGTCACGGGTAAGCCGGTATTGTTCACGACGGGCGACGAACTGTTTTGCGGACCGGGCGCACCGGGGGTGGGCGTTACGCCGTTGAGCGACGCACTCGTCGTAGCCACCAGCACAAAATCGTTCGCGTTGTTTTGCGTGTCTTGTGGCAGGCCGCTGCCCGCTAGGGCTTTGCGTACCCAGGCATGCTCCACCATCACGACCCCCAGCGAAGTCAGCAACGTACCTTCACCGAATTGCGTTTGGCTGCTTGCGTTCAAATCGGTTGTACCGACTGCGTCCAGCACGGCGTTCGTCGCATCGCACAGCAGCACGCCCGCGAGCGCAGTGCCATTCGGCAAGGTCGCACTGTCATTCGGCGCAACGTTCACCAGCGAATACGTCGAGCCTGTCACAAGGTAATAGCCGCGTTTCTGAATCGTAAGATTCGGCGTTAGCGCGATGCTGCCGGTTTGATTGCCGGCGGCGTTGATCCAGTTCAGTTTTAAGCCCGACGTCGAGATCGCGTTGTCGGTGTTGTTATAAATCTCGACATACCAATCCCCCGCACCGTTCGGTCCGCTGAAACGAAGCTCATTCACGAGCAGCGGCGCCGCCGCCGTCGTCACCGTTAAAGCCGCGGCAGACGAAGTCAGCGCACTACCGCAGCCGTTCGTAATGATTACATCGTAAGAACCTGCCGAAGCCGCTGTGACGCCGTTCAACACCAGCGTCGCCGCCGTCGCGCCACTGATCGTAGCGGAGTTGCTCAACGGACTGCTGTTCTTGCGCCATTGGTAACTCAAATTCGTACCCGACGCCGCGACCGTGAAGCTGGCGTTCATGCCGGTGGTGACGCTGCGCGATTGCGGCTGCGTCGTAATCGCAGTCGTGAGGCAATTCACCGTGAGCGTAAACGTCGCATCGGTCACCCCATTCGCCCCGCCGCAATTATCCGTCGCGCGAATCGTTACGGTGTAACTGCCCGGTGCAACGTTATTCGGTACGCTCACCACGCCCGTCGTGTTGTTGACGGTGAGTGTGCCCGCCACGGGCGCAGGCGTGACGCTTTGCACGACGATGCTATTGATCGTGCCGTTGTCGCTCGGCCCGGTCGCCGGATTGATCGTGAGCGCCGTGCCATACGTCGCGCTCGATTGCGCGGCGTAAGTCAGCACGGGCGGTGTGTTGTTCGCAACGGTCGTCGCCACTGACGGCGCGCTGCTGCAACCATTCGTGGTCACGATCACGGTGTAGCTGCTCGCCGCCGTGGCGCTGTATGTTTGGTTCGTCGCGCCATTGATCGGGCTGCCGTTCAGATACCACTGATTGCCCGTCGCGCTGCTCGAACTCAGCATTACGCTGCCGCCCGCGCAGAAGGCCGTCGGCCCGCCGGGCGTGATCGTCGGTCGCGCGGGCGTTTGATTGACATTCACGGTGGCGCTGCCGCTGCCGGTGATGGAGGCACTGTTGGCGTCCACGCTGCCAGCGGCGAGCGTGTAAACCGTCAGCACCGCAGGGCTGGCAGGGAAGGTGAAGATCGGGCCGTTGCCCGTCTGCATCGCGCCGTTGCTCAGTTTGACCGTGTAAGGCGCAGTGCCACCGCTCACGTTCACCGTGACATTGGTCGAAGCGCCTGCACAAATCGTCGCATTGCCGCTGACGGTGGCCGTAGCCGGCGAGAGGTTGGTGTAACAAATCGTTACGTCGTTCAGGACCGGCGTCACCGCGCTGTTCGTAGTGCTCAGATAAGCCTTGTACTGCAAATAGCGCAGCCCGCTGAACTGGCTGAGTGACGCGCCGCTGGTGGTGAAGAACGTCGCGGCGGTGCCGTCTGGGCCGACAAAGGCGAACGGGCCGCTGACGTTGTTGCTCGCCGCGACTTGGAACTGTAAGCCGGTGCCGACGGGCGTCAAGGCCGTCCACGAGAAGGTTCCCCAATTGGGAGTAAAACCCGCTGGCGGATTGGCGTCCTTGGTGCCGGAGACCAAATTGCCGGATAGCAAGTAACCGCCGTTCATATATGTGCGGAAACCTGCGTCGGTCGAAACTCCGTTCGTCAGCGGGATTGACCACGCCGTGCCACTGGTCGCGCCGCTGACCCGCGTACCGCCAGCGTAAACATCCGCACCGGCAGTGGAAGTGCCGCTGCGCAGCAGCGCGTAAGTGCCGATGGAAGGATTCGCCGTCGGGCGAATGACCAGCGCGTATTTCACCCCGGCGGTCAGCGTGGGTGGGCTGGCAAAAGTTCCGGTGTAATAGTTCGAGGCAGCGCTTGAGAAGCCCGTAATAGCTGCCGTTGCCAGGTCGGCCCCGGTAGGCAAGTTCGCGCTGGTCGCCCGCACCGAAAGCGTAAGATTCGGGGTTGTCCCCGTACAGCCGCTACAGAACATGTTGACGTCAACTTTCGTCAAGGGTCCCGTAACAGCCGGGGTGAAGGTCTGGCCGCCATATGTCGTAATCGTGATGCCAACGCCGCTCGTGCCGAGCGTCAGGTTCTGCTGGTCGAGGCTCGGTTTAGCCAGCACGACATTGCCAGGGCTAGCGGTCAGGTCAACATTCGTCTGCGCGCCCATCTGGAAATCGAATTGTTCCGTGTCGGTCAAACAGCCATTGGTGGCGGCGGCGTTCAACGCGAAATTCTGCGTCGTCGTGGCACCGTCGCTCACGACGATGTTGCTGGCGCTGCCCGCGACATAGCCCGACTGACTGACCGTGAGACTCGTATAGGTGCCCAACGGAATATTCACAAATTGATAAAAGCCGGAACTATTCGTCGTCGTGGTGCGGCTGCCCAGGGCGATGCTCGCGCCATTGAGCGGCGCGCCGCCTGCGGCAGCCGTGACCGTACCCTGCAACGTGCCGCCCGTGGCGGCGAGTTGCGTACAACCCGGCAAGGTGAATGAGCCAATCCGGGTCTGATGATTCAACCCATCCGCCGCGTAATACATGCTTGTGAACCAGAACGTGCAGCCGTCGGGCGCAAGCGACATCGCGGCGTAATCGCCCCAACGTGCGCAGGGCGCGCCGCCGCAATTGCCCGTTTGCGTGCCTGCGCCTTGAATCAACGTCTGTTCGGTCTGGCTGAACGTGTTGGCTGGGTCGCTCGCCAAACGGCCTGCATATTTGATGGCCGGTTTGGTCGTGCTGCTCGACGTGCTGTAACCGAGCGCCAGATCACCCAGGCGGTCAACGGCCAGGCTGGGGATAAACCGATGCATCAGGTTTGCGCCATCCGGGTCCCAGGTTGCGGCCTGCGGCAAGTTGGCCGCGACGGTGCCGCCCGTGACATTCACCTGATACCAGCGCGGCGCGGCAAAGCCGGTGGTGTCGGCGCGGCGCACGGTGTGCGTCGTCCACAACGATTCAGCGCCGCCAATGTTGGTATATTGGTTTTGCATCATCGCGCGTATTTGCGCCACGTCCAGGCTGTTGCCGCCCAACGACGGCGCATTGGGGACGCTGGCATTCGGCCAACTGGTCGCGGCCTGCGGCGTGTCTGGGCCGGTGAAGCTCGAAGCTGAGATATTGTTCCAGTCTACCTTGAATTTGTAGACGGTCAGCGCATCCAAAAATTGCCAGGTCGCGACAAAGTAATTGGGCGTGCCCACCGGCGGCGTGCCGGTTTGCAAACGCGCATTGGCGGGCAGCAAGGTGAAATCAGACGCGGGAGGGTTGAATGAGACCACTTGAATGGTCGGCGCGCCCGCATACATCTGCGCCTTGTTCAGCGCCCAAACACGCGAGCCTTGATATGCGCCACCTGCCCCGAAGCCGAACATATTGGCCGACATATAAATCCCGTCCGGCCAGATGCCGAGTTTCGGATAATCGTTCAGCCCGTCGGTCGTATTCAGCGAATAATAATTCCAGCCGCCCGCGACCGGGTCGCCGGTCTTCGAGACCGCAATGCATTGAAACGCGCCCGGCGGATTGACGACGTTACCTGAACCGTCAACCTGAAACGCGAAATCCGAGATGACCCAACGGTCTTCAAACGTGTCATAAAGAATGACCGGGTCGCCGAAATTGTTGGTGTCGCACAGATTGCCGAACGCCCCCTGACTCATGAACGTGTTGAAGGTAAAGGCCGCCACGCGCACTCCGTCGGATTTGCGAAAGATGCCAATCGAATTATTGATGGCTTGAATGTAATAAGTCGGGCCGACATCGCCGACCGTATCGGGCGGATGGCCCGCGCCCCAGTTGGCAAAATCGAGACCGTCGAAACTGAATGACGGCGCGGGTGCGGGCGCGGCGGCGGTGGGCACATTGATAGGCCCAGCGCCACTCGGTGTGGTCGGCGGCGTGACCCCTTCTTTGAGGCGCGGCGCGGACACGGGCCCTTCGCGTTCAGGCCGCTCCTTCTTGGTCGGCTTGGTTTGCGGCAGCGTACGCAGGTCGCCGTCAAAGGAACGTCCCCCCCGATTGATACGCTGTTCTTTCGGTTTATCGTCGTTGGCCTTCGCCGCATTGCTAGCGCCTTGCTGCGCGAATCTCGGCACATGCCCGACAAAACTGTAGCGGCCTTTGCGGCTGCTCCGTTTGCCTTCGCGTTCTTCACGTTCATCGGCGTCGCCGCCGGACATACGCGCTTCCCCTCCCCCTTCCAAACCTCTATCAGCGAACAAGACTTCTTCTCGCTGGATCTTTTGTTTGCGGCGCAAATCTACCAAAGGGCGCTGACGCTCCGGCAATGGATGTTGGCGCTCCGATGCGTCGGCGGTTTTAACCGGCGCAGTCGCTGGACTTTCGCTCCGTGCCTGGAATGTAACCGCTTGCGGCTCGCGCTTTGGCAAAAATGCCTGTCCGACCAAGCCCAGTGCCAAAAGTATCAAACAAACCATCGTAATCTTTTTCATCTTCATCGTGATCATGGAAGCTATCCTCAGATATTCGGGGTTAGGTTGAGCCACCTGCACTTATGCAGGCGTCAGTGCGATGTTCGCTCGTCTCGCGCGGGGATGGCTTCTTTTAAGTTGCGTAGGGATGACCGTGCGCATTCAGCGAAAGAGCAGAACGCAGCGCAGGGTTGTTGGTTAGGCAGAACGTCCAGGCGTCAATTGAGTTGATTGAGAACTTTGACGACGCCGGTGTTCTAACGGGCCTTTTCTTTCTGGGTTGAATAATCGTGAATTGTCAGCCGGGTTAATTGACGGCGCAGGTGATAAGGCAGGATGCGCAACCTGTGACAATGGGATATGAACCGTGTGACGGCGCGCATACTAGCAGAGGAGTTGGTGAAGGCAAGATTTTTTTTCAGGCCAGCGGCAAGGCAGAGGGGATTCATCCCAGCCAGTAAGCCGCGTCATCTGCGGCTTACTGGCTGGGCAGGCAAGCAAAAGAGTTTCGTTCCATTTGCCGCATCCCAACGTTCTATCGCTTAACGGGAAACTGATCGGGGTTGTCGGTGAACAAAGCGTCTACGTTATAAGTGAAAAGAAACTGCCGCATCTCGGCCTGCACATCGGCATAGCGCCCCGTCCCCGCCGAACGAAACGTATAAGGCGTAACGGTCAACCCCGCAGCGTGTGCGCGCGTGACCAGTGAAGGATCGTTTTCGATCAAGACTTTTGCAGGGCCAATGCCAGCGGCGAACTTTTTGGCTTGCTGCAATCCCGCGTCGGTGAGCCATTGCTTCGCGTCCGGCGTAGTCGAAAGCAACAACACCAACGGCAATTTCACTTTGTGTTCATCAAACAACTTGCGCAGGCTCGCGGGGCTGAACGATTGAATGATGACGGGCGTGCGACGATCAGCGGTGAGTTTGTTCTTTTTGAGAATTTCGACGAGCAGCTTTTCCATCGAGAAGCCGCGATCAGCGTAAGACTCAGGCGCTTTGGTTTCGGGATACAAACCCGCTTTGCCACGCACCAGATCAATCGCTTCCTGAAACGTAGGCACGCGCTCGCCTTTGAACTTTTCGTTGAACCAAGCACCCGCGTCGAGTTGCTTGATTTCAGCCAGCGTGAAATCGGCGACGTACCAATGCCGCTGGCCTGCTTCGTCTTTGGCGCGTTGCGGGAAGATGTCTTCGACGTTGGTCGTACGCTCAAGCGTTTCGTCGTGCGCGCAAACCAACACGCCGTCTTTGGTGATCTGCAAATCCTGTTCGACGTAATCGGCCTTTTGCCCAAGCGCCAGCCGATAAGCCGCCAGCGTATGTTCCGGCGCATAAGCCGACGCGCCGCGATGAGCAATCAATAGTTTTTTGCCGGACGTTTGAGCAAACGCGCTCAACGCGAGCGCCAAGCCGATCAAGCTAATTCGTTTCATCGTTGTGTCCTCCGTGAGCAAACAAACCGGTATCGCAACCTGTCAGGTTGCGAAGCATTTCTCGTCAAACTAAATCCATCAAACCACAAAACTTCGCAACCTGACAGGTTGCGATACAAATCTTCCCGTACGCGCGCGAAAGTTTATGTTATCGTGCGGCTTCAAACATTCCCCCCAATTCACACCACGCTGAGAGCAAATTGCTATGAACGGGATCGTCATCCGCATCGCCGGTGTACCCAACCCTGAAACCAAAGTCTTCCGCCAGGAAAGCATCACCATCGGCACGGCTGACCAGTGCGATGTAGTGATTACGCCCGAAGTCTCGCTGATTGTTCCCTTACCTGAGCCGCTGCCTGAACCACTGCCTGAAAACGAAGTTGAGCCATTGCCGCCTGCCGCTTTGCCTGCACAAGCTACGTTGCTGACGCTCAAATTAGTCGAAGGCACTTACCGCGTCGCCACGCTCGGTAACGACGCGAACGTGCAACGCGACGGCGAACCCGTCGTCATCGGCGAAGCCTTGCACGACGGCGACACTTACCATTTCGGCGCGACCGGCATTCGTCTGCGCTTCTTTGCCTTGAGCGAAGCCGCTGAACTTACTGAATCATTCAAGCTCGGTACCGCGATGCTCGCGCGCGTCAAACCCGCTGCGCGCCAGTTGCGTTTGCGACGCCGCGCCAAGACTGAATTGCAATCTGCCGCCGATACGCCACTCGCCGAAGTCAACGCCGAAATAAATGTAGGAGTGCCGCGCACCGATGTCGCCATCGTTTTCGTCAAGCAACTGACGCGCGAACTTTTTGCTGAAATTCCGAAACGGTGGCTTTACGCGATGGCAGGCTTAGGCGCGCTGTTGATCGGCCTGGCGATTTACATTCCTACGATCAGTTTCTTTCAAGGCCGTCAAAACCAACAGGCCATCACCGACTTAAACAAGACTATCGAGGAAACCAAACGTCGTCTCGAAGACGTCAACAAAGAACTCGAAAAAGTCGGTGAAAACGCTGCGAGCGCAATACGCACGGTATCATTCGCCTCTCGTGTCGTAGAAGATTACGGTCAAAGCGTCTGCCTGATTTACGGCTCTTACGCTTTCGTAGATCCGCGCGCCGGACGCGAAGCCCGCTTCAAAGAGTTCAACGAAAACAACAATCCGATCAATCCGAACGGCGGCTTGAATCTCAGCACCGATGGCAACGGACGCGTTTATGTCACCGAATTCATCGGCACCGGCTTTCTGGTCGAAGCCGGTCTAGTGCTTTCTAACCGCCACGTCTTGCATCCGTGGGAAGACGATCCGGTGGCGAGCATCATTCGCAATCAAGGCTTGCGTCCGCGCCTGCGCGAGTTGCTGGTTTACTTTCCGAAAGTGCATCAACCTTTCGTACTCAAGTCACTCGAAATTTCAGAACAACGCGATGTGGCGCTTTGCGGCTTTGAGCAAGGCGACGCGAAACTGCCTGCGCTGCCGCTTGACGAAAAAGGCGAAAGCGCCATCAGCGGGCAATCCGTCGTATTGATGGGTTTCCCCGCCGGTATGGACGGCCTGCTCGCGCGCGTAGACGACCGCGAACGCTGGGGCCTCTCGCGCGTAGGCTTGCGCGCCGCCCTCAACGAACTCGCGCAACGCGAACAGATTCGCCCGCAATCTACGCAAGGGCACATCGGCGACATCACCGAACGGCAACTGGTTTACGACGCACCCACCAGCGAAGGCGGTTCGGGCGGGCCGGTCTTCGGCCTCAACGGCAAAGTCATCGGCATCAACCAAGCGGTGATGCCCAACACGCCGTCGAATTTTGGCGTACCGATTCGCTTTGGCATTGAACTGTTGCAGAAATACAAAGCCGCGTTGCAGGCCAAGCTCGACGCCTTGTCGGTCGAGCCTTCGCCGAGCGTGATGCCCAGCCAATAGTTATCGGTATCGCAACCTGTCAGGTTGCGTAGGTATACGGTTTTCGCCCAGCGGCTTTTTAGGGCAGACTCCGTACCGTCAGGGAAACTGAAAATGTTTCGCAACGTGATGAATTCATCACGCATCTGACGCGCGGCGTTTCAACAAGACGCCCAAAGGAGTAACAAATATGTTGCGACAAATGACGAAACAAATGATGAAAAGCGGTTTGGTTTTCGGTTTGGTTTTGATGACGTGGCTGACTTTGTTCAATGTGGCTTATGCCCAACAAGTCACGTTGCAAGGCACGGACGGCAAAGCCGTGACGACGGCTGATTTGAAAGACAAAATCACGGTGCTATCGTTCGGCGCGACCTGGGTTCCGCTGGCGGCGAAAGAATTGCCCGCGTTGCAAAAGCTGGCGGATCGCTATGCGGCGCGCGGCGTTCAGGTTTATTGGGTGAGCGTGAACAGTGCGAAAACCGGCGCGAAAAATTACGCGACCGATGCCGACCTGGATGCTTTTGCCACCAAACGCGGGCTGAAAAGCAAAGTGTTGCGCGATCCCGAACAGGCGGCCTATCGCGCTTATGGCGTAGACGCGCTGCCCACTATCGTCATCCTCAAAAATGGCGAAGTGGCGCGCAAGGTCGTCGGCTTCGATCCCGATCAAGGCGAGGCCTATGCGGCGGTGATGAAAGAGCTGGACGCCCTCTTGAAATAGCGACTCGAAGTAACGACTCGACCGACTAACTAAAAACAAAACGGCCAGCGCGATTTCCACCAATTGCGCTGGCCGTTTCAGTTAAGAACGCGTCGCTTGCCCCCCTAACTCCAGGCAAGCGGCGCGTTTAGTTCGCCCATCAACACACACACCGAAATTAATGAGCGAACGTACTCGAAATAAATTAAAGAACATAACGCCAGACTCATAAATAACTCAACCGATTTATCTCAACGAGTTATTTACTCTCTCTCGCGCCAACAACGACATATTCCGCTAACTTCGCTTTTCGCGCTATCAGGAATCACCCTTTTTTACTTTAGGGAATTCCCTGCGCGCTGTCAGTTTGTCTGTCAGACCAGCGGCGCAGTTGTCTGACAAATGCCATCAATCTTCTTTCAGCCAGCCGCGATGCAAGGCGTAATTGACGATTTCGGCGCGGCTTTTCAAAGTCAGCTTATCCATCGCGCGGGCTTTGTGATACTCGATGGTTTTGACGCTGATGCCAAATTGGTCGGCAATTTCTTTGTTACTAAATCCCCATGCGATTTGTTTTAACACGCCTTCTTCGCGCTCGGTTACATCGCTATGCGCCAGACCGTCTTTAGGTAACTGCCGACCTAAATAGTTATTCACCAACCGTCCTGCGAGTTCCTGATCAATATAAGTTCCGCCCGCCGCGACCGCGCGAATCGCTGACAATAAATCATCGCTGTTAGATTGTTTAGAAACATAACCGCCCGCGCCCGCCTGCAAAATCATCCGCAAATTACCTACGTCGCAATGCCGCGAAAGAATCAGCACGCGCGTATGCGGAAAACTCTGTCGCATTTTTTCGGTCGCCTCCAACCCATTCATGCGCGGCATCGAAATATCCATCACCACGATATGCGCTTCGGCGTTGCCCACTTGACGCAACGCGGATTGCCCGTCTTCGGCTTGCCCTACGACTTGCATATCGGGCTGGTTGTTAATCAACACCGCCAAGCCTTCGCGCAACACTGTGTGATCGTCTACTAAAAAAACACGTAAAGGATTCACCTTATACCTCCTCCTGAGTTAATGGCACTCTGATAAAAATAGTCGTTCCCTGTCCGGGGCTTGATTCGATTTCGCACACGCCGCCAGCCAGAGCGGCACGTTCTGTCATACTGGCCAATCCGATTGAGCGTCCGGCTTCGCGCGCTTGCGTAACTTCAAAACCGCAGCCGTCGTCTTCGATCACCATCTGCAAATGCCCTTGCCGCCGTTCGAGAATCACGCTCACGCGTCGCGCCCGGGCATATTTTTGGATGTTATTCAGGGCTTCCTGCAAAATTCGATAAAGCGAGGTTTCAGTTTCGGGCGACAGCCCAAACCATTGGTCGTCTGAGCTATGTATGTCGAGCCGCACGCCGCAACGTTCAGACCATTCCAGCGCGTATTGCATCACCGCCGCTTTTAAGCCGCGTTCGGTCATCGGCGGACGCAGCTTTAACGCGACGTGGTGAAATTCCTGATCGAATTGTTCGACCATAGATTGCAGCTTCATCACGCTGGCGGTTTCGGTATGCGTTTGTTGTAACTCGTGCGAAAGGTTATCCAGACCGAAGCGCAGCGCCGTCACGTATTGCCCCAACACATCGTGTAACTCACGTGCGATGCGGCAACGTTCCGCTTCGGTGGCTGACAACACATCTTGTCGGTATACGCTCACCGGCTGGGCTGGTGGTTCAGAAGTTCTGGCTGAAGGGCTAGATTTTTTTTCCTTACCTAATAGGGCTTGCAGGGCCGGCAGCCAATCCGCGCTTTCTTCGTGAAAGCTCAGTAACCATCCTTCCGATCGCTGGCCCTCCGCTCGCGGAGCCAGGCGCAATTTCAAACAGGTTTGAAAAGACGGATGCAACCAACGCGCTTCGGCGGCAATAGACGCATCAGAAAACTCATCTCGATGACTGAACAATAATCTGGAGACGTGATCGGGAATAAATTGCCAGCAATTTTCGCCTAATAATTCCAACGAAGTTAGGCCAATCCATAATTCTGCTTTGTTACTGGCATATGTAACTTCGTATCCTTTGTCCAGTAACAGATAGCCATCGGTTACCAGTTCCAGCAAATCGTGTTGCGGTAACTTTTTCGGTTGGTTAAGCGAGTAAGCAGGAGAAAACGCTGGCCTGCGCACGGGCCTACTTAAATATTCAGACGAAATAACATTGGGGGAGAACATAAATATCACGGATAAGCTGACATGGGCAGTTAATAAACTGCCCGCCTGTCAAAAAAAATAGGTTGAGCGGAAAAGACAAATTACTGCCGCCTGCTTGCGCTAAAACATAAGGAGAAGCGCAGGAGGCTAACCGTCTTTTAGAAATAAAGCGGTGTCAACCGTGACTGCCAGCAACATCAACTGACGCACGGTGGTAAAGAGGGAGCTATCGCCTAAGCAGCTAGGTAAGCAGGAAATAGCAGCAATCTTTTATAAATTATGTTTAATGGGGTAAGACAGGATTGCACGCCTTCCTCCGTGGGAACGAGCTATGCACTTCACTTTTCTCTTAACGTGGGGATAAGGGATTTTTTGTATGTGGTGTAAGCGATTTGGCTCGTGGCAACGAACAATCAAACCAACGACAGTTTACCTATCAAGCAGCTTCTGTCAAACAAAAAATAGTCGCTAAATGCCTATCTTGCTATTTTTTACCAGCATTTCCCCTAAGCCTTACGCGCCAGGTTATGCTGATCTGATACGCCTGTAGGACAAACACCTACAAAACGATTTTGATCCCAGGTAAAAGGCTTGGCAATAATATAGCGGTTATCGGGCGACTGTATGGCAACCTGTCAGGTTGCCAGTGCCACGATAATTCGTTCGTTGCTAGCCAAATGACGCTCTTGAATGCCCGGCAACCTAACAGGTTGCCATACAGTCACCTGAAAACCGCTCTAGTACAAAAGGTATTTTTGCCGAACCACGCGGAAGGCTTCGAGTTCAACGGCATAAATTTGTTTGGCGGCGCGGCCATCGGAACCTTGCTTGAGCGCCGTGAGTATTTTTTGGCTGACTAATAAACGCGCAAGTTTATCTATTTCAAATTCTTTGGAGTGTAACTTGAAAAGCTGGGCCGCTAGTTCCAAGCCGGTCAGTACCGGTTCAAAAGCCTGACGGTCGGTAATCATTAAATTCACGCCGCCACACTCAATGCTTTTGTGCGTGCTTGCATCCGGTTTGAAACGCACGGGAATAAATCTAACGCCAGGCAAGTTAGCGGCATTCATGGCAGCGGCGAAGGCGCGCTCTTTCAGCCACGGAGCGCCGAGTAATTCAAACGGCGTGTTAGTACCGCGTCCGACTGAGACATTCGAAAATTCGAGAATGGCGACGCCGGGATAAAGCGTAGCTTCGGTCAGGCTCCGCATATTGGGCGAAGGGTTCGTCCAGCTAAGGCCGGTTTCGTCGAGCCACGCCGCGCGTCGCCAGTTTTGCACGCCGATGACTTGCAGGTTGGCGTTGAGGTTGCGGTCTTTATTAAACATCTGCGCGAGTTCGCCGACGGTCATGCCGTGGCGAATTGGCAGCGGATGAAAAGCAATGAACGAGAGCTTGTCGTTGTCGGCAATCGGGCCTTCGACGGCTTCGGCGTTAATCGGATTAACCCGATCCAGAACGATGAATTTCAGCTTAGCCTGCGCACAGGCTTCGAGCGCCAAGCCCATCGTCGAGATGTAGGTATAAAACCGTGCGCCTACATCTTGAATATCAAACACGAGTGCGTCTAAGCCTTGTAAGTGTTGCACGGCGGGCTTACGGGTTTCGCCATACAAGCTATAAATCGGCAAGCCAGTTTTTTCGTCAGTTGAGTTACCGATTTTTTCCTGATCGAGTGCGCCGCGAATACCGTGTTCGGGCGAAAATAAGGCGACGAGTTTTACGTCAGGCGCTTTGAATAATAAATCTATCGTCGAGTTACCTTCGCGGTCGCGTCCGGTGTGATTGGTAATCAGGCCGATGCGCTTGCCTTTGAGCGACGCGAAGTTTTCTTTGACGAGTACGTCAATGCCATTCAGCGTGTTAAGTGCGGAGTGCGGAGTGCGGAGTGCGGAGTTATTTGCGCTCGCGCCGCTGAGTGCGGGTGTGTTCCCAGCGGCTGTGGCAAAAGGGGGTTCGATGATCGCGGCAGCTACGATAGAAGCGACACGACCGCGCAGCGAACCTACGTCAGCGCGTTTCGTTACGTCAGCGTCGAGGCGCGGGTGTACTCGATTGCTAAGAAATACGATAAAAGTTTGGCTGGCGGGATCAATCCACAAGCCTGTGCCGGTAAAACCTGTGTGTCCGAAGCTACCGATGGGTAACAAGTCACCGCGATTGGCTGAGAAGCTCGAATAATAATCCCAACCTAACGCGCGCCAATTTCCACCGCCGCCATTCCCTGCGCTGTCACGCGCCGAAGTAAATCGAGTTACTGTCAGCGGACTCAAAATACGCTGACCTTGATATTCGCCGCGATTGAGTAACATCTGACAATAAATCGCCAAGTCATCCGCCGTCGAAAATAATCCCGCGTGACCCGCTACACCGCCAAGCAGGTAAGAGCGCGGATCGTGAACTTCCCCGCGCATCCAATGTTCTGCGCTTGCGTCTTTTTCGCCGGTGCTGGGCACGGTCTTGCCGCCGCCGCGTTTCTCAGTCGGCGCGCTGCGGGCTTTTAAGGCAGCGTTCGGATTAAATCCCGTGTCATTCATCCCTAATCGTTGAAAGATATTTTCCGCCGCAAATTCATTGAGCGGCTTGCCGGTCAAGCGCTTCACGAGTTCGGCCAGTACGATGAAATTCACGTCGGAATAAATAAAACGCGAACCCGCTTCGGCCAACGGCGCGAGCTTCCAGATATTGAGCATGGCTTGCGCTGTGCCCTGTTCGTAATCTTTGACTTCGTTGTCGGCAATCAAGCCCGAACGATGCACGAGCAGGTGTTCGACCGTGATCGCCTGCTTGCCGGCGGCGGCGAATTCAGGAATATAACGCGACACGGGATCACCCAGCCGCACGAGGCCGCGTTCGACCAGCAGCATCACCGACGTAGCCGTCGCCACCGGCTTCGTCAACGAAGCCAAATCGAAAATCGTATCGGTTGTCATTGCTTCAGGCGACGGTTCGAGCGCGCGACGACCATAAGCCTTGCGCCATACGACGCGGCCTTGGCGGCCTACGACGACGACTGCGCCGGGCAATTGCTTGCGCGCGATTTCGGCTTCGATGGCTTCGTCGAGGTAAGCGAGTTGTTGCGGCGACATGCCTACGGCGTTGGGCGCGGTGGCGGGCAGCGGTGTGGTCGGTGTTTGAGCGTTCACGAGTGATGATAAGGTCAGAACCACCAGCAGGATTGATAGGATTGATCTGGGCATAGCGAGTTATCTTTCGGTCAAGTATTGAAAGGGGGTTTGCAGCCTTCGCGTTTTATCACCCTGTAGCGTGTCAGGCAACGGCAGTTGTTCATTCCGACAAACCGATACGCCGCAGCATTTCGTGATAACGCGCATCGTCTCGCAGC
>JAYSVR010000234.1:0-19885 GCA_043718445.1 Acidobacteriota bacterium | reverse complement strand
AACCGTGTAGGGCAGGTTGGGAACCTACCCTACACTTTCTTGAGGAGTCTTATGAAATCGTTATCGTCATTTATTTCGGCAATCGTCATCGCACTTTTGTTTAGCCTTTCAACTTTTGCACAAGAAGAGAACTCGCGCCGTTTCTGGCCGCCGGAATTTCGTCCGCAAGCGACAACGACGAACGCCAAGCCGCGCGCGGGAAGGTACAAATCCGTCACGCCGCGACCAGTGACGATTGCGCAGGCTGAACCGGCGACGTTAGGCGTAACGCTGTGGCTGATGCGTACTCCAGCGGAACTCAAGCAAGCAGCCAGCGGTTCGCGCGCATTGTCTTCAAATGACGAAGCCGCGCGCATCCTCATCAAGAAAAAAGTCGGCAACTCTGAACGCGATCAGGAAGTGATTCCGCAACGCATCGAAGCCAATACGCCGCTTAAAGAAGGGCAGTTGTTGCGCTTCAGCGTAGAAGTCCCGCAAAGCGGTTATCTTTACGTCATTGATCGTGAGAAATATGCCGATGGCAAACTCAGCGCGCCTTATTTGATTTATCCGAGCAACCCGCAAGGACAGGAACACGCCGTCAAAGCCGGACGCGCCATCGAATTGCCCGGTGGCAATGATGTATTCGAGGTCAAGCTGCATTCCGACGAAAACCACGCCGCGCTGGCTGGTGAAGTGTTGAGCTTTATCGTCACACCGCGTCCGCTCGAAAATTTGCCGCGCGCCAACGCCGACGAAAGCCCCATCAAACTCACCGAAGCCCAAGTCGCCACGTGGGAAAAACAATGGGGCAAGAACCTGCGCGTCGAACAACTCGAACTCGAAAAAGGCGCTGGTCAGCCGCGCACTACGACAGAACAAAAGGCGCTCACCAACGCGGCGCAAACGCTGAAGCAAGGCGACCCGTTGCCGCAAACCGTCTTTCGCATCGCCATCAAACGCGGCAATCCGTTCATCGTGCAGTTGCCGTTGCGCATCGGAAAGTGAGGCTTGCCAAAACCCCTCAGCCACGCCGAAGATAGCCGCCATCAAAATCACATTTCGCAGAGGTTCATGCTCAAGCGTTCAGCGCGGCTGAACCTTTGTGTGAAAGACATAGACCGAAGTTCACTCACTACAAGGATCAACTATGCATACGTTAGCTGCGCGCTTTTCACTGAAAAGCCTACTGTTTGTTTGTCTCTTATCGCTGACCGGCTGGGCTCAAACACCTGCGCCTGCCAACGGTTTGCTCTTCCCTTTTAACGAAGTCGAAATCGAAGCCGCCAAGCAGGAAAAGGCCGTGACCGTCACAACGGAATATCAGGCGAAAGAAAAAGAGATCAAGGCGAATGTGGCGCTGCCCAACAATGATCGTTACACGCAAAACACCGCGAATTATCGCAACTACCTGAAACAGATGGAGGGCTTACTCAAAAAAGACCAACGCGAAAAAGCGCGTACGCTGCTGGTCGAGAAAGACGTGAAAGGCTTGCGCACTAAGCCCGCGCTGCCACGTCTTTACGACATGCTCGCGTTGAACGCCGAGCAAGACGCCAAAATCAAAGACTTGAATTTGCAACAGCAAATCAAACTGAAAACGGTTCAGCACACCGGCAATTACTCAAACGAAGAACGCAACGAAGAAAACAAATACATCAACGAAGAAGCCGAGAAAAAATATAACGACGCGCTCACGCCCGACCAGCGCAAACAACTCGTCGAATTGAAAAAGGCCGACGCCGTAGTTAAAAACATTCAACTGCCGCCGCTTTATCAAAAGCTCAATTTGAATGCAGGACAAACCGATAAAATGAAATGGCTGATGTATGACGGACAGAAACGTTTCGTCGCCGTCAAGAACGACACCGCACTCACGCCCGAAGCGCGCCAGTCACAACTCAACACCATCCAGCAGGATTTCGATCAAAAGGCTTTCGACTTGCTCGACAAAAACCAGAAAGGCAAATTCGATGAACTCGTGCGCGAAGCCAATTTCAAGCTGCCACCCTTTTACGCCCAACTCGAACTGACGCCCGAACAGGAAGCCAAAGTGAAAGAAACGCTGCTCTGGCAAGGCAAACAAGTGGCGGCGCTCAATGCGCAAGCTAACGTGACGCCCGAACAGAAACAGGAGCGCCTCGGCAAAATCAGCAGTGAACTCGAAACCCGCATCAAGGCCGCAATGACGCCCGAACAGTTCACCAAACTCACGACGATATTGATGGAAGCGCAAAAGAAGAAATAGTGGCTAGTTGTTAGTGGCTGGTGGCTAGTGCGTAATCAAACACTAGCCACTAGCCACTAGCCACTGAACTAGACAAGCGCCGGAGCATCCTCTACATTGCGGCTTACCTCGCAACCAGCCTTTTCAGGAGTTTCAATCACGTGTTACGCGCAGGCATTGTCGGGTTGCCGAACGTCGGTAAATCTACGCTTTTTAACGCGCTCACGGCGGCCAAAGCCGAAGCGCAAAACTTTCCTTTCTGCACCATTGACCCCAACACAGGCATTGTCGAAGTGCCCGATGCGCGGCTGGCAAAGCTGACGGAGTTGATCAAACCGCAGCGCACCGTACCCGCCGCCGTCGAGTTCGTAGACATCGCCGGACTCGTCAAAGGCGCTTCGACCGGTGAAGGCCTCGGCAACAAGTTTCTCGCCAACATCCGCGAAACCGACGCCATCGTGCATGTAGTTCGTTGCTTTGAAGACCCCGACATCATTCATGTGATGGGCGGGGTTGACCCGGTACGCGACCGCGAAGTCATCGAACTCGAACTCGCGCTGGCTGATTTGGCGACGGTCGAAAAGAGTCTGGATCGCGCCAAAAAAGTAGCCAAGTCCGGCGACAAAGAAGCCGTCGCACAAATTCCTGTACTCGAAAAAGCCTATCAGTTCTTGAGCGACGGCAAATCGCTGTGGAAAGCCGGACTAGATGCTGACGAAATGGCTGCGTTGAAAACGCTGACGTTGCTGACGACGAAGGCTACGTTGTATGCGGCGAATGTGAGCGACGACGAATTGACGAGCAACGATGAAGGCCCGCACGTCAAAGCCTTGCGCGCTGCCGTCCAGGCCAGCGGCGAACACGCTGAAATCGTTCCCTTCTCTGCCAAGATCGAAGCCGAACTCAGCGAATTGCCGAAAGAAGAACGCGCCGAATTTTTAGCTTCGCTGGGCATTGAATCGGCGGGACTAGAACGGTTGATTCAAGCGGCTTATTCGCTTTTGGGTTTGCAGACTTATTTCACCGCGGGCGAGAAAGAAGTCCGCGCGTGGACGATTCATAAAGGCGACACCGGCCCCAAAGCGGCAGGCGTAATTCACAGCGATTTCGAGAAAGGTTTCATTCGCGCTGAGACGGTGGCGTTCGACGATTTCATCGCCCATCAAGGCTGGAAAGGCGCGAAAGAAAAAGGCGTGATGCGTTCAGAAGGCAAAGAGTATGTCGTGCAGGACGGCGATGTGATGTTGTTTCGATTCAATGTTTAACGTGGCGCAGGCTTCAGCCTGTGACCCGTTCTGTGGACTTTAGTCCGCCAGTCATCTGCATTGTTTGATTAGCGGACTAAAGTCCACAGAACGGGTCACAGGCTGAAGCCTGCGCCACGCCCGCGCTACGTCTTCGCTTCGCCCAATCGAATGCCAGCGCGGGCTTTGAATTTCATGTCGTTTAAGATCAGGTTATCAATCAGCCGCGTATCGCCGAAATAAACCGCCAGCGAAATGATCGAAGCCTTGTCGCGCACATCGTCGAGCGGGTCTAAACGTTCGGTGTCAGTGACCGCGACGTAATCAACGCGCGCCAACGGTTCGGCGTCGAGTTCTTTGCGCAGGGCTTTGACGAGTTTGTTGGCGCTGCGTTCGCCCTGACTGAAAAGCTGTTCGGCGGCTTGCAGCGCGCGCGGCATCACTTGCAAGGCTTTGCGTTGTTCGAGCGTGAGCTTGGCATTGCGCGAAGACAGCGCTACGCCGTCGGCTTCGCGGACGATGGGCGTGACGATAATTTCGACGGGTGAGTGCAAGTCGCGCACCATCTTTTTGGCGATGATGGTTTGATGCGCATCCTTCTGTCCCATAAAGACGAACTTGGGTTGCGCGAGATTGAAATAGATCGTCAGCACGGTCGCCGCGCCGCGAAAGTGATCGGGACGTTGCGCGCCCTCGAGTTCGTGGTCGTGTACGCCGACCTCAACCCACGTAGCGAAGCCGTCGGGATACATCTCGGTTTCACTGGGCGTGAAAACATAATCAACGCCCAACGGTTTGAGGGTTTCCATGTCCTGTGCGAGATCGCGGGGATAGGCGTCAAAGGCGCCAGTTGATTTGAACTGTTGCGGGTTGACGAAGATGGTCACGATGACGGAATCCGTCATGCGTTGCGCTTCACGAATCATGTGCAAATGGCCTTCGTGCAGCGCACCCATCGTGGGAACCAAACCGATGCTCTTGCCTTCAGCCGCCAGTTTGGCAGCGACCGAACGCAAGCGCTGAGCGCGAGTGATAATTTCCATACAGCAGTTGCTCCTGCTTGTCTTTCTTAATTTTTGTTAGTTGATGGATAGCGTGTTCTGACGATTTTTGATTATACGCTCGCATCATCGCCAAACAACTTCATACGTCATAGCGAATCGTCATCGTACGATTACCAGCAGGCATCATCGAATGTCATGCCAAATTTCATGCCCATTTTATGAAAGCAAAACTTGACCCAACTTACGCCGTTGTTAATGCCAAAGGCATGCAACGCATTTATGCCGGACACCTGTGGGTCTATCGCAGCGACGTGCAACAACGTCCGCAAGTCGAGACCGGCGCGGTCGTCCGCGTCGTAGATCAACGCGGACGTTTCCTCGCCTTCGCGCACTTCGGTGCGGAAACCGAAATCACGTTGCGCTTGCTGACGACGCAAGACGAAGCCGTTGACACGGCGTTCTGGCGTCGCCGCTTGCAGGCAGCGCACGAGTGGCGCAAAAAATTCGTGACTGACACCGATGCCTATCGCGTGCTGCACGGTGAAGGCGACCTGCTGCCCGGCTTGATCGTAGACCGTTATGGCGATTGCCTCAGTCTGCAAACGCTCACGCGCGGCATGGACGCGATGAAACAGCAATGGGTCGAATTGCTTGTCGAAACCTTTCAACCGCGTCTTATCGTCGAACGCAACGACGCCAAGGTTCGCCAACTCGAAGGATTGCCGATGGTGAACAGTTTGCTTTACGCGCGCGACGGCGACCTGACGCAAAGCGTTCCTGATTTCACGATCACCGAAAACGGCCTCAAGTTTTCGATTGATCTGCTCGAAGGCCAGAAGACCGGCGCGTTTCTCGATCAACGCGAAAACCGCGCCGCCACTCGTGCTTACGCATTCGGGCGCGCGTTAGATTGTTTCAGCTTTCACGGTTCGTTCGCGTTGCATCTGGCGCAAGCCTGCGAACACGTCACAGCGATTGACGTATCGGAACCCGCCGTCGAACGCGCCGAACGCAACGCCGCGTTGAATGAACTGACCAACGTCGAATTCATCGCGGGCAACGTGTTCGACAAACTGCGCGATTTTGAAGAAGCCGGAACGAAGTTCGACACCATCGTGTTAGACCCGCCTGCGTTCGCTAAAAATCGCGCCGCGCTGGATGGAGCCTATCGCGGTTATAAAGAAATCAACTTGCGCGCGTTGAAGCTGCTCAATCCCGGCGGCATATTGATTACGTGTAGTTGTTCTTATCACGTGAACGAAAACCTGTTTTTGCAAATGCTCGCCGAAGCCGCACACGACGCGCATCGGCAAATTCAGGTCGTCGAGAAACGTACGCAAGGCCGCGACCATCCGATCTTGCTGACCGTGCCTGAAACCTATTATTTGAAGTGCGTGATTTTGCGGGTACTCTAAAAGCATGGTTGGAAATTTAATGTCCGCCTTTAACTGATGGGGCTTTCGCCACAAAAAGGCACAAGAGCCACAAAATCTTTCTTTCCTTTTGTGGTTTATGTGCTTTTTCGTGGCGAAAGCCCCGTAAGGTAAAGCGGATATTCAGTTTCCAAACATGCCCTAAACTTTAGGCAGTGACTCAATGCGATGAACGTGATCGCAAGTTACTTACTTGCTTCTCAAAACAGACAGCGAATTGCTATGAAAACAACTCCAATTACCCCAAACGATTTACACGGCGTATTTTCCGTACCGCCGCTCGCGCGCAACCACGACGCGCAACGCTCACTCAATCTGGCTGAGAACGACAAGATCGTTCGCCACATCGCTTCAGGTGGCGTGACGCGCTTTTTGTATGGCGGCAATGCGTTTCTCTATCACATTTCGTTGCGCGATTACGCGGCGTTGCTCGAATGGATGGCGAGCTATGACGAACCTGATTTCTGGATGATTCCGAGTTTCGGGCCTTCGTTCGGACGCGCGCTCGATCAGGCCGAATTGTTGCGCAAGTATAAGTTTCCGACTTCGATGTTCTTGCCGTGCGCTGACCCGCGCGACGCGGCGGGACTCGAACGCGGCATCCGCGAAATCGCTGACGCGGTGGGTACGCCGCTCGTGCTTTATCTCAAAGACGAAAGCAATTTCGGCAAAGACCTCGAAGCCGGTCTTGATGTCGTAGCGCGCCTCGTCAACGACGGCCTGTGTTCGTGGATCAAATACGCTGTCGTGCGACAAGACCCGCGCGAAGACGCTTATCTCGAATCGCTGTTAAAGCGCGTCGCGCCTGACATTGTGGTGAGCGGCATCGGCGAGCGTCCGGCGATTGTGCATCTGCGCGATTTCGGCTTGGCGGGTTTCACGACGGGTACGGGCTGTTTGGCTCCGCGCGAGTCGCAACAGATTTTAGAAGCATGTTTGGCGAAAGATTGGGCTACGGCTGAACGCCTGCGCGAGTTGTTCATCCCGCACGAAGACTTACGCGATGCGTGGAATCCGGCAAAGGTGTTGCACCACGCGACGGCGCTGTCGGGCATTGCTGAAACCGGACCGCTGCTGCCGTTCCTGTCTCCGTTGAGTGAAGATAAGTTGAACGAGTTGCAAACTGTCGCGCGTGCGTTGGTGTGAGGTACAACAACCTTTCCAGGTTGTTGCGCGATGTGCAGCGAAAACTCAACGAATAACAGCGAGCGATGTTGAGGTGACACCAAATGCTCGCAATTCGGGATACAGCAACCTGGAAAGGTTGCTGTATCCTTTTTCCTCAGTGAATCTCCGGCTCCGCCGTCTCAGCTCCGGCGTGCAAAATATCCAGATCACAACCTTGATCGGCTTGCGTTACGTGTTGCGCAAAGAGCGCGCCGAAACCGCGTTGATAACGCGGCGGCGGTTGCTGCCACGCGGCGCGACGGCGTTCTAACTCCGCGTCATCCACTAATAACGACAAGCGGCGTTCAGCGATGTTGAGTTCGATCAGGTCGCCATCGCGCACGAAAGCCAGCGGGCCGCCGATGAAACTTTCGGGCGCGACGTGCAAGACGCAGGCGCCATACGAAGTGCCGCTCATCCGTGCGTCTGAAATACGAACCATATCCCTGACGCCTTGCCGCAGCAGTTTATTGGGAATCGGCAGCATGCCCCACTCAGGCATGCCGGGGCCGCCGAGTGGGCCAGCGTTTTGCAGCACGAGTACGCAGTCGGCATCAACGTCAAGAGCTTCGTCGTTGAGGCGCGCGTCCATGTCGTTGTAATCCTTAAACACGACGGCGCGTCCGGTGTGTTGATGCAGTCGCGGTTCGGCGGCGGTGTGTTTCATCACGGCTCCGTTGGGCGCTAAGTTGCCGTAAAGCATCGCCGTGCCACCTTCGGTCGCTACGGGATTGGATAACGGACGAATGACTTCGGGTTTAAGCGTTTTAGCCGAAGCGAGATTTGCTCCGAGCGTTTGCCCGTTCACCGTCAGCGCGTCTAGATGCAACAAGTCACCCAACTCTTTCAGCAACGCAGGCAGTCCGCCCGCGTAATAAAAATCTTCCATCAAAAACTCGCCGGTCGGACGCAGGTTGGCGAGTACGGGCGTACGCCGTGAGATTTCATCGAACTTGCGCAGGTCAAGTTTGAATCCGGCGCGTCCGGCCATCGCAACCAAATGAATGATCGCGTTGGTTGAACCGGCCAACGCCATATCGGTCGTGATAGCGTTCTCAAAAGATTGTTCAGTCAAGATGTCGCTGGGTTTCAAGTCTTCCCAAACCATTTCGACGGCGCGGCGTCCGCATTGCGTAGCGAGCCGTTGATGGCTGGCGTCTACGGCGGGAATGGCCGAAGCACCGGGCAGCGTGAAGCCCAAGGCTTCAGCGATGGACATCATCGTGGCTGCCGTCCCCATCGTCATACACGTGCCCGCCGAACGCGCGATGCCGTCTTCCATCGAGTTCCATTGCGCATCAGTGATGTTGCCCGCGCAACGTTCGGCCCAATACTTCCACACGTCTGAACCGCTACCCAATACCTTGCCGTCCCAATTGCCGCGCAACATCGGGCCGGCGGGCAAAAAAATCGCAGGCAAATTCATCGTGATCGCGCCCATCAACAAGCCCGGCGTAGTCTTGTCGCAACCGCCCATCAAGACGCAGCCATCAATCGGCTGGCTTCGCAGCAATTCTTCAACGTCCAGCGCGAGCAAATTGCGATACATCAGCGGACTGGGCTTCATATAAGTTTCGTTGACGGGCGTCGCAGGGATTTCGACGGGAAAGCCGCCCGCTTGCCATACGCCGCGCTTGACCTCTTCGGCGCGCTGGCGGAAATGGCTGTGACAGGTCGTCAGATCGCTCCAGGTGTTGATAACCGCAATCACCGGCTTGCCCTGATAATCTTCGGGCGCGTAACCCATCTGCTTCAGCCGCGAACGATGTCCGAAGCCGCGCAATGACGGCGAGGCAAACCAACGCTGGCTGCGAAGTTGTTCGAGAGTTTTTGTCATAGTGTGGTTAGTGGCTAGTGGCTAGTGGCTAGCAATTGGTTCTGCCGATACCTCCTAAAACCAACTACTAACCACTAGCCGCTAAAAACTTTTTCGTTCCTTTTAAGATGGGTTCGTGGTTATATGCGCCCGCTTTGGCAACTTACAGCCAAGCGCTCCTCTCTGGCAAGCATCCCGCCGAGCGCGCATCCCACGAAATAATTTAATTCAAAAAGCCCTCGCTGACAGCCTTTTGCTGGCGCGAGCGAGAGCCAAAAAATCGCTAGTGAAGCATACGGAAGGTGAACTGAAATGAAGGAATGGTTGCGAGCTGGCACCATCGTCGGGACGTATCAAATCTTGATGCGCATCGGCGTAAGCGGCTTGGGTGAAGTCTATCGCGGGCGCGACGAAGTGCAGAACATTGACGGCGCGCTCAAGCTGCTGCCCAGCAGTCTGGGTTGGAATCAGGAAAGCGCCCGCCGCTTTGTCGAAATTCTCAAGACCTCGCCCACCCTGCAACACGCCAACATCAGCAAAGTACTCGACGCAGGCATTGACCAGGAAGGGCGGCCTTATGCCGTCACCGAATATGTGCGCGGCCAATCGCTTGACGAAATCGGCATCGGCCTCGCCCGCACGATGGCCGAAAAAATTCACGTCGCGATTCAGATTGCCGATGCGCTGGAATACGCTCACGTGCAAGGCGTGCTGCATCTCTCGCTTAAACCTTCGAACATCATGCTCACTTCGACGGGCGGCGTGAAGGTGCTGGATTTCGTCGTCTCGCTGGCAACGCAAGTCGCGTTGATGATGCGCGGGCCGAATGCGCCGAAAGTCAAACCCACCATCGGCAGCGCGCGTTATCTCAGCCCGGAACAGGTGCGCGGCGAAAAGCCTACGCGCCAGTCTGACGTGTTCAGCCTCGGCACGCTTTGTTACGAACTATTTACCAGTCAGTTGCCTTTCGGCGGACGCACCGCCGAAGAAGTCACCGTCGCCATCGTACGCGACCAGCCGATGGCCTTGACGGCCTATGCGCCGGACGCCCCCGAAGAACTGAATGAGATCATCCTCAAGTCGCTGGAAAAAAGTATAGCGACCCGCTATCAAACGGCGGCTGAATTTGCCGCTGCGCTCCGCCTGCTCACGCAAAACGACCGCGAGTTAAAATTCGAACCCGCTGAAACGGTAATAAAGAAAAAAACGCCGCTCGGCGAATTGCTGGAAAAAACATGGCACGGGTTGCTGAAGTTTCTTAAAACTTATCTGCTGCAAATGGTTATCGGCTTCGTGTTGATGGCGATGGCGCTCGGCTCCGGTTTCGCCTATCTGTACTTTCAAAAAGAAGATCGTCAATTCCGCTTGCCCACCGAGGCCACGCCCGGTTCAAAAATGACCAGCAGCGGACGAGTCGTCGCCCTCGCTCTTTCTCCCAGCGGTACTGGATTGGCTTACGTGACCGAAAACGGCAGCAAACGCACGCTGCTTTACAAAGAGACCGGCGACTCGCGCGAAATCCTGTTGGCGCAATCTGCCGAAGCCGAAATCACCGCCGTCACACTCTCAACAGATGGCGAGTGGGTCTATTACTTGAAAGGCGTAGCTCCGGCGGGCGAATTGTATGCCTGTTCAATTCACGGCGGAAAAAGCCGCAAGGTACTGGCTGACATTGCCAGCCCGGTGACGTTTGCGCCGAACGGCAAAGAATTCGCCTTCGTGCGCCGCAACGGGGCCGCCTCGCAAATCATCATCGCACAAGCCAAGACCGAAACTCAGGTGCGAGACAAAGTGAAAATGGTTCCGTCAGCGGCGGCGGCGAAGCTGGTGCAACCGACCGCAAATCCAGCGCAACCGGGGGCGAATCTTGCGCAACCGGGGGCGCAACCGGGGGCGCAACCGACGGCGACGCCTGCGCAAGAGCGGGCGATGATCACAAAATTCATCGTCGCCACCAACATCGCGCCCGCAGCGCAACGGGTGTTAGTAATGCGCAGCAATCCGCAATTCATCTTGCCGCAAGGCTTGAGTTGGTCGCACGACGGCACTCGGCTGGCGGCGATTGTCAAAAAGCCCGGCAATGATTTGATCCCTGAAATCGTCAGCTTCGATGTAAAAACCGGCGAAGAGAAAACCCTTTGCACCGCGCCCGGCACTGAGGTTGAAGGGGTGGCGTGGATGAGCGGCGATGCAGGTTTGCTCATCAACGCGCGCACCCTCACGAATTCACAACGCCAGTTGTGGAAGGTCAATCTGGCAACCGGCAATCAACGGGCGCTCACCGAAGACCACGAAGATTTTTGCGGCTTGAGCCTTTCGATTGACGGCACCAAGGCTCTTTCGATCAAAACCAGCAGCAGCGTCAGCATCTGGTTAGGGCAAGACGATAAAGCCAAAGAACTGACCAACAATCACGAAGACGGAATGTCTGGCATGTCGTGGCTCGACGACCAGCGCCTGATTTACGCCTCGCGCCCCAGCGGCATTGATACGTTCTGGATCACCACCACCGACGGAGCCGCACCGGAATACGTCAAGTGGGCGCGCTTCGGCGGCGTAGACATCCAACGCTTCCCCGCTGTCTCGCGCAATGGCGGAGTGCTATTTTTCTCCGGCCTCAAAGACGAGAAGCTCTTGCTCTATCGCGCCGAGTTAAACGAGTTGAGCAAGGGACTCAAACCCCAGCCGCTCACGCAAGGAAGCTCCGATGTGTTCTCGCAACTCGATGCCGAAGGCAAAGCGTTTTATTTCGCGAGCTTCGCCAACGGACGGGCCTCGCTCATGCGCGGCGAAAGCGCGAATGGTGCTGTCACGACGTTGCTCGATGGCAAAGCCTGGCGCAGTGCGCTCTCACCCGATGGACAAATGCTCGCGGCCAATTATTTCGATGAAGGCTCCGGCCTATGGAAGATCATCGTCTTCCCGGCTTCAGGCGGACAGGCCGTAGGAATGTTTGAAGCGCCCGGCAACGCTTCGCGCCCGTTGGGCTGGACGCCCGACGGACAAAACGTGATGTATATCGTCACAAAAAACGGTGCGTCCAATCTGTGGCAACAGCTCATCAACGGAACCACACCGCCGACACAAACCACGAGTTTCACGCGCCATCGGCTCTATGATTTCGCGTGGTCGCCCGACGGCAAACAACTCGCTGTCGCACGGGGCCGCACCAACGACGACGCCATCCTGCTCGACGGCTTGAAATAAGTTTCACCCGTCCGGCAACGCCACTCGAAAGAAGCCCGCTGAATCATCAGATTCAACGGGCTTTTTATTGCTCAAGCGATGCTAACGCCCTCGCGCGATACAATTGCAGCAAGTCGCGCGCGTAATAAAACAACATCCCAACACAAGCCCATTGGATTCCACCCAAGCCAAAAGCTGTGCCGCCCGGCTTGATGAAATCTACGACCAGGCGAAACGCGAAATAGCCCGCCATAAACATTTTGAATAAATCGCCGTTACGGTGCGGCCTGAGCGAAGCGCGATAAATCAGACACGCGAGCAAGCCGAGCCAGAGCATTTCATAAAGCTGCGTCGGATGCCGCGCAATACCGTCACCAAAATTGATTCCCCACGGCAACGTCGTAGCCGTGCCATACGTGTCGTCTTCCAGTCCTGACAAGAAACAACCGATGCGTCCGATGGCGATGCCCAAACATAAGGGCAGCGCGAATAAATCGCCGGTACGCGCGGTGACGCCCAAACGCTTTTTCGTCCATTCGACGGCGAAGAGTCCACCGATGAGGCCGCCTACGACGGTTTTGCCGCTCATCAGAAAAAACGGATTGTTCCAGTTGCGCAAAAACAGATGCGGGTCAGCGAACCAGTTGAGAACTTTGCTGCCGATAGCTGCTCCGGCGATGGCGGCGGCGACAACCCACATGCGATGCTCAAAATCCACTACATCGCCTTGCCGACGGCGCTGCCAGAGATACAAACGAAACCCGATGAAATAGGCGAGCGATTCAAACAGCCAGTGTGCGTGAATCGTGAGCGGGCCGAGTTGAAAGCGTAGGGGGAAGGCCATTTCAACCAAAGAAATTTCACCCACGAAAAAGACAGAGAGACGGAGAGACGGAGAGACGGAGAGACGGAGAGACGGAGAGACGGAGAGACGGAGAGACGGAGAGAGTGCGAAAAGCGATAACTTTGTCTCTCTCCGTCTCTCTGTCTCTCCGTCTTTGTTTACTTGCTGAAATCAACCACGGGCGCGGTCTTCGAGCCTTCTTCAGCTTTGAAGAAGGGCTTGTCCTGAAAGCCCATCATGCCCGCGATCAACACGGCGGGAAACTTGTTGCGCGAGGTGTTGTAATCCTGCGCGGACTCGTTGTAATCCTTGCGCGCTACGGCCAGGCGGTTTTCCGTACCCGCCAATTCATCCGACAAGCGATTGAACTGAGCGTCAGATTTCAGGTTTGGGTAGGCTTGCGCGAAGCTCATAAACGGATAGAACCCGCCCGCTCGCAAGCTGCTCGTCATCTGATTGCTGGCGTCCATCTTCTCTTCGGGCGAAGCCGTGCCGCTTTTCAGTACGGCTTGTGATTTAGCGATTTGCGTCAGCACGCTTTCTTCGATTTTGGCGTAACCCTTCACGGTGTTGACCAGATTCGGAATCAGGTCGCCGCGGCGTTGCAGGTTGTTTTCGACCTGCGCCCACTTGGCGTCTACGTCAGTGCGTTTGCCGACCAGTCCGTTGTATTGCCCAATCCCCGTCATCGCCAAAATCACGACGAATACCAAGAGGATGCCCAAAATAATCAATGCTATCTTACCCATAAGTGTTTTCTCCCTGTGATGAAAGCCCAAGACTGCTGCAACTGTGAGTTAGCCACGGGGAACACGGGGGAAGAAGGGGAGAAGTCAAAAACATAAAAATCCCCCGTTTGCCCCCCGTGTTCCCCGTGGCTGATTACTCTTTTTCAAGTTTCGTTACAGCTTATCTACTTTGGCGATAACGCGGCTGATGCAATCAACATAAGCCGCGAATAGGTCTTGCGCTTCGACGTCCATTAGGTTCACGGGCTCGTCGCGCAAGCGCAGAATGCGTTCGAGGGGGGTTACGTCAAGATCGAATTTTTCGCCGATGCGGGCGACAGTGGCGCGGCGTCCGAGCGGAGGCGCTTCGCCCGCGATTTCGAGCATCGGGCGCATGTAGCGCACAAAACTCACTACGCTATCGGTCATCAGGCGCGTCAGTTTTTCAGTCGTGCCACCCATCGGCAGATAAAGCGAACGCAGCCGCACCAGCTTGCCGCGTAATTCGTATTCAACCTGCAAGCGCAAATTCGTTTTGGCGGCTTCGCGGTCAGCGAGCAGGTCGGTACCGTGCAGTACGCGATAGGCGCGCTTCATCTGGCGAAACTCAATGGCGAATACGTCAAGCGATTCGTTGAACTCCTGCTCGGTAAAAAACACCGGGAGCGGGAAGCCCTGTTCGATCCACCATTGCGCAACGGGACGGGCTTTGTTGAGTTCGTTCGCGCCGAGCCATTTGGCTACAACCATCGTGAGGTGATCGCCGGGCTTGGCGTTGCCGGGCGCAGCCACTGCCGAACCGTACGCCACGACGGACACGAGACTTTCGCCTAAAGCGCTGCGCAATTGCGCGACTAATTCGTTGAAGTTTGGTTTCATAGGATTTTTGTTCGCCTTTACCAACTGTCGCTTGCGCCACCGCCACCACTGTCGCCGCCGCCGAATCCGCCCCAATCACTTCCGCCGCCTCCACCACTGCCGCCGCTACTGCTGCCCCACGAACCGCTGCCGTAATCGCCGCCGCCGCTATTAAAGATGATCGGCGCTGCGTACCAGCCGTTATCGCGCCGGTACTGATTGCCTCCTCCACCGCCTTTGCCGCCACGACGGCTGGCGAAATAAAGCAGCATTAAGAAAAGAACCAGTCCAATGATGAAACAGATCACCGCGCCCGCCGGAAGCTCTGCGTCTTGCTGTTGAACCGCGTGATAAGCGTATTGCCGGTCAATGCCTTCGACATTGACGTTCCACTTTTCAGCCAGCGTATCAACTAAGGTGCGGACGCCTACGTTCAAGCCTTGCGCGTATTGCTGTTGTTGAAAGTAAGGCCGCATCCGCCGCAACTGTTCGCCTGCGAGTCCGTCGGGCAGGTCGCCTTCCAATCCATAACCGACTTCCATCCGCGATTTGCGTTCGCTGGGCGCGAGCAGGATGAGCGCGCCTTTGTCTTTGTTATCGCCCTTTTTCGCACCGATGCCCCACGCGCGATAAAGTTCGTTGGCATATTCTTCCAGCGGACGTTCCTGCAAGCTGGGCACGGTCGCCACGGCGATTTGGGTTCCGGTCAAGGCTTCAAAGTTTTTCAGAATGCGGTCAAGCTGCTGTTCCGTCGCCGGATCAATGACGTTCGCTAAATCCGTAACCGGACTCGTCGGGTTGGCGGGCGGCAAACTAATCTTCGAGTTTTGTTGGGGTTTCTGCGCGAAAACCGCCCCGCTGCACACCATCATCCAGACAATTAGGCAGACGATTGTGGAGACCAGAAAAGCCAGTCGGATTTGCTTCAGCTTGTGCGGGAATTCCATTGCCCGAACTTATAGCTGACCCTTTCGGAGGGTGTCAACGGCAAGAAAATTCATTTTTTTGAATTTTTTTCGTAGTCGGTTCAGGCAAGGCAAGCTGCTGTGAGGCTTAGACTTGGGCTTTTTCTCAATGAATAGCACTCTTGTACGGGGGGCAAAAACGCCGCCGGAAAGTTTGACACCCCATAGTGTAAAAAGTACCATCCGCCTCGTTTGAAAGCGACGTTCCACCGCGTTGAGTCTTCCCTGACAAATCCGGTGTTCCCCTTCACCCCTTGAAAAGCGTCGCCGACGGTTCCGAAACAATTAACGAAATGAATGCTGGGATTGAGAAACTTTTGAGGAAACAAACTATGTCGAAGCACATCCCTACGGTGCCGAGTAGGTTTATGAACAGTTCGCTGGCAGTATGCCTTGTCTTAACGATGGCGGTCGTCGCCTTCGCGCAAGGGCAGCCTGCCGCCGGTTATGGATTAACGAATCAACGCAACGAAGTTCAACGGGTCATTGACCGGTCGAACGAACAGTTTCAACGCGGCGAAGAATACTTTCAGGCTGGTTCCTACGACCAAGCCCGCCGCCTATACGACAAGGCCGTAGATGCCGTGCTGGAATCCGGCCTCAGCGACGCGACGTTGAGCGATTATTACCGCCGTCTGGTAGACAAAATCTTCCAACGCCAGATGAGCCTCAAGAGCAATGCTCCGGCCATTGCCGCTAATATCAACAGCACTTTTAATCAGAATCCGACGCCGGCTGCGCAACAGCCCGCGACACCGGAACCCAAACCGACTGGGGAAGGCTTCGGACAACAGTCTTACGTCGCTTCGCCGCTTGACGAAATTTCCAAGATCAAACTTAACGAAACTGAAACGAAAGTTACCGCTGAAGAAAAGCTGGAAACTGCCATCTCAGCGGCCAAGCTTGATTTCAACTTCAAGCCGCATCCGTTGGTTCAGGGTTTCATTAATTACTACAACGGACGGGGACGCGCGACGATGGAAACTGGTTTGCGCCGTTCGGGCCGTTTCATTGCGATGGCGCGGCGCATCTTTAAAGAAGAAAACGTACCGCAAGACCTCGTGTGGCTCTGTCAGGTAGAAAGCGCCTGGTCGCCCATTGCCCGTTCGTGGGCAGCGGCAGTCGGCCTGTGGCAATTCATTCCGGGTACGGGCGCACAATACGGCCTGAAGCAGGATATGTGGGTGGACGAGCGTTCGAGCTTTGAGAAATCCACCCGCGCGTCGGCGCGTTACCTGCGCTGGCTGGCGAACCGTTACGCGGGCAATTGGGAGCTGGCGATGGCGGCTTACAACTCCGGCGAAGGCCGTGTGGATGGCTGCATCGCGCGCACTGGTTACGCTGACTTCTGGGAAATCTATCCTACGCTGCCGAACGAAACGAAAAGCTATGTGCCGAACATTCTGGCGGTCATCATCATCGCCAAGAATCAGGCCAAATACGGTTTCAACGTCAAACCCGAATCACCGCTTTCTTACGATTTCGTGACGGTCAACAACGCCGTAGATTTGCGGCTCGTCGCTGACGCCACCGATGTGAGCTACGATTATTTGCTGGGTTTGAACCCTGAACTCAAACGCGGCGTCACGCCTCCGGCTGAGACTTATGCGCTGCGCATTCCGTCAGGGCGCGGCAAGTTGTTGCAAGCCGCCCTGAGCCGCATTCCGCCTGATCGCCGCACCCAATGGCGTATGGTCACGGCGCAAAACAACGAAACCTTTGAAACCATTGCGCGCCGCACGGGTGTCTCGCAATCCGCCCTCGAACAAGTCAACGGCGGCGTATTGCGCACCGGCTCAAAACTGGTCGTACCCGCCAACGGCAACATGCGCAACGTCGTTTTCTCGACCCCTGCGCGTGGCGGCTCGGCTTCACCGTCAGCTTCTTCTGCATCAGTCGCGCCTTCAACCGCGCGCGGCATGGCGAAGATCATCACTTATAAAGCCAAAGACGGCGATACGCTGGGCGATGTCGCGGGACGTTACAACGTTTCGGTACGCGATCTGGCGACGCTGAATCGGCTTTCCTCGTCCGCGAAATTGAAAGCGGGACAAGTCGTGCAAGTGCCGGTCAAGAGCCGTTAGTTCGTAACTGACTTTCGACACACAAAAAGGCCAAGGCTTCGCACGAAGCCTTGGCCTTTTTGCTTTTTCAGCCACCAAACAACCCGAACAGCTTTAAGCCGTAGGCATTTTCAGCGAACCCGTCTTGTGTTCGCCCAATAACGCCGAAGGTTCAATCACCTTGCGTTGGGTGAGACCGAATTTTTGAATCGCGTGTTTGCGAATGTGTTGCATGGCTTCTTCGATGTCGTCTGTCACTAAGAACAGGTTCAGGTCTTCGGCATTGATCGTACGTTCAGTGACCATCGAGTTCAGAAAATCTATCATCGGCTGGTAATACTGCTTGCCCATCACGACGACGGGAAAGTTTTGAATCTTCTTACATTGAATCAGCGTCAGCGCCTCGAACATCTCATCCAGCGTACCCATCCCGCCCGGACACACGACGAAACCGTAAGAGTACTTAATCAAAATCGTCTTGCGCACAAAAAAGTAGCGAAACTCCAGCATCTTATCGAGCCAGGGGTTCGCGTGCTGTTCAAAGGGCAGGATGATGTTGCATCCAATCGAAGTCCCGCCCGATTCTTTCGCGCCACGATTGGCGGCTTCCATTACGCCAGGGCCGCCGCCAGTCATCACCGTCCAACCTTGCAGCGCGAGGGCAGCGCCCACGTTGCGCGCCAGTTGGTAATAAGGATGGTCTTCTTTGAACCGCGCCGAACCGAACACGGTGATGCATGGGCCGACGAAATGCATCGTGCGAAAGCCCATCAGGAATTCCCTGATGATGCGCAACAGCATCCAAAATTCAGACTTGCGTGAATGCGGGCCTGCCAGAAAGTAACGCTCCGGCTGGCTCGCGGCTTGTTGCGCAGGCGATTCCTGCGCGGGTTCGATTATGGGTATAGGCATTCATTGTTCTCTCTTTCACGTCCTCAGCATTTGGTTTTCAAACGAGTTCGTGACTTTACCCGTTTTTTTCGCCAATAGGCAAAATAAAGAGCGGTGATTTGATTTTGGCCCGCCTTGCCGCGCTTTGAAAGCGTGTGCTAGTCTGCGTTCCGTTTGAAAGACGCGCCTCACGGCCTCATAGAAAAACAAAGAGAAGGCCTAACCCATTCGACCCACGAGCGTCTTGCCAATTTGATTCACTGCCCCGAAACCCCGATTTGCACTTTTGAAAACTGGCTCGTCAGCGGAATGCGCAAAAAACTTTTCGTGCGCAAGCCAACCTTAAACCAGTTGAATAGCATCCGCATACGCGCATTACACGACGGCTCCCGCAAGATTGTGACAAGGTAAGCGTCCCACAAAATCCCACACCTTGAAATTCAACGCGCCCGCGAGCCGCGCATTCATATTCCATTCACCCATCGCCGTATGTGCCTCACGAACCCCGAATCGTGTTACGGCGTGCTGGATAGTGAGATGAGTGAGTTTGCACCTTCATCTTTATTGCCCTGAGAAAAACTTGTTTCGTTGAGCCTGCCACGGCTCGCTTACTCCTATTGGTTTTCGGGAGCTTCGACTATGCACATGAATTATTGCCGCCTCTTCTTATCTGCTCTTGCGCTCATCGTTTTCGGATGTCTGACTTTCGGCTTACGCCACGCGGCGGCGCTGCAAAATGACTCGCCTTCGGTGGGGCCGGGGTTGCCGAACGTGGGATCGTTGGCTCTGCGCAGTGGCGCGAGCAGTTCCAAAGCGGGCAGCATTCTTTTCTTTCCGAAATACACGAGCAGCACGCAACAGCCGAGCAATGTGAATACGGTTTTCACGCTGACGAACGCGAACCCGCGCGACGGCATCGCAGTGCGGCTGTCGTGGGTTCACGACTGCCGCGTAGACACGACTTTCATCACGCTCTCAGCCAATCAAACCAGAACCTTTCTGGCGAGCGATCTCAATCCGAATAACACGGGTTACGCGATGGCGCTGGCGGTGAGCGCGAGCGGCGTACCGCTGCAATTCAACTGGCTGCTCGGTACGGCAAGCTATAAAGACGCGCGCGGTTTTGAAACCACTTACAACGCGATTGGCGTAGCGAAACGTTCAGGCGGGTATGCACGTACCAACGGCGATTTCACCGTAGCGGAACTGGATTTCAACAACAGCGATTACGACCGGCTGCCGAAATCTGTCGCCGTAGACAACCTGCAAAATCAAAGCGCCGCAAGTGGCGGAGACCCGCAATGCAAGACTGATGTCACGGTGTTCAGCCCGCTGGCGAACCTGAATACGACTGCTTCGCAAAACCTAAAACTCGAAGCCGTTGCTTACGATTTGAGCGGCAAGCCTTATCCGCTGACCTTCGACAACGCCTGCGGTTTGAACGTACCGGTCAGCAGCGTGTGGACGAATATCAACGAGT
>JAYSVR010000233.1:0-5893 GCA_043718445.1 Acidobacteriota bacterium | reverse complement strand
GCGTCGTAAAACCGTTCGTTAAGGTGCAAATGAATCACTTCGCCCAGCAGCACGCGCGTACGTCCGATCTCGACCGTCGTCACGTGGCGGCATTCCATTTGCGCGGCGGCTTCAGCAATACGCGGCGGCTTCACCTGTGTTGAAGGCAATAACGTAAACCCTGCCGCTTCGATTTCGCTGATGTCAGGCGGAAAGTCAGTGCCGCAAACATTCATTGCCTCGGCAATGGATTCGTTGACGGCGTGTACGACAAATTCACCTGTCTGCAATATATTGCGCGCCGTATCTTTCAAGCCCAGCGGACGGCTTGCGTCACGTGCAATGCCCAGCGCGACGACGGGCGGGTCTACGCCCATGAGGTTGAAAAACGAAAACGGCGCGGCATTGACCAGTCCGTCTTGATTCAGGGATGTAACCAGCGCGATGGGGCGCGGTACGACCAGATTGACCAGCAGCCGATAGCTGTCAGCCGACGGCATCGCGCGCAAATTGAACTCAACGGTATTCGTCATAATGGTGGACAGCTTGCCTCATCCTCACAGCAATTTTCAAAAGCGATAGACGGGCGTTATAAGGGAAACCCGCTATGCAATATCGTGAATTCAAACCCGTGCCTGCGTTGTCAGCTTACGTCGAATGTTTCTGGCTGCTTGAGGGATACGCCGCGCCTGCGGCTGCTCCTGAACGCTTGTTGCCTGACGGTTGCGTAGAGTTGATCGTCAACCTCGGCGAACGCTTCCGCGAATTTGACGCGACAGGCCGCAGCGCGTTGCAACCTGCCTGTCTGGTGGTTGGGCAAATGACGCGCCCGGTGTTGGTGGCTCCGACGGGCGCGGTCGAATTGCTCGGCATACGGTTCGCGCCGGGTGGCACGTTGCCTTTTCTGCCGGTGCCGCCCGGCGAATTGACTGATCGCATTACGCCGCTGGCTGATTTGGCCAAAGCGTTAGAACGCGAACTCGGCGAAGCCCTCGAACGCCTTGACCTTTGGCGCGAGCGGTTGGCTTGCGTAGAAAACATTTTGCTCCGTCGCTTGTGCGCAGTGAATATGCGCCACAGCTTGCAGCCCGCATTGGCACAGTTAGTCAAAAGCGGCGGACAAATTTCGGTTGACCGTTTGGCTGCCGACATCGGTTTGAGCAATCGGCAACTCGAACGTCGCTTCATCAGGGAAGTCGGTCTGGGGCCGAAACTGTTAAGTCGCATCTTGCGCTTTCAACAGGTCTTTCGCGCTGTCGAAGCAGCCAGCGCCGACTGGGCTGACTTGGCGGTGGCGTGCGGCTATTACGATCAGGCGCATTTGATCCGCGACTTTCGGCAATTTGCCGGACAAACGCCCGCCGTGTTGTTTGAAGACTTCAGCCGCTTCACCGAACTTTTCACGCGCAAACACCGCGCGTCGCATTTTTCCAATACGCGCCATTAAGCGCGCGCTATTTTCGCCCGCACGTTGGCATGCCAACGCAACCATCATTCAACTGAGAGGACATTTCTGATGCAACGCAAACCTTCTAAATCTACGTGGCTGGCATTGGCGCTGACGCTCTGCTGGCTTCCGGCACTGTCGCCCGCTACGTCGGCCTGGCAATCCACGCCCTTCAAAATCGAAGACCTCGCCTGGTTAAGCGGCGACTGGGAAACCGCGCCGGGACGCATGCAAATTGATGAACACTGGACGCGCGCGGCGGGCGGTTCGATGCTCGGCGTGAGCCGCACAGTAGCGGGCGGCAAGACGGTGTTCTTTGAATACTTGCGTATTGAGATGCGCGGCACTGATTTGTTTTACGTCGCGCATCCTAGAGCACGCACGCCCGGCACTGATTTCAAACTGGTGAAACTCAACGCGCAGGAAGCTGTGTTTGAGAACCTCGCGCACGACTTTCCCAAACGCATCATTTATCGCAAGAACACTGACGGTACGCTGACCGCGCGCATCGAAGGCGACGGTACGGAAAAAGCCAAACCGCAAGACTTTCACTATCTTCCTCAAGCACGGTCACAAACGCGTTGAAGCGCGTGGGGTATTTAAGCAGGCGTGCGTCAGCGATAGCCGCTGCCGATCACGGTTGACAATCGTTTAAGCAGGTACGAAAAATCACCGCGCTTTATTACCACCATTCAAAAGGAAATTGATTTATGCCTGCTTCGAGCTTGCTGGCTCTGATTGACGACATCGCTACGATGTTGGACGACGTATCGGTGATGACCAAGGTCGCCGTCAAAAAGACGGCGGGCGTATTGGGCGACGACCTCGCGCTCAACGCGCAACAGGTCACGGGATTGAAAGCCGACCGCGAACTCGCCGTCGTCTGGGCCGTAGCGAAAGGTTCGCTCGTCAACAAAGCCATTCTCGTACCGGCGGCGCTGGCGATTTCAGCGCTGTTGCCGTGGGCGATTACGCCGCTGTTGATGATTGGCGGAGCCTTCCTGTGTTTTGAAGGCGTAGAGAAATTGGTACACGCTTTCTTTCACAGCAGAGAAGACGAAGCCCACGAGCACGAATTGCACGAGGCACTGGCTGACCCTGCGATAGATTTAGTCGCGCTCGAAAAAGACAAAATCAAAGGCGCAGTTCGCACTGATTTCATTTTGTCAGCCGAAATCATCGTCATCAGTTTGGGTACGATTGCGGGCGCTACGTTTGGCAAGCAGGTGGTGGTGTTAATCGCCATCGCGCTGATTATGACCGTAGGCGTTTATGGCTTGGTTGCCGCCATCGTCAAACTCGACGACGCAGGGCTTTACCTGCATCGGCAACCGGGCAGCTTTCAACAAAGCCTCGGCAAGCTATTGCTGCTCGCGGCTCCCAAACTGATGAAGGCGCTTTCCGTACTCGGCACGGCAGCCATGTTCATGGTCGGTGGCGGCATTCTCACGCACGGTTGGCACGCCCTTACTGAACTCATCGAACCGCTCACGCAGCAAGTCGCGGCCATCGGCGGCATCGGCTTCATCCTCAAAGTCATTGTGCCGATCTTGTTCGATGTGCTGGTCGGCATCGTGGTCGGAGCCGTCGTGTTGGCAGTGGTCACGGCGGGGAAACGGATGCTGAAAAAATGAAACCGCCAAACAATCAGCCATCAGGTAGCACTGAACGTTAGGAACTCACGATGCATCGTTTCATTTATATTTTGTGTTGGTGGTTATTTCCGATGAATCTATTGGCGCAAGACTTTCTGAATCCGCCGCCCGGCGTCAGCCGTGAACTCGCGCGGTTGCGCGCGGCGCAATTGGCAGACGTGCGTTACGCCTTGCATTTCGAACTTGCGCCAACCATCAGAGGCACGGCGCGTATTTCGTTCACGCTCAAGGACGCGCAACAACCTGTCGTACTCGACTTTCGTGACCTCGACGCGCAAGGCCAGGTGCGCGAAGGCAGCATCAGTCAGGTCACGATCAACGGCCAAGCTGTCAACGACGCGCGGCAGAGCAACGGACACATCATTCTGGTGGCGCGTCATTTCAAAGCCGGAACCAATATCGTTGCGCTCTCTTTCACCACCAGTGCGAGCGCGGCAGGGCGTCCGCTGATTCGTTATCAAGATAAAGACGACGGCAGCGAATTCGTTTACACGTTGTTTGTTCCGATGGATGCGAGTCTGGCTTTTCCGTGCTTCGATCAGCCCGATGTGAAAGCGCGCTTCACCTTGTCGTTGACCGTGCCGAAACCGTGGACGGCAGTGAGCAATACGGCAGTGACGAAGCAGGAAGCGGCGGGCGATTTGCACACGTTGCATTTTGCCGAGACGCACCCGATCAGCACTTATCTTTTCGCCTTCGCCGCCGGGCCGTTTGAAACACTTGACGTAACGGATAGCCAGCCCTTGCCGATGCGGTTTTATTTTCGGCCTTCGCAACGCGCGCGCGCCGCGCAAGAGCTATCTGCTGTCGCCGAACTCACGCGCGATGGTGTAAGGCATTTCGAGCAGTTTTTCGGCCATCGCTTTCCGTTCACGAAATACGATCAGGTTTTGTTACCGGGCTTTGCTTACGGCGGGATGGAACACGCGGGGGCTACGTTTTTGCGCGAAGACGCGATCTTGTTTCGTACGACGCCGACGCAAAGCGACAAGCTGGGAAGGGCTTCGCTGGTGTTGCACGAACTGGCGCATCAATGGTTCGGCGATTTGGTGACGATGAAATGGTTCGATGATTTGTGGTTGAAAGAGGGCTTTGCGAATTACATGGCGACGCACGCCATCGCCGCTTTGCGCGTAGAAGGTTTGAGCGAACGCTCCGCGTGGCAACGCTTTTATCTCGCGCACAAGCCGCAGGCTTACGGCATTGATGCGACGCTGGGTACGACGCCGATCTGGCAGGACATTCCGAATCTCAAAGACGCCAAGTCGGCTTATGGCGCGATTGTTTATCAAAAAGCGCCGAGCCTGTTGCATACGCTGTCGTTCGTCGTTGGCGCAGAGAAGTTTCAAGTCGGCGTGCAACGCTTCGTGCAACGGCATGCCTACGCCAACGCCGAGTGGAGCGATCTGGTGCGCGCAATGGAAGAAGCCGCCGGACAGCCGCTCACAGGCTGGGCAAACGCATGGATCAAGCAACGCGGCATGCCAGAAGTCACAACAGAATGCGTATGCGATGCCAAAGGCCGCATCGAATCGCTCAGGCTCAAACAGCGCGATACGCAAAAGGCCAAGCAGTTGTGGCCGATCAAGACGCAGGTGCTGTTAGGCTATGTTGATGGATTTGAAGAAAGGCTGACGACGGAATTCGCTACGGCGACGCATACGGTAAAAGCCGCGAAAGGGAAGTCGTGTCCGTCTTATGTTTTCGCCAACGCAGACGATTACGCTTACGGACGCTTCCTGCTCGACGACCGCAGCAGCGTGGTGGCTTTGAAGACAGCGGCGCGAGTGCGCGATCCGCTGACGCGCGCGATGTTGTGGGGCGCGTTGTGGGAAGCCGTACGCGACGCTGAACTAACGCCGCGCGCTTTCATCAACGCCGCGCTCGAAGCCCTGCCGCAAGAACAAGACGAATTGCTGATCGGCAGTTTGTTGAATCAGATCGCGCATGCTTACACGCGCTACCTCACGCCGCGCCAGCGCATTGCGATGAGCTATCGCCCCGAAACGCTGTGCGCCCAACAACTGATCGAAGCCGAAAGTCTTGGCGCGCGCATTCATTACTTTCGTGCGTTGCGTTCGATGGCGACGAGTGAAGCTGCGCGGCAAACATTGAAAGATTTGCTCGCGGGCAAACTGAAAATCACTGGCGTCGAGATCAAACCGCTCGACCGCTGGCGCATCATCGCCGTTCTGCTCGCGCAAAAAGATACCGACGCCGAAACCTTGCTCGCCGCTGAAAGCGCACGCGACACCACCGACGACGGACGCAAGCAGGCTTACATTACCAACGCCGCGCGCGCCGAGGCCGCGACCAAAGCGCGTTATTTCGCTGATTACGCGACGAACAAAAACATTGCCGAAGATTGGATAGAAGGCAGCCTGACGAATTTCAACAGCTTCGGCCAAAGCGAATTGACTCGGCCTTATCTCGCTAAAGCTCTCTCCGCGCTGCCGCAGCAAAAGCGCGAACGCAAAATCTTTTTCGTGTTGGCTTGGCTGAATGCCTTCATCGGCGGACAGTCTTCGCCACAAGCCCTGAACGAAGTGCAACGCTTCTTGCGCGATGCGAAACCGGAGCCGGACTTGCGCTTGAAAGTGCTGGAAGTGAGCGATGAGTTGGCGCGTACGGCGAAGATACGCGCAGGCTTCTCGCGTTAGGGCTGAAAGGCTGACGCGCCTCAGACGTGTGTACTCAGAGCATGTTTGAAAAATGAATATCCGCTTTGGCTTGAGAGGGATTTCGCCACGAAGAAGCACAGAAACCACAAAAGGAAAGAAAGTTTTTGTGGCTCTTGTGCCTTTTTGTGGCG
>JAYSVR010000232.1:0-5925 GCA_043718445.1 Acidobacteriota bacterium | reverse complement strand
CGATCAGCCGCAACCACCGGTGTCTAATCTGAATTACCTGTATGGCGAAGTGCTGGCGAACGGCTTCACGGTCAGGCTGGGTGCTGACGGACAGTTCAAAGCCTTCACGGTGGCGCCAACGAACTTCGTCGTAGACCTCTCAGGCTATTTCGCGCCGTAAGGTTGAGACGTCACGCTTATTTAACTGGGTAATCGTCGGCAGCCCATTCCCCGGCTGCCGACGAATCTCTCTCGGCATGGCTGCGAGGCTCGCTACCATTATTGTTTGGTTTAGATTTGAAGGCGGCAGCCAAAAGTAGTTCAGCACGCAACAGAGGGCCAGTTGAAGCGGCTGAGAGAAAGGAACTCAAACTCAGGCGGCTTGCCGCTGTGGCTGTTCACTTTTAACACTTTCGCAACGGAGGCTGATTTCTTAGTGAGTGGTCGCACCGGCAAGAATTCAATCCGCCGCGACTGGTTGGCGAACTGGCACGGCAGGGAAAGCGAGGCGGAAGGTCGTGCCTTGTTCGAGTGTGCTGTTGACGGTGATTTGTCCGCTGTGGTCTTGCACGATGCCGTAACTCACCGCCAAGCCCAGCCCCGTACCTTTGCCGATTTGTTTGGTGGTGAAAAAGGGATCGTAAATTTTGGCGAGGTGTTCGGGGGCGATGCCGCTGCCTGAGTCGCGGAAGCTGACGTAAACCGAATCAATATCGCTTTCGGTGGCGATCTCAAGCGTACCGCCACTGGGCATGGCGTCGCGCGCGTTGATGATTAAATTCATGAAGACCTGTTGCAACTTGGGCGCGTGCCCCGAAGTGAGCGGCAGGTCTTTTTCGTAGTTGCGTTGCACGTCAATTTGCGTGTTGCGCAATTGCACTTCGAGCAGTTGGATGGTGTCGTCCAGCACGCGGTTGAAATCAACGGGCGTGAAGCGGGCGTCGTCGCCAGTGCGCGAAAAGTTCAAGAGGTTGTTGACGATGGACGAAGCGCGCGAAGTCTGGCGGTGAATCTTTTCGAGCAGTTGTTGGCGCGGGTCGTTGTCGGGCATTTGTGACATCAGCATCTGGGAATAAGACGAGATGCCGGTGAGCGGCGTATTGACCTCGTGCGCTACGCCAGCGGCGAGCAGGCCGATGGATGAGAGCTTGTCGGATTGTTGCAGTTGCGCTTCGAGCCTGACGCGTTCGGTCACGTCTTCGATGGCGACGAGCGTGCCTTCCATTTGCGCGGTCTTGCCTTGCAACGGCGCGAGCGAAAGATTCAGCGTGAGTTCGCGGTCATCGGCGGAACGTGCGCGGAACTTATAAACATTGACCGCTTGTCCCGCGTTCCAGGCGTCGCTCGAAGTTAGTTCGCGTAACTTGTGCAGCACGCTCGAATGAAAGACTTCGCTGATGCGTTTGCCGATGGCGCGTTCGCGCGGCAGGCTATAAATGCCCTCGAGCGCGCCGTTCCAGTTGGTGATGCGTCCGTTGAGGCTGATGACCATCACGCCTACGTTAATTGATTCGATGATGTTTTCGTTGAACTCTTTCAGCCGCGCGAACTCGTTGGCGCGTTGGGCTTGTTCTTCGATCAGCAATGCGTTCTCAATGGCGACGGCGACGTAACCCGCAATCGCGCGCAGCAATTCCAAATCTTCTGACGAAAGCAATCCGCCATCGGTCGTGCGTCCCAAACCGATGACGGCGACGGTGCGCGAACGCGAGGCGCAGGGTGCGTAATAGCTCATAGCCTGACCTGATGTAGGGAACGCCAAGCTGTCGCCGCTATCAGTCTCGGCGTCGAAATCAGTGTTGCCTACGAATGCGATGCCGTCAGCGGCGCTGCGTTCGCGCAACACGTCGGCGAAATCGAGCGGCAGCAAGAGCGGATGTTCATCGTTGTGCCAACGCGCCAACCCATGAGAGCGCGCGATGCGATAACCTGAGAGTTGCGTTTTGTCTTCGATCAGGATGGCAAGACGATTGACCGCGAAAACTTCTTTGAGGCGTTGCATCAGGCTATCGAGCAACGGGTCGAGTTCGGTCGTGTTAGAAAGCGCGCGTCCGAAATCCTGCAAGGTCATGCGGTAATCATATTGCTTGCCGTAAAACATACGGTCTACGCGCTGTTGCACCCAGTTTTTGACCGGCGCGAACACCATCGCCAGCACTGACATCAAGAGCGTTGCGATCAAAAACGTAGCCGCTTGCGAATCTACTAACGGGCGAATGAACTGGAAGGTCGAAGCCATCGCTGCGCCGAATAACAGCGCGACTGAGAGCGTCGCCAGAATGTAAGCTGCCGAACGGCGCACGACTACGTCAACGTCCATCAGCCGATAGCGCACCATCGAATAACCAATCGTGAGCGGAATCAGCAGCAGCGGCGCATAGGCCAGCGCACCGAGGATGGTTGAGATTTCGTGCGGAGCGGAATACCACGCGGGCAGATAACACGCGGCGAAAGCGGCGGCAGCGATGCCTACGCCCCAGACGATCCATTTGAGTTGCTGGCGTACGGTCAATGATCGCGTCGTGGCAAACGTGCGCCAGAACAGCGCGGCGCAAACGATCAAACCAATCGCAAAGAGCGTGAGTTCCAGCGTGTCGAGGCTGCGTTTGGCGTTCACCAGCGAAAGCGCGGGAACTATGCTGCGCAACTTAACGAACCGCAGCGCGCATTCGGCCAGAATCAACAGCGCGGCGGGCAGATAGATCAACGCGGCGAGCCAGCGGCGGCGCGTGAGCAGGTGTTGGCGCGCGGGATAAATCGCGGCGAAATGAATCAAGGCGGGTACGAGCAAGAGCAGCGCGCATACGTCAATCAGGTCTACGGCCTTGTCGAATTGCGTGCGGAGTTCAAGCGTCGCGCTGTAAGCGTGTACGAAATAGGCCAGCAGGCAAATCACGAAAAAATGCTGGGCGAAAGGCGCGCGGCCCTGTCGCAACAGGATGTAACCGCCAATGAAAAGGTAAACCAATCCGATCAGCGCGAGGTAAAGATCGCGGTTCGGGTGGGTCTCGCGTTCGTCGAGATGATCGAGAAAGACCGTGCCTTCGGGAATCGGATAGTTCGGGCGCAGCAGGTAATAGGTCACGCCGTAACCATCCTTGACCGTGGCTTTGACCTGATCGAGATAAAGCTGGACGTAGCGGGCTTCGGTGATTTCATCGAAGGCATCGGTTTGCGGGTCGCACATGCCTGCGCAAATGCCTACGAGCGTGTCGCCCGTGCGCGCTCCGGCGGCATAAGCGGCGCTGTGCGGATTCACCCACTCGGCCACGACGCCGTGCGCGCGGTCGTCTACCCACGAAACGCCGTCGCTGGGCACGGGCTTGTGGTTGAAACGGTCGCGCAAATTGAACAATCCGCCGATCAACGCCAGTCCGCCCAAAAAGAGCAGCAGCGTCGTGCCGGTACGAATTCGTTTGGTTGTTGCGCCTGTTGAAGTCATTTGCCGTTGAGGTTTCCGTTAGGGCTGAGTACAGCTACAGCCAGTGGGAAACACGTTGTCGAGGGGGATAGTTTCAAAATGTTACGTAAGTCCTTAGATGGCCTTTGGTGACATCGCCGAAATGAGGCAAACCGCATTCCAGCACAGCGTGGGTTTCGGCGTATTTGTCGAGCCAAGGGAAAGAGCTTTGATTGTGGGAATGGCAATCATTTTTTGTATCGCAACCTATCGGGTCGCGGAGTCTTGCAATCCTGCTTTAATTCGTCTCTTTTGAATCATCCAAGCGGTGAAGGTCGCAACTGCGAATAGCAAAGCAATAAGTATTAGCAACATTCCACGTAATATCCATTCAGTGCCTATCCAGTCAGTATCTTGTCCAAGCGGTACGCCGTTTGGATAACGTTGCTTGACGGCGTACTCAACGCCGAAGAAACAGGTAGCCTGTGATGCAACGAATACAAACAACGAAATTCCTGAGAGTGTTCTGATTGCTGTTTTCATAACTTAAAAAGCTACGAGTGTTCGCTTTCGTTTTATTGACTGACAATGTAATCAAGGATGCCTAACACGACCTCCGGCATCTGGATAACATACTGCGTGTCATCAACCCAGATGCGCTTATCTTCCAGTTTGAGGAAGCGCCAGTTACTTCCGGTCGTGACGCATCCGTAAATAGCTTTCGTCTCATTTCCTTCCTGTTGGTTGAAGCGTTGCGCCGCCACCATTTCGGCCATGCACTGTCCTAAGCCTTCGTTGATGTTATCGTTTTTAGCTTCGACCATCATCAAGACCGGAGAAGTAAGACTAAGCTGTAACGGCGACGCGCTGATAATAAAGTCACAACGCCCTGTTAGTCCTTCAGCTTCGTCAACATTGAATTCCAGTCCCGAAAATAAACTGATTTGTTGCTTCGCCAGCGCGCGTAACTCCGCCAAAATCGGAGCCACAATAAATTCCGACTTGGCTTTTTCCGTCCCAATCGCCTCTGCCAACGGAATATAACTGGTCAGCAAGGTACGCAATATCTCGCTCGGAGCGACGGGCGTTACGCTGCCAAATAAATTCGGCGACTCAATCACCTGAATGCCGAACTGCTTGCGGATTTGATTGATCGTGAATTTGTTGTACGCCATTTATAGAAGTTCCAATAACTCTTCCGCCGTCATCTCGCAATCGCGCAGAACCTTGGACAGTAGCCCTGGCCCGAGTGTGTCTCCACGATGGACAGATACGACCGTAGACCGCCCATCAGGGTGAGACAGAAAGTGATGACTTCCTTTTACGCGTTTTACCGCGAAGCCCGCCCTAAGCAACGCTGCGATAAGTTCGAGGGCTTTGATACGCGGCAGCTTTGTCATATTTCAATTTCATCAGGCTTCAACTAAGACACGCTGAACCCCTATGAATTCGTGAACTGGAAACTTTTCTTCTTCGACTTCGAGGCACAACTCAATGACTTCTCGAATTCGTTTCATCAGGGTATCTAGCGATTTAGCTTGTGTGTGGCAACCATGTAGCTCAGGGACGCTGGCTACGTAGTAACCTTCTTCATCGCGTTCGATAATTACGTTAAAGCTCCTTGTCATCTGACTTTCACTCCATGCGGAATAGGTTCATTGTGTTCTGCGAGGCTTTCAAGGTACGCAGCCATCGCTTCCTTTATATTTTCCAGCGCCTCTACGCGAGTTCGCCCCTGAGAAATACAACCAGGCAGTGAAGGCACTTCAGTAACATACATTCCGTCTTCATCCTGTCCGATTAGAACTCGGTACTTCATTTCAATTCTCTCCAATTTTTCGTACAAGGCGTTGAAGATTTCGGATGTCGTCAGGAGTCTGCGTGAGTTGTAGAACAAGATGTCATCTTGTTCTACAACTCACCGAAGCCGCCGCTTACCAGCGAAACGCCAGTCCACCACGCACCGCGCGTTGCGAACGGGTCGCCAGCAACAGCGAAGCCCCATCGTCTGCGCTTTGAGTTTGGTTCAACAGGTTGCGCAAATCCACTAGTGCTTCCCAGCGCACGGGAAAGCCGAAGTTCGGCAGTTCCTGCGTGACGTAAACGTTGATGTTCGGGTCGTAAACGCCCATGCGTCCGGCGAAGGGGTCAATGGCGAATACGACTGCCGAGGGCGAAAGGCGTACGACGGTCGAGACGCGCGTACCGGTGCGGCGCGTGAAATCGAGATCGAGTTTGGCGGCGGCAACCTGAAAGAATCCTTGCGAGAAAACCCGCGCAGGCGTAAGGCGCGAGAGCGGTGTCGAACCAAAGCGCGAACCGAAGCCCGCGCTGTAACCCGCCGAAACTGTCACGTATTCATTGACGTGCCGCGCCGACATAAAGCGCAGACCGCGCGCTGCGCCGTTCATCGCGGCGACTTGCGTGGCGACCTGTTGCATGGCGGCTTGCGTGTTGGGCGAGGCTTCGAGCGGCAGGGCCAGCACGCCTACGCCGTGGCCTGAGACGATGTCGTAAAACGCGGAGGTCTCAAGCGAAGCCTTGCC
>JAYSVR010000231.1:0-20105 GCA_043718445.1 Acidobacteriota bacterium | reverse complement strand
TTGCAGCGTCTGGCAGACGATCCAGGCAATGAACAAAAGCAACCCAAACGTAACGCGCTCTGATTTGAAACGGCGACGTAACCACGGCAGTGGCAAGAGCAGACTCAACACCAAAATCTGAATGACGCCGCCTTGCCAAATCAGCAAGTGCGCCAGAAAGGGCGACCGTGAGAGCGGCAACAACAGCATGGGTGAAAATTCGTCGCCGGCTTGCGGGTTGCGCTGCCAGATTAACTGTATCAGCACCGAGAGCAGCGTGAGCCAACTTGCCCAAGCCGCGCCCCATAAGACCGAACGCCCTACGTTGCGCGAAAGCACTCGTCCGGTGATGAGCGCGTCAAGCGAAGTCAACTTGCCCGGATAGGCTTCGCGTATGTCGCCCTCGCCGCTGCCATAACCGAGTCCGATCAATCCGCCCATAATGGCAGGTGAGATTACTGCGGTGATGAGGATGAAGACTTCGGTAAAGCGCCCGGGTAACTGCAAGGCAACTGGGTATGTAGCGATGTCGGTCAGCGCGACGAAGCTGAGTTGGAGAAGCGCGACGAATACCGATACGAATAAGATGCGCGGCGTTGAAATTTCTTTTTGCCGCGCGCGTTTGACGAAGCGAAAAATGGCTAGCCCCGCCAACACGACTACTGTCAGCCCAAACGCTATGCCGCTGACGATCTTGAGAATCGTTTGGGTGCGCGAGACAGACGGTTCTGCCGAGCGTTTGAGGCGTGCGATGATTTCAGCCCGCATCAGTTCTGCGCCGTGCATCTTGATAAAAGTCTCTATCAATAAATCAGGTGCGTCAGGAGTGAGCCACTTCCAGCGATATTGGCGTTGCAGGTTGCCGTCGGCAGTGCTTTCCTCAAGCAAGGGCACGATATCGGCGGGAATGAAGCGTGCTTCGGGCCGTTGGCGCATCAGGTTCTCAGCCAACCGACGGGCTTCCGGTTCAGGGATAGACGGATTAGCGAGCGTGGTTTTCACCTGGCGCGCAAAGCCGAACGCGCGTCCGTCAGGATAAATGAAGGTCTCGAAAACTTCGTTGCGTTCATCGTTTTGCAGTGCGACCTTTACCACCACCGGCGCTACGTGTTGCCAAACTGCTGAGGCCGAATGCGTCTGCTGATAAAAATACAATTCATTGCTTGGTTCGGTGTGAACCAGCGCCGACCAGGCGTCGGCATTTACGCCGTGTTGCCGTGCGTAAGCGCGCGCCACGGCAATGTATTGGCTGCGATCCAGCGCAAAGCCTACGTGAGCGTTGTGATCGGCGCGCAGCGTCAGCCAAACGCCAGCGGCATACGCCAGCGGAGCCAACAGCAAAAAGCCTAGCCAGAACCAACGCCAACGGCTCGTATAAAGTTTGCGGGGCAACAGGGTTTGAAGCATTGCTTGCGTGAGTTCGTAGTTCCCGCCTTCAGGCGGAATGTCTTGATGATGCGAGACATTCCGCCTGAAGGCGGGACTACATGCGCTTATTTTATAACGCCGATTTGCAGCCGTGAGGCCAGTTTGCCCGCACGATAAACGCGATGCGTCGCTCGCTGAAAGTCGCTTTCCGTGCAGTTATAAATGTCTACGAACTTTTGCGGATTGCGATCCATCAATGGGAACCACGAGCTTTGCACCTGCACCATGATTTTATGTCCGGGCTTAAAGGTGTGATGCACATCCTGCAACGTCACTTTCACTAAGCTGGGTTGGTTAGGTTTGAACGGCTCCGGCTTTGACAGATCGTTGCGAAACTTGCCGCGCATCGCTTCGGCCCGCACCAGCATTTGAAATCCACCCATACTGGCCATCCTGACTTGCTGGCCTTGCGGCGCATCGTTGGGCGCGTCGTTCGGATATACGTCAATCACCTTCACCACGAAATCTGCGTCCGTGCCGGTGGTCGAAACAAAGAGTTCAGCGTTGATCGGCCCCGCGAGTGTGATGGCTTCGGTCAGCGCGTCGCTGCTATAAACCAATACGTCAGGCCGCGTGAAGGCGAAGCGTTGGTCTTCGATCATATATCCGCTGCCGCGCCGATTGCTGATTTGCGCCGAAAAAGGAACCGGTTTCATCGGGTCGCTGACGTATTCATCGAATGAATCTTTTGTGTCAGCAGGTGCGTTGAAACTCAGCTTGCCGTTGGCTTGCAAATAAAGCTGCTGCGATTTGGCTTCGGTCGGAGGCCACTCGGCGAAACTCTTCCACTCGTTTGCGCCCGTGCGGAAAGCCCATACGTCTGCGCCTTTTTCGGTCTCGCGGAATTCGCCTTTGTCTTTGAGATAAAAGTTAAAGAAAGGCAGTTCGAGTTTTTCCTGGTACCAAGCGCCGGTCTTTTCGCCGAAGCGGATGCTGCCCAAACTGTCGCCGTCGCCGCTCCAACCGCCGTGGCTCCACGGCCCCATCACCAATGTGTTTTTCAGTTTTGCGCCGTTGCTTTCGGCGCTCGCGTAAGTCTTCAACGCGCCGTATAAATCTTCGGCGTCAAACCATCCGCCGACGGTCATAATCGCAGGCCAGTTTTTGTGCGCGCGTTGTTTGAGGTGCGGCTCCGGCGTACGCGCCTGCCAAAAGGCGTCATACGTGGTATGCGTCGTCACGTCATTCCAGTATTTGTTCTTGCCCTTGAAAAAGTTTTTCTGCGCATTCGCCACCGGCCCCATGCGCAAAAAGAATTCATAAGCATCGGGCGTATCCATCGTCCACGGCTTCCATTGCATTTGTGTGGGTTCAGCGCGCGGCATGCCAAAGGTCATATTGAAATTGAACGCATCGAACAGAAACAGCGCGCCGTTGCGGTGATCGTCATCGCCGATGAACCAGTTGGTCACGGGCGCTTGCGGCGAGACGGCCTTGATCGCCGGATGGTCAGCCAGCGCCGTCATCGTCGTGTAAAAACCCGGATAAGAAATGCCGTAAGCGCCCAAGCGACCGTTGTGGTTGGGAATGTTTTTCAGCAGCCACTCGACCGTGTCGTAAGTGTCGCTGGCTTCGTCAATGTCAGCCGCAGCTTTCTTATTAGCGTTGAAAGGCCGCACATCATCGAATTCGCCTTCTGACAGAAACGTGCCGCGCACGTCCTGATAAACGAAGATATAACCTTCCGGCGCAAAGCGATTCGATGGCCCTAAACCGCGTTTGAAATTCTCAGCGCCATACGGCCCCGCGCTGTAAGGCGTGCGTTCCATCAGGAAAGGATATTTCTGCGACGTATCTTTCGGCGCATACACGACAGTGAAAAGTCGCTTGCCGTCGCGCATCGGAATCTGATGCTCTGACTTGGTGTAATTGGCTCTTACGTCATAAGCCGGTTGTTGGGCTTGCGTGCCTTGAAACACTGACACAAGTGTGACCAGACACAGGGTGAACCGATAAATGCGCTGCATGAAATTCTCCTGAAAGCAGGCGCATGGAGTACACGCTTTAGCGTGAGCCTCGCGCAGCCGAAGCCTCACGCTAAAGCGTGTACTCCATGCGCCTGTGTTGGTTTAGTGTAAAAATCCTTGAGTGTTAGGATGCGCGATTATAGCCGTTGAAGCTGTGTCGTACAGCGGAAGCAGTCAGAGACATTTTTCAGGGCGTCAGAAAAGTTTGTAACCGTCTTAGACAAGCCACTGTCTTTTTCAGTAACCGCTGAGGAAGCAGCTACAGAAGCTTTCTTCAGAGGGGTATCCTCCTGTAAGCCGCTGCGAGATAGCGCACAAACTCGCAGCGGCGTTTTTATTTTTGCCCCGACCTGAAAGGCAGCCGTGACTTGGTTTCAGTTCAACCATGCAGTTCGGGGCAGTTCGGGCAAATCAATGGCGGTACGTTTGGCTAACTCACGCGCCAGGGCGGAAAAATCGTGATAAGCATTTCTTACGGCTGCACCGTGTGCTCCGCCTGCGCCGTCGGCGGGTTTCAGGTGAAACCTTGGTTTGTGTGCTTCATCGGTGGGCTGTGTGCCTGCTTCAATTTCCAGCGAACTCATTGTTTTGCTCCTGCTCCTGTGAAAATGCGATTTGATTTATCAATTGGCAATGTGGAACGGGTAATGGGCAATCAGTAAAGCCGTTAGGTCGCAAGCAAATGAAGACCACGCTACGCTAGCGCCCGTTGAAACCATTGCACCGTTTCAGCTAGCGCCGCATCCGTACATTCAGGGTCGTGCGTCGCGCGGTCTTCGCGGACGAAGCCGTGCGCGGCCTCATACAAGCGCGTTTCATATTTCACGCCGCCTTGTTGCAGTGCCGCTTCAATCGTTGCGCGGCCTTCTGGTGGTACGAGCGTATCAAGCGAACCGAATAGCAGCAGCATTTCGCCTTTGATTTCAGCCGCGCGCGCCAACGAATCAGCTTGCTGCCCCGCGCCTAACGCTCCGCTGTGCAACCACGAAGGATAAAAACTCACCGCCGCTTTAATCTCAGGTTGCAGCGCCGCGCGATAAGCCAAATGCCCGCCGATGCAAAATCCCGTAGCCCCAAGTTGCGCCGCATCCGCCTGCGGATGTTGTTGCAGATAAGCGATGACGGCGCGGCAGTCTTCGTCGAATTGCGCAATAGGCATGGCCTTTTGCGCAGCCATACCGCGCGCGATGCCTGCGTCGTTTTGTTCGAGTACGGTTCCGGCGGCTTCGTGGCGATGAAAGATTTCGTGCGCTGCGACGATGAAACCGTAACCCGCCAGTCGGCTAATCGTACGTTGCACAGGTTCGCCCAGCAGAAAGATGTCGGTGAAAAGCACGATGCCCGGATAGCGGCCTTCGTTCGCGGGCGCGGCGACGAAGGCGCGCATCGCCCGTTGTGTCGTTTGATTGGCGATCGGGATGTTTACGAACTCGGTTTTGATTTGCATGGAATGATCCCTGAGTACCGTAAGCTTTCCAGCTTGCGGAGAATTGATAAGCGAAACGTTTGGGCGTGCTGATTGCGTTCTCTCACCACGCCACAACAACCTGGAAAGGTTGTTGTACCGTTTTACGCTTTGCTGAAAAGTGACAGATATTGCGCTTGCGTGGCCGGAGCCATGCGCGCGAGGGCGAGGTTTTCTTCTACGTGCGCGACGTTGCTCATGCCTACGAGCGCAGTGGTCACGCCGGGCGTAGACCTTACGAATTGCAACGCGCGTTGCGCATCAGTTTGCAAACCAGGGAAGGCTTCAGCTACGACGGGCGGCAAGCCGTTGGTGAGTTGCGCCTGCATCAGCGAACCGCTGGTCATCACTGTCACGCCCAACGCGGCAGCGGCTTCGAGCAGCGTGACATGCTTGCCGTTGAGCGATTGGTTGGCGTGCGTGAAGGCTTCGGTCATCGCCAGATTGATCGGCAGTTGAATGACTTTGCAATGATGAGCGTCACCCGCGACTTCACGCGCGGTTTGCACGACGCGTTCGAGCGAAAGATGCTCGCCGCTATTCGTTGGTACGCGGTAAGCATTCCACGTCGCTGTGCCGTAATGCGCGATCCAACCCATAATGACGGCGGATTCGAGGAACTCAAACGCCGTGCGCAAACGTTCGTAAAACCCATCTTGGTCAACGGCGGCAAATTGGCTTTCAGGATTGTGCAGGTAATAAACGTCTACGGCGTCGAGTTGCAGGTTGCGCAGCGATTGATCGAGTTGATGCGCCAAATAACGCGGCGTCATGCAATGCTGACCGTTTACGAAATCTTCAAGCGCGCATACGCCCGGTGCGATGAACGTGTCGTTGAGGTATTGCTGAAACGCTGCTTGGCCGCGCGGCATCGCGCCGTCAAAGGATACGAATCCGCCTTTGGTCGTCACGACGAATTCATCGCGCGGTATGCCTGCTGCTTGTAACGCGATGCCGATGCTGCGTTCGCTGCGTTGAAAGCGATAGTTCGACGCGGTGTCAATGACGTTGCAACCCAACGCCAGCGCACGTTCGACCGCTGCCTGATAGGCCGCATCCGTCGCCGCATCGGGCTGGCCTAAATAAGTCCCCAGTCCAATCGAAGACAGCCACAGCCCTTGCGCGGCGCGAAAGTGTTCAGTTGCCAATGAGTCGGCAAAACGTTGGCGATAGCGGTCAGTGCCCGCCGTGGTAGCAATGAAAGACATAAGTTTCCTCCTCCATAAATTTTTGATGTTCTTGTTGAAATTGGGTGACGCCATTATGCGTCACCGGCGCGCTAATTTTGTTTTAGCTCTTGCTCGTGCGCTTCACGCAGTTTGTATTTCTGAACCTTGCCCGAAGCCGTTTGCGGAAAGTCGGTCACCAAGCGCCAGTATTTAGGCACCTTGAATCGTGCGATCTCCTTTTGGCAAAAGGCTTTCAATTCATCTGGTGTGGTTTCGCTTTTTAGTCGCACCGCCGCGCCGACTTCTTCGCCGAGAAATTCGCTGGCGATGCCGTAAACATAGGCGTCAGCGACCGCTGGGTGTTGGCGCAAGAGGTCTTCGATTTCCTTGGGAGCGATGTTTTCGCCGCCGCGAATGATGAGGTCTTTGATGCGTCCGGTGATGCGCACGTAACCATCCGCGTCAATCGTCGCCTGATCGCCGGTGCGCAGCCAGCCCGTGTCATCAATCGCCGCGCGCGTAGCCTCTTCGTTGTTCCAATACCCTTTCATCACGTTATAACCGCGCACGCAAAGCTCGCCCGCTTCATTCAAACCCAAAGTCGAACCTAAAGTCGGGTCAACGATTTTGACTTCCATCTCTGGCAAGACGCGGCCTACGGTTTGGGTGCGGCGTTCAAGCGTGTCATTGCGTTGCGTTTGCGTGATGCCGGGCGAGGCTTCGGTTAAGCCGTAAATGATCGTGATTTCGCGCAGGTTCATTTCGTCAATCGCGCGTTGCATCAACGCCGCCGGACACAACGAACCCGCCATCACACCGGTACGCAACGACGACAAATTGAAACGTTTGAATTCGGCGTCTTCCAACTCCGCCAGAAACATTGTGGGTACGCCATAAAGCGACGTACACGTTTCGCGTTCGATGGTTTCCAACACGCGGCGCGCGTCGAACCATTCGACCGGACACAGCGCCGCGCCGTGCGTGAAAGCGCCCAGCACGCCGATCACGCAACCGAAGCAGTGAAAGAGCGGTACGCATAAACACAGGCGATCTGACGGCGTGTATCCAAGTCCGTCGCCCATCCAATAGCCGTTGTTGACGAGGTTGCGGCTGGTGAGCATTACGCCTTTGGGAAAGCCCGTCGTACCCGATGTGTATTGCATGTTAATGACGTCATCTAACTCGACTTGGGCTTCGCGCGCGTCGAGTTCGGCTTCGCTGACCTGCGCGGCAAGCGTGCGCAATTCGTCGTAAGGCTTCAATTCATCAGGACAAGTTTCGTCACCGCGCGGAATGAAGATCGCGCGTTGCAAACGCGGCAGCTTGCGTTCACCCGTCGCGCCAATCTCGCGCAAGGCGGCGACGTAATCCATGTCTTTGAATCCGCTGATCGTAATGACCGTCGCGGCTTCGCTTTGGCGCAAGAGGTAATCTATCTCGTTGGCGCGCAGCGAAGTATTCACCGTCACGAGAATCGCGCCGACCTTGGCCAACGCGAATTGCAGCACGATCCATTCGGGTACGTTGGTCGCCCACAACGCGACCCGTTCACCACGCTCAACGCCGCACGCCATCAGTCCGCGCGCGATGAGACGCGCTTCGGCTTCGAGTTCGGCAAAGGTGAATTGTCGGTCGGGATAGATGAGCGCGGGTTGATGGGGCAGCGCGTTAGCTAATTGCGTGAGCAGTGCGCCTACGGTGACATCGCGGAATGGAGGGGACATAGGAACTCCGAAGGAAAGATGGCAATCAATGTGCAGCTTGCTGAATTTCGATCAACCGCAGAGTTGCGCAGAGTTTCCCGCAGAGTTTTCGCAGAGAAGAAAAAGAGAAGCTCTCTTCCGAATCCTCTCCGCGTAACTCTGCGGCAAACTCCGCGCGGCTCTGCGGTGAACTCACACTTCGGGTTTTAACCCATTCAGAACAGCCACGACTCTTACCGCCCCAACCGCAGGCTTTGCATGATTTGCTGGAACGTCGCCTTATAAGCGTTCTGTTCGTCTTCGGGGCAAATCGTCACGAGGTAAAACAGCCGTCCGTTAGCCGTCGCCATCGTATAAGTCACGTCCACTTCCATCACGCCCGTGTTGGCTGACGGCCCGGCAATCGCGGCGGCGTATCCGCGCTGTCCGCCAAAATCAATCGGCTTGGGTTGTTGCACGAGTTGAAAGTCGGCGTTGTCTTCGATCTGGCGTTGAATGAGCGCGGCGGTGGCTTGCGCTAAATCACCTGATGAAGCATCCGCCACGCCAACGAAGATGCCGTGCGTAACGATGAACTGTCCTTCGTGTTTTCCGTAAGCGCCCTTCGGCGCAAAGATCAACGTAGACGGCCCCGCATCCAGTCCGTCCCAATTCGCAGGCACTTGCACGGCGAACGAATTGTCTTTGGCTTGAAAGCCACGCATCTGTCCCGCCGGTCGTGGCGGGCGCTGGCCTTGTTGCAGATCGCCGGGGTCAGACGGGCCGCGCCGTTGCATTTGATTTTTGGCGTTCAACGCGACTTGCGGCGAACCGCCCGTGACCAGTGCGCGGGCGTTTTGAAATTCCTGACTGTCGTGTTGCGGATTCGCGCCGACGGGCAGGCGCGCGAGTTCGTCGTTGATGTATTTGATGCGATTTCCCGGATCGGGATGGTCGCTCATGATTTCAGGCTTGCGCTGTCCGCCTTGCGCTTGCAGCGTTTTGAAAAAATTCGCCATATCGCGCGGGTCATAACCGGCTTCGGCAATGATGCGCGCGCCTTCGAGATCGGCTTCTTTCTCGGCTTTGCGACCGAATTTCAAGAACAGCATGTTCGCGCCCATGCCGCCGATTTGATTGATGACTTGGCCGAGCGCCGGTTGATCGCCTGAACCGGCAATCGCGCCGAGAATGCCCAAGCCGCCTTCGGCCAGCCGCGCTTTCGAGGCTTGATTCGTACCGTGGCGCAAGGCGGAGTGAGCAATTTCGTGCGCCATCACGCCCGCGAGTTCGCCTTCGTTTTTGGCGGCGGCAATCGTACCCGCGTTGACGAAAAGATACCCGCCGGGCAAGGCGAAGGCGTTGATCTCTTTCGTGCCTACGACCCAGAACTGATAGTTGAATTTCTCGCCCGCCGCTCGGCTGGCGAGCTTCGCGCCGAGTTGTTTGATGTAACCAGCCAGGCGCGGGTCATCAATGATGCGCTCTTCGCGCATCACCTGTTCGGCAGACTGGCGTCCCATCTGTACGTCTTGCTCGACGCTGAACAAATTGAAGCCGGGCTTGAAACGCGGTTGTGTTCTAGCACCGGCAGGCGCGTTAGACGAGCCGCTCAATTGCGCACCGCGGCATCCGGTAAAGATGACGAATAGCGCTGCGAACAGCACGAGAAAGCCTTTGGTTTTTTGCATGAGTTTCTTTCCTTGTTGTGAAAGTCAGGGTGAGCCGAAGTGTGGCACAAGACGGCAGCTTGTGCCACGTCTGCTTTATTCAATCGTGCTGCTGAAGACGCCGCTGCCGTGGGCGAAATGGTTTACAACCTTGCCAAAGCCATCGGCGCGAAAATTTCGCCCGAAGCCGCTAGTTGCGTTTACGCCGCGCTGCTGACCGACACCGGCTCGTTTCACTTTTCCAAAACGACCGAACGCACCTTCAAAATCGCCAGCGAACTCGTCCGCCACGGCGCGCAACCGGCCAAACTGTCGCAGGCGATTTTTTATAACTACTCCTTACGCCAAAGTCAGTTTGGTGGGTGAAGTCCTCTCGACGCTGCAACGCGACGAATCAGGCCGCATCGCCTGGATTGAGATGACCTCCGACGCGATGGAACGCACCCACGCCAACGAAGACACCCCGACGGCATCATCACACCCCCTCACTATCGGCGAAGTCGAAGCCGTCGCCTTCTTCCGCGAACTCCCCAACGAAACCTATCGCATTTCTTTAAGATCGAAGAACCGCGTCAACGTCGCCCGCGTCGCCGAACCGTTTCGGCGGCGGCGGACACAGCAATGCCGCTGGATTTACGTTGAGACAAGTTGATTTACCGGCGCTGACGGCTGACGTATTGGCGAAGCTGAAAGAAGTGGTCGAGACGGCTCCGCCGGGGAATGGGAATGGACGGGAAATCAAGCCACTCAATCGGCAAAATCGCAGGTACGCAAGGCCTTATGCAATCAATTTACCCCTCCTCTCTCTACTGTTAGCAGGTAAAAAAAACGGACGTTTAGTCGTTAGCATGTGGATAAGCCTCCCAGAGAATTATCACTTGGCTTGGCGCAACAAATCGAGAGCCTGCTTGGCAAAGAGTCTTTTTTTCCGATAGGCAAAAAAAGAAAGAAAGGATTTTTACACGATTTTTCGTTCCTTTTGCTTTTTCACTGAAACGCCACTGATATGAAGATTTAACGGAGGTATCTACCAGAGCGCGAGGCCCGCGAATAGCCCTAGCTTTTACGATATTCCCCGAGCTGGATATTTGCACTTCAACGAGTACTTCACCACTAATTTTATTAGCCGCAGCTTTCGGAGGGTATGGAGGAGCAACGTTTTTAATAACCTCTTGTTCAATGTAACCTATTCCTTTTTGCCCGTCATTTTCCTTTAGCTCTTCGCAATTTGCTGCCTGGACAAATAAGCTGCTAACCAAGAAGACTATCAGTCTAGTATAAGTATTCATCATTGTCTCTTCTAGCTAATTTTCGGACGCGCCCTTACCACCGCAAATTAGTCTGGGTTGATTTTATGTGTTTTCTTAATTGCCTTTCCATTGAAATCACATGTGATCCTGTATTAGCTAGCCGTTCTGCTGCTTTTTCTTTATAGGGAGTGTTGTTTTGCTTGTCAATGTTTCGCCTACTTTGAAAACCATTGAAATCCGAGGAGATATCCCTAACGTGACCTATTTCGTGGCTTAAAATGCCTTCTAGTTTAGTTTCCTTTTTATCTTTTCTATCTTTTAATTCCTGTTTTGTGTTTAAAGCGCCTTCTTTAACCATAATAATGGCGCTTACAGCTATAGGGTTATTATTTCCATCGCGGTCTATACTACCATTCGTCGCATAGCCTTGAGTCGTCGGAGTAATATCAGGTAACTGGTTAAAAGTCCTGTCATCCAGAAGTTGAATGTCGAGATCAAGCCCTTTCCCTGGCTTGCCGTCATAAGCACTGAAAGCAAGGTCTGCTACCTTAGACTGTTCTCGCAATGTTTTTACGGCCTCTTCAAGCGCATCTTTTTGTTCTTTAGTGAGAGTTTTTGATGGGTCACCGTGCGAATACCGAATTTCTTCTCCATTGGGGTCTATAAAGAGAAGCGGGTTATTCCTGGAATACACGAATAAATTAAAAATTTGTGGGTCTGTTAGCATCTTCTTTTGAATGAAAATTGGATCAATACTCGTGAACCGTCCTTGCACATTCGCGTAATATCTTGCCTGCGCGAAATCGAGTCCGGTTTCATTGTCGCGCTCATAGGTGCCGAACTGTTGCCTTACGCAATCGCCGCCCGCCGCCGCCGTATACCCGCGCGCCGTCGTCCGCTGACTGCTTCCGCCCGCAAACAACTCTTCGCCGAAGGGCAGGTAATCGTGCCGTTTGATGCCCGCCAGACTGCCTGTCGTATCCGCTTCCATGCGCGGCGTACCCAACGCATCCGACACCAGCCACTGGCAGGTGTTGTTGGTAGCGTCCGTGATGACCAATAACTGGCCGTTGCGATGGCCGTATTCTTTCCTGAGCGCAGGCGCACCACTCACCAGTTGATATTCCGCCACCATTTCGCCGCCCACGCCGTAAACCTGCCACCAGGTATCGCTGCCGTTGTTCAGAATGCGCCGCGTACGCCGTCCATCGGCATCGTAAGCGTAAGTCTGCGTCTGCCCGTTCGTGCCGATGGCCGTCAGCATACGGTTTTCAGCGTCGTAAGTGCGCGTACCCGTGCCCGCCTGCGTATGGGAATCTTTGATGAGATTGCCCGCCAGGTCATATTGCATCTTGTCGCTGCCGGTGACGCCATTGACATCGGTGGGCGCAATCAAGCGATTATTCGTGCCATTGATTTTGAAGCCGGGGTTGGGAACGCCTGTCACGCCCGCCATCGAACTGATGAGGCGATTGCCGAAACGGTCGTAACTGAAATACTGGTTGAAGGTGCTGAAATTGTTAGCGCCGTTGCTGCGATAAGTATGTTCGGCAATCAACTTAACCCGATTGACCGCATCGTAATCGTAGTAATCAACTGACATTGACCAACTCGAGATGGCGTCGTTATCGGGTACGAAATGATCTTGCCGATATAAATTGCCATTGTTGTTGGCATAGGTGGGCGTGGCGTTGTAATCGCTGTTATCGCTGTTGAAATACATGCGAATCGCGCCGCGATTCCACGACCATTCGTCGGTGCTGCTAGTGCCGTGCTGATGCGCGGCGTACCCAACACTAGCCACTGGCAATTACAATATGAAAGATTGCGGGGTTATGGGTGTCTTATCGAAGCGGTTTCATACTGCCATTTTCCGCCCGACTCTCCACTATCTAAAAAAGTAGTAACCTCATCGAAACTAACAGATGGAGAAATATCAACGCTAATCAGACTTGGGACGTGGCTCTGCTCGGTTTCACAACGAAGCCCTTCAAGTGCAGCCCGTAACGGTTGTACATCTAAATGGTCATAAACGATGACCCTAATAACACTATTTTGTGAACGACGCATAACTTCTTTGAAATGCAATTCTCCATTAAGTTCCTCAACAGAAACCACATCCCCCCAACTTAAATCACGCACATAGAATGGTACATTATCAATAAAGTAAAGACCATTCTCGGTTTCATAAGCCCAAAGCATTTCCCAATCATTGGGCGGATAGCCTTCAGCGTCTCTCTCAAGCTTAAACAAAATCTTTTTGTATTGTTCGGTTTCTTTCTCGCTCATATTATTAATCCTAGGGGAGTTTATCGCTTTTTTCCCCGTTGCATTTTCGACATAATAACTGACCGTTGTCCGGTGTCCCGCTACCCCCCTTGCTTTTCGGCTTCACATGATCAACCGCATTTTCATTCGTTGGAGGTGTTACGCCTTTCTTTGATTGCTGAGCTGGAACAGTCTCAACTTTGCAACCCGTACACTTGTTACCCCCGTTATTTGCTTGGGCATTTTCCTGGATAACCTGTTTTTTTCCATTTGGAGTGAAGTTTTTCCCCTCTCGCCCGCCGCTCTGTTGTGAATTGGCTTGGCTCCGAATCGGAGTAGTTGCAAGTGGCCCTACATTCTTCGCCGCTCCCGCAACGAGAACAGCCCCTCCAGCTACAGCCGCCACTGGTGCTACAAGTGCGGCAGCGGTTCCGCCTGAAACAACAAGTGCGGCTCCCCCCGCACCAGCAATCGAGGTTCCTCCTGCCCCTACAACAGCCGTACCCAAAACCTGTCCGGCACGCGAAGCAATCGAATCATTTGAATTAGGATTGCACCAAGTACAATACCCAAATGTCAGACTGGCACCAGTTCCTCTGGCAACACCGCCGACAAAATCTGCGGCGGCTTCCGCAGCTTGCCTCGCCCACGCTCTCAGCCCTTTATGCCCATCAATGTCAACATACGAAAGCGGGTTGTTGTAACAATACTGATACTTGTTTAATGACTGCGGGTCAATCAAGTCAGCATAAAACGTTGGGTTATTCGCAGCTACACCTGCGAAGTCATACAACTCATCCGGGCCGCCTGTGAACTCATCCGGGCTAGTGAAGCGCCCAAACAAGCTGCCGTAATACCGCGCCTCAAAATAATCCAACCCCGTCTCATTGTCACGATCCTTGCCCGTAAACTGTTGACGTGGCTGTTGCGCCGCCGCAGTCGCATAACCATTCGTCGTCGCCCGATGTCCCACATTGGCAAACACTTCTTCGCCAAAGGGCAGGTAATCGCGCCGTTTGATCGCACTCAAGCTACCGGTTTGATCGGCGATGATGCGCGGCGTACCCAACGCATCCGTCACCAGCCACTGGCAAGTGTTGTTCGTAGCGTCCGTGATGACCAGTAACTGGCCGTTGCGATGGCCGTATTCTTTCCTGAGCGCAGGCGCGCCGCTCACCAGTTGATATTCCGCCACCATTTCGCCGCCCACGCCGTAAACCTGCCACCAGGTATCGCTGCCGTTATTTAGGATGCGTCGCGTACGCCGTCCATCCGCATCGTAAACATAAGTCTGCGTCTGCCCGTTCGTACCGATGGCCGTTAGCATCCGATTCTCGGCGTCGTAAGTGCGCGTGCCTGTGCCTGCCTGTGTATGAGCATCTTTGATGAGATTGCCCGCCAGGTCATATTGCATTTTGTCACTGCCGGTGACGCCATTGACATCGGTGGGCGCGATCAAGCGATTATTCGGGCCATTGATTTTGAAGCCGGGATTGGGAACGCCCGTCACGCCCGCCATCGAACTGATGAGGCGATTGCCGAAACGGTCGTAGCTGAAATACTGACTGAAGGTGTTGTAATTGTTAGCGCCGTTGCTGCGATAAGTATGTTCGGCAATAAACTTAACCCGATTGACCGCATCGTAATCGTAATAATCAACTGACATTGACCAACTCGAGATGGCGTCGTTATCCGGCACGAAATGATCTTGCCGATATAAATTGCCGTTGTTGTTGGCATAGGTGGGTGTCGCGTTGTAATCGCTGTTGTCGCTGTTGAAATACATGCGAAGGGCACCGCGATTCCACGACCATTCATCCGTGCCGCTGGTGCCGAGCCGCGCGTCGAACAATTGCCCGCGCCGGTTGTAATGACGATTGTGAAAGAGCGTCGTCGTCGTGCCGAACTGCTCGCGCAACATCTGGCCCTGCGCGTTATAAGTTATTCCGGTTGAGTAAGTGCGCAACGTGCCGCCGCCGAGATTACCGGTGAATTGCGTTAGTTTGCCTTCGTTGTCGTAAGTATTGGTGGTCGTGCGACCGGAAGGATACGTCTTGGTTTTAACATTCTCGGCCAAGTCGTAGGTTTGCGAGGAAGTAAACGGCCCGTTCCAAGCATTGTTTGTTTCCTTAAACCACTGTTCAACGCTCAACGACCTGCCTAAAGCGTCATACGAAGTAACCGCTCTGTATTCCTCTCTGGCTCCAGGTGTCTCATTCCCCCCAGCGTATGAATACCAAAGGCGGCCTTTTCCATAAGGAATAGCCGGATCATAAACGCGCGTGATGTCTGGAACCGAAGTGTTAGAGTAATTCGCGGTCAGGTTCCGATTGAGTGCGTCGTAGGTATAGTCAATGAAAACCCCACGTGCATCGGTTTTCCGCAACAGGTTGCCATTGTTGTCATAAAGGTATTGCATCAATCCGCTTTCGGGATTTATGGCTGAAATTAACCTGCCGAGCGTGCTGTAATTAAAAGTGCGCGCCTGCGTCACCGCCACCGTGCCGCCATTCGGAATACCAGTTTGCGCAGTGCTGGTCAGGTTGTCTAAAACGTTGTAAGCGTATTCGGTCTTCTGATTGGGCGAACCGACTGCGCCCAAAATCAAAGTAGGATTGGGAAGGTTGGGCGCGGCGGCATTAATTTCCGCCGTCGTGAAATCACGCGTAGGTTCGTCAACTCTGACTAACTGACCCAACCCATCAATCAGGCTCCGTCTTACTTTCTTAGCCTGATCTATCACCGTCGTGGCTTCGGCGTCATAAAGAGTAACGACTTTGCCTGAAGAAGCCGTGCTGGTTCCCCACGGGGCTGGCAAGGCGCTTCCGCTAAAGGTTTCCAATTCGATAACTTTGCTGCCGTTGTCATATTTCACGCGCTTCCAAGCCATGCCCGGCTCACCATTCGCTCCGTTGGAATCACTGGCGGCATAAGGCGCAGAAACAAGCTCATATCTGTTCGAGCCGTGGTAAAGATAACGCGATTGCACCTTTGTGCCATGCGTCTCGTTCGTTGCGCTTTGCGTTGCGGCATTTTCCAGCGTCCGGCTCAACCGAATTCGACCTAATTGATCGTAATGGCTGATTTGAACCAGCTTTGCGTCGCCGGTGGTACTCAGGTCAGCGCGCGTAATCACACGCCGCAGCGTGTCTGAATATTCAATTGCCGTGCGTCTTTCCTGCCCTGCAATTCCGAAGGCTTCCTGTATTAAAGTCGGGCGTCCAAACACATCAAGCGTCGTTTGAGTAATGACGTTGTTGTCAGTATCTTTCGCCTCAGTCGCCGCTCCCGTATAAAAATCGTATTTGCTTTCCGAAGTACGTGCCACGGCAGCGGTTTCTGCCGCAATGGTCTTTGTTACATATAAATCGGTAGTACCATTGCCAATATCACCATAGGTGTAACTCGTCGCTACGTTGTTTGCGTCAAATGTTTTTATCAGCTTACCAGTTGTGCCAGTAAAGTAAGTTCCATACTGATTGGTGGTCGCAATCCAAGTGCTATAAGCCGGGGACTGATTGATCGCCCCTTTGGCCGAATCCCAGCTTCTCGTGATGGTCAAGTTAGCCGTCGTTGCGGGATTATCGTAAGTATATTCAGTGCGTGCCTGTATTGTTCCTCCCACAGTTGGGCGCACCTCTTTTGAAGCAACGGCGTTGAGTACTAATGAGGTATAGCCATTAGTCGGAACAAGATTCCAGTAAGCGTTGGCATGGTTACCAGGTATTGATGAATCAGAAGTGGCATTGTTGTAAGTGTTTAAGCTCACCCGTTTGAGCGCTGCCCCGCCGGGAATGCCTGTCGGTAACTGATTCCCGTCTTTGGGAACCAAGTTATAATCCACCCAATCGTATTCAGTAACTTGCAGCACGTTGCCATTTTTATCGTAAGAAAAGTCTTTTATGGCAGTCTTAGCATAACTCCCTCCCGCATTCTTGATTGAGGTAAATTCCGTTTTAACAAAGGCGTTTCTTTCTGACATTGTCGGAGGCAAAAAGCCTAGCCAGGGCTGTGGATTCAAAGCATAAATACGTTCTGTTTTGCTTCCATCTGGGCGTTCAATTCGTTTGACGAGGCCAGTGTCAACCGCAGGCGTGCTGGTGTCTCCGTGCAACTCTGTCGTAACTCCGCTATCCGTGGATGTAACATACGTGAGCGTGTTTCCGATGTTGTATAACGAAGTTTCAGTGACCGGGCTAGTAATGCCATTCGCCTGAGCCTGCCACGTCAGCGTTTTATTCGACGGGTAGCCTCGCAAAATATTGGTGCATCTTGGCAAGCCGTTTGCCAGCCCGCCGGGGTAAGTGTATTGGTAAGCCACTTGCGGCGGAGTTTCAGACGCATCGGCAGGCATGATGACAGATGAAACCTCAGCCCATCCCGTAGCTGTATTGTAATTAAACGTGTAACTAAGATTGCCTAATTGTGTAGGCAAAACAATTTTATCAACAACCCGATAATCGCTGGTCCATTGCTGAATAGCCGTGTTTCCTTGCTGTTGCCCAGCAGACGCAGCCGTCGAGCTGTAGCCTTTGTTGACGATTGAAATGGTTTTCCACTTAATGCGCCAAACCAAAGGCGTGTTTCCGACTCCGGTTTGCGTGATCAGGTCATCGCCAGTGGCAGAGTCATAGGTAAGAGAAGTGCTGCGGCCAGTGTTATCATAAATAGTATTAAAGGCAATGTCGTAGTAATTGCCATTCCGGTCAGAAACTCGTTGTAAAGGGCCTTGATTGAAAACTTTGCTGCCATCAGGGTAATAAAGCGTCCAGTCTTGATTCCTTTCCACCGTGAGCCGTAAATAAGAGCCATCGGTGCTGTAATAGGTCATTCTGGGGTTGGGATCAATACTTTGAGTGTAGCTGCAACCGCATCCCGTGCTACCGGGCGGAACGGAGCATCCATAAGCTCGTACATTTCCCAATGTATCCACATTAAAATACCCGTCTCCTCTTCCATCTGCGTAACCGCTGGGGCGAAAGAGATGCTCGCTCCCATCGGGAAAACGCAATTTAACTTTCCAGATGTAAGTCGCCAATTCATTTTGCTCCGTACTTGATCCTGTGGCTTGGCAAGCAATGAACGCGGCGGCCTCGTACCCACCATCTATTTCGTTATTTCGATTCGTCACTGATAAATCATAACGATAGCGCAGCTTCCAGCCTCCTTCAGTGGTATCCCGCAAAAGATTCTGGAGAGAAGTAGCACCAGTAATATCCGTTGATTGACCAATAAAGGTGTCATAGAGCTTGCTGTTATATTGCAGGTGAAAACCTCCGCGCATGGCGCTGCGCCCGGCGGGTAATTGGCCTAGCGGATAACGAAAAATCAGATTTCCATTGGTTGTGTTGATTGATTCGAAATCTGTCAGGCTGAAAGACCCCGCAGGGGTAAAGTTCCGTTGAGGCTCGCGTGTGTGCGAGGCTGTTTGCCCTTGTGTAATGGCGGCAGTGAGATGAAGCGTCAATACGGCGAAAACAAGAATGAAATTGAAGCGTGAAAAGGATTTCGGACGAAGCATAAAAACTCCTTAGGTAACACGAGCCAGGTGGTTGAAAATATGCGGGGTAGAAGTAGCTTGTTTATTTTCCCGGGATAGTAAAGATGCCGTCGTTGACGGCAGCCTGAATGGTGGCATTACTAACATTCAGCTTTAATACTTCAGCGCCGTTTTCGAATCGCGCAAAAGTCTTGGGAATCATCTGGCCGCTAAAACTTTGCCAATCGGCGAGTCGTAACTCCACCTTGAGCGAACCGCGCCCTCGCTCAATTTGATACTGAACAATTTCTGGTAAGGCGGTCTTTGCATTGAAGTAATATAGTTTTCGTTGCACCCGCGACGTTGCGCCATGCGTGATGAGATCGCTTATTTCATATACGTTATAAAACGGGCCGACATAACTGCTTGAGGCTCCGCCGTTTGGTTGCAAAAATGCTCCGATCTCACGTTTAGCCAAGCCTGCCATTTGACCTGAGAATAAATGTTCGGGGCCGTCAAAAATCAACGATTCTAACTCGTCATCATCTTGTTCACCTTGGCCGTTGTCATCAGAACGCTTAAGCCCGCCCTGCTTTTCTCCGTCGAACGTCGTCACCCGCAGTTTATTTCCTATTTGTTCTTCCAGGCGTAATTTGTCTGGCAATTCGACGATCATTCGCGCAGGAATCTCTCCCGCTTTTGCACTGTTACGTTTAATTGTGCCAGTTAGAATCAGGCGTTCTTTTCCTTCTGTTTCAAGGCGATCTCCCAACGCTTGCAAAGTGTTTTGAAACTGTGCCCAAAGGCGAACCCGTTTAACTCTCTTTCTCTCGCTATTCGAAGGGGACTGCATATTGGCTGCAATCAAGGAAGCATTTGCCGAAAACAGACTTTTTCGGCTGAAGCCGTAGCTGAAGCCGATCACAACCGCGAGAAACAAGGCCAATAGGCCCAAAGCCCTGAAGATAAATTTCTGGTTAAACAGATAAGCCATAAAAACTCCTATGCAAACTTTTATTGATTCTTGATTAACGATTGCGTTTAGGCAGGCTGCGCTTTTGCACAGCCAATTAGACTGCGCGGTTACTGCCCAACGCTAACTACTCAGTGATTAATAACCGCCCTATTTAACTTCGCGGTCTAGGGTGATTGTTTACGATTGCTTTAATCTTCGACCACGAGCGTTTCGCTCAATTCCTGCCTCTTCGTCAAAATAGCGCGATAACAGGAGGCGAAGGCGTTTATCAACTACGTGAAAAAGAGTAGCTCAACCCGTCCTCAGAAAATAGGGGTCGTTTTCATGAAGGTAGGGGTGGATTTAACGATTTTTGTCAGTGAATGTCCTACACGGCTGTAGGACATTTCCCCATCAGGCATAACTTCCGAAATGCGCCCGGTGCGATGTGGTACTCGTCTCTGAAATCCCGGTAGAAGCGTTTGCGGTCACGCAGCCCTACGCGCGTCATGACTTCCTGGACGGTGAGGAATTCAGTGACGAAAAGATCGTGTGCGGCTTTTACCCGTAGCTCCTGCTCGTATTTTTCCAGCGGTTTCTTTACGAGTTCGCTGAAACGCGCCTGCATGTAGGAGGCCGAAAGATTAGCGACCTTCGCCAGTTCTTCGGTGGTGAAATGGTGGGAGATGTCACTTTGCAATTTGACGATGACGGCCAGAATGCGGCGGTCTTCGATAGGCGGCAAAGTAAGTTTGAGCGTAGTGGTGGAATCGAGCGGATTGGATGGTGAATT